>JBKJVN010000076.1:0-24106 GCA_046717345.1 Candidatus Limnocylindria bacterium | reverse complement strand
CTGGCCACCGAAGACGGGACGCTCCACGCCGGGCGGCTCCGCGGCGCGGCCCAGCCGGCCGAGGGCGAGCTCATCTTCACCACCGCCGCGACCGGATGGGGCGAGATCCTGACCGATCCGTCGTACGCAGGCCAGATCGTGGTCCTGACCCATCCGATGGTTGGGAGTTACCGGATCGACCGCGCCGAGCTGGAATCGGCCCGAGTCCACGCTCGTGCCCTGGTTGTGACCCGCCTTGTCACGCCACCGCCGGGGCCGGGCCCGTCGATCGAGGAGCTGCTGCTCGAAGCGGGCATCCCTGCTCTGGAGGGCGTGGACACCCGGGCGCTGACGCTCGAGCTTCGGCGCGGGGCGCCCCGGCGGGCCGTTATCCGGAACGCCGATTCGCCCCCTGACCAGGCCGTGGCCGACGCGCTCGCTACTCCGCGGTGGGACGCGGTCGACCACGTGGCCGCGGTTGCGCCCCGCGAGCCGTACCGCTGCGCCCCCACCGGGGAGCGCCGTGGTCGCGCGGTCCTGATCGACTACGGCGTCAAGCGCTCGCTGCTCGCCGCGCTGACGGGCCGCGGCCTGGAGGTCGTGGCACTGCCTCCCGACGCGACCGCGGCTGACGTCGCGGCCCACGACCCGGACCTGGTCGTCCTCTCCCCGGGGCCGGGCGACCCGTCCCGGATGGAGCCCCAGATCGCCACCGTGGCAGGGCTCATGGCACGCGCCACCGCCGGCGGGACGCCGCTGCTGGGGATCTGCCTCGGGCATCAGCTGGTCGGCCTGGCCGCCGGCGCTCCCACTCGTCGCCTTGCGGTGGGCCATCACGGCGGGAACCACGGAGTGATCGAGACGGCTTCCGGTCGCGTGACGATCGGCGCCCACAACCACGAGGTCGAGGTCCTCGACCACCCGGCCCTCGCGGCCGCGGGCCTGGCGGTCAGCCACCGCGACCTCCACGATGGGACGGTCGAAGGGCTCGTCCACGCCGGGGGCCGGGTGGCATCGGTCCAGTTCCACCCCGAAGGCGCTCCCGGGCCGATCGACGCGGCCGGCCTGTTCGACGCGGCCCTCGCGGGAGCCAATCTGTCGGAATCAAGTGCTGCCTGAGCCGATGCGACCGCGCCGGGTGCTGATCATCGGGTCGGGGCCTATCGTCATCGGCCAGGCGGCCGAATTCGACTACGCCGGAGTCCAGGCCTGCCTGGCGTTGCGTGGCGAAGGCGTGGAGACGGTTCTGGTCAACTCAAACCCGGCGACGGTGATGACCGATCCGGACGTGGGCGGCACGGTGGTCATCGTCCCGCTCACCGTGGAGCACCTCGAGCGGGTCATTGCCGAGCACCACCCAGATTCCTTGCTACCGACCCTGGGTGGCCAAACAGCGCTCAATTTGGCCCTCGGGCTGGACGACGCAGGAGTGCTGGACCGATACGAAGTGCGGGTGCTCGGCACCCCGTTGGCCGCGGTGCGCGCGGCCGAAGACCGGGGTGGCTTCCGGGCCCTGGTCCGCTCCATCGGGGAGCCGGTTCCGGAGTCGCGGGTCGTGGAGTCCGTGGCTGACGGGCTGGCCTTCGTCGAGGCGTTGGGCGCGCCGGTCGTCGTCCGTCCGGCCTTCACCCTGGGCGGCGGGGGCGGGGGCTTCGCCGCCGATCGGCCCGCGGCTGAGCGGGCGATCGCGCGCGGGCTGGCGGCCAGCCCCATCGGCCAGGTGCTGGTGGAGCGGGGCCTGCTGGGCTGGCAGGAGATCGAGTTCGAGGTTATCCGCGACGCGGCCGACACCGCCATCGCCATCTGCGGCATGGAGAACCTCGATCCGATGGGCGTCCACACCGGCGACTCGATCGTGGTGGCGCCCATCCAGACCCTGCCCGACACCGTCGTGCAGCGCCTGCGCCGTTCGGCACTGGCCATTGCTCGAGCCCTGCGCCTGGAGGGCGGCTGCAACGTTCAGCTGGCGGTCAGCCCCGACGGGACCGACTACCGGGTGATCGAGGTCAACCCGCGCGTGAGCCGCTCGTCGGCCCTAGCCTCCAAGGCCACCGGCTACCCCATCGCCCGAGTGGCGGCGCTGGTGGCGCTGGGGAAGCGGCTGGACGAGATGGTGAACCCCGCCACCGGCGGCGGATCGGCCGCCTTCGAGCCCGCGGTCGACTACGTGGTCGTGAAGCTCCCGCGCTGGCCGTTTGACAAGTTTCCGCTCGCCGAGCGGGATCTGGGGGTCCAGATGAAAGCGACCGGCGAGGCCATGGCCATCGACCGCGAGTTCGGACCGGCGCTGCTCAAGGCGGTCCGCTCGCTGGAGCCGCGAGGCCGGGGCTGGCTGTGGGAAGACCCGGCCTGGGGGTTGGGCCGGCGGGCGCCGGCCGACCTGGGTATGTTCCTGGCGCCGTCCGACACGCGGCTGTGGCGGATGGTGGGCCTGCTCCGCCACCGGCACGCCGACGCGGAGACGATCAGCGCGGTGACCGGGATCGCGCCGTGGTTCAGCGAACGGATCGCGGAGGTCGTGGCGGCGGAGTCCGGCCTGGTGGGCGGGTCACTGGGCGAGGCCAAGCGGCTGGGCTTCGGTGACGCGGAAATCGGCGCCCTGTCCGGGGTGCCTCCCGCCGCGGTGCGCCGGGCCCGGGTGCGGGCCGGGCTGACCCCGGCTTACCGGCGGGTGGACACGTGCGCCGGGGAGTTCCCGGCCGATACGCCTTACTTCTACTCGTCCTACGCAGCGCCGGAAGTCCCGCCGCCCGCGGAGCGGCGCTCGGTGATCGTGGTCGGGTCGGGGCCCATCCGCATCGGTCAGGGGATCGAGTTCGACTACTGCTCGGTGCGCGCCGCGTGGGCCATTCGTGACCTCGGCTACGACGCGGTGGTGATCAACAACAACCCCGAGACGGTGAGCACCGACTACGACGCCTGTTCGCGCCTCTACTTCGAGCCGTTGGACACCGAGAGCGTGCTCGACGTGCTGGACCATGAGCGGGCGCTGACCGGAGAGCCGCCGCTCGTCCTCCTCACCTTCGGAGGGCAGACCGCGATCGACCTGGCCCGCGACCTGGCGTATGCCGACGTCCCGATCGCCGGCCTGACCGCCGACGCGATCGAGGACACCGAAGACCGCGAACGCTTTGCCGCCCTCCTGGAGCGACTCGGCCTGGAGGGGCCGCGCGGCGTCCTGGCCCGCGATCAGGGCGAGCTGGAGGCGGCAGTTGCCGAGCTGGGGCTGCCGGTCATCGTGCGGCCGTCGTGGGTCATCGGGGGACGCGGGATCGTGGTCATCCGGGACCGGGTCGGGTTGGGGGTGCTGCTGGCCGGCGACATCGGCTGGCCGCTGCGGGTGGACGACATGGTGCCCGGCGTGGAGCTCGACGTGGACGTCATCTCGGACGGGGTCGAATGGTGCGTGCCGGGGATCCTCGAGCAGCGGGACCCGCCCGGCGTCCACTCCGGTGACTCGCTGGCGGTCCTGCCACCACGTTCCGTATCGCGGGCGGTCCAGGAGCGCGCGGCCGAGGCCGCGGGCCGGATCGCGCTCGCACTCGGGCTGCGCGGGATCCTCAACGTCCAGGCCATCGTCGATGGTGAACGGGTGGTGGTCATCGAGGCCAACCCACGCGCCAGCCGCACCGTGCCCATCGTGGCCAAGGCCACCGGTCGGGATGTGGTGGCGGCCGCGGTCCGCTGCGCGCTGGGGGCGACCCTGGCCGAGGCCGGGCTGTCACCCGGCCTGGCCGCCGACGGGCCGATGGTCGCAGTCAAGGCCCCGGTCGACTCCCTGTGGCGCCTGCCCGGGGTGGGCGTCGAGCTGGGGCCCGAGATGCGCTCGACCGGCGAGGTGCTGGGGCTGGGTTCGGACTATGCGGCGGCACTGCGTGCGGCCGAGGAGGCGCTGGCGGCCCACCGCCCATAGGGTCAGCGGCGCTTCCGCCGCGGTTCAGCGCGGGGCGGACCGGCGCTTGCCCTTGGCCGGGGCGGTCGGGGTGGCCATGCGGCGGCGAAGGTAACCGCCGTAGAAGCCGGCGAAGGCGCCGACCAGGCCGTATAGGGCCACGAGCGCCACGAGGCTGCCGATGACGGCCAGGGCCGCGGTGAATCCTTCGCCGGCCTGGATCGTGATCAGACCCGCGATGACGGCGTGGAGCACGACCCCGACCACGCCCGCCGTGGCGCCGAACAGCCACGGTCGCCACCAGCCCACCCACCCGGCACCGATCAGCAGGGTGTACTGGCCCAGGGTGATGGCGAAAGCCACCAGGTTCTCGCGCGTGGTGAGCAGAAGGGCAAGCTGGAGGATGGCCCAGCCGCCGGCCGCCACGCCCCACGGCAGCGGGTGGCGGGCCAGGAGCCACGCCCCGGCCACGAGGCTGCGGAACCGGCCCGAATACGTGAATCCGGCCAATGGGTCGCCTTTGCCGGGCAGCGGTGGGGCGGCCGGGAACAGGCGGCTGAGGATGTTCGGGGGTCGGCCACGTGCGGCCTGGGGAGCCTCGTCGGGCGACTGATCCTCGGGGAGCAGCTCCTTGCCCTGGGCCACACGTCGCGCACGGCGGCGCGCCTCGGCGCGGTCCTGCTCGGAGCGAGAGCGACGGCTCGGCATGGGGCGCGGATTGTACGCGCCGTCTAAGCCGGCGGTAACCGGCATGGACCACCCTGCCCGCCGCGTCACCTGGGCCGCGCGCAACCCTGTTTCGCCTCCGCGAAAGGGCAATTCATGTCTCGTTCTGCTGCCGGTTCGAACCGGACGCCCCTTGGCGCATTCGCGCTGGTCGTGTTGCTTATCGGCGCGGCTATCTCGGACGTGGTCCGTGCCGCACCGATCGACGGCGACGAGGTCTTCGCGGCGACGGCTGGCCACCTCGTCATCTCGGAGGTCATGACGGGGGGCGCGAGCGCGTCGGACGAGTTTGTTGAGCTCTACAACCCGGACGCCGCCCCGCTGCCGCTCGACGGCCTGGAGCTCATCTACGTGACTGCCAGCGGAGCCACCGTCACCCGAAAGGCCACCTGGGGAGTGGGCACGGCCATCGGCCCGGGTGCCCACGTGCTGGTAGCCAACGAGGCGGGGGTCTTCGCCGGTGTGGCGGATTCCACGTACGCCGGGGGCCTGGCTGCCGCCGGCGGCAGCCTCGCCCTGCGTACGATCGGCGGCCCCACGGCCATCGACGCGGTCGGCTGGGGAACCGCGGCCAGCACCTGGTTGGAAACGGCACCCGCGCCGGCACCGGCTTCCGGATCGAGCCTGGAGCGCCTTCCGGGCGGAGGGTTGGGCTCGGGGCAGGACACCGACCACAACCTGGTCGACTTCGTGGTGCGCTCCGCGCCAGATCCGCAGAACACCGGCTCGCCGCCGGTCCCGTTCGCTTCGCAGATGCCCAGCCCCACGGACTCGGCCACCCCGGCACCGACCGAAATTCCCGCGCCGACCGACACGCCCGCGCCCACCGACACACCGACTCCGACCGACACGCCCGCGCCGACCGACACGCCCGCGCCCACCGCGGCGGAGACGCCGTCGCCCACGCCGACCGCGACGCCTGCTTCGACCCCGTCCCCGCTCACCGTGGCCGAGGCACGCGCCCGCCCAGACGGCAGCCCGGTCGTCGTGGCCGGCGTGGCCATCACCAACTCGGACTTCACCGAAGGCGGGGGCTACCTGACCGATGCCACTGCCGGAATTGCGGTGCTGGTCGACGGCGCCACCTTCAGTCGAGGGAGCAGCGTGCGCATCAGCGGGGTGGTCGACGATCGGTACGCGCAGCGCACGATTCGGGTTGATGCCGCCGATGTGACCATCCTTGGCCCCGGGATCGAGCCCGAACCCATCTCGGTTGCGACGGGCAGCGTGGACGAGCCGTTTGAGGGGCAGCTCGTGACGCTCAGCGGCATCGTGCAGGGGGCCCCGGCGGTTCTGGCTGCAGGTGACGCGTTCGAGATCGATGACGGCTCGGGGCCGGTCCGGATCGTGGTCGGGCCCGGCACCGGGATCGACACCAGCGAGTGGCTCGCCGGGGCCAACGTGGGCGTGACCGGGGTGGTGGGACAGCGCGATTCCTCCGGGACCGGGGTGGAGGGTTATCGAGTCCAGCCCCGCGACCCGACTGACATCGTCTTCGTGCTGCCGCCCCCCACGGCGACGCCGGGCCCGAGCCTGTCGGCCAGCCCGTCGCCAACGGCCAGCCCGTCGCCATCGGCCAGCCCGTCGCCATCGGCCAGTCCTGGGCCAGACCTGTCGGCCCTGGTGACCATTGCGGACGCGCGCCGCGCCGAGACCGGCGCCCGGCTTCGGATCCGCGGGGTCGTAACCCTCCCGACCAGCCTGCTGGACCCGAATACCGCCGTCGTGGCTGATCCAAGCGGTTCCATCCTGGTCCGCACTGGTTCGGAGGTCGGGCGGCTGGCCCGCGGGCAGCTGGTCGAGCTGACCGGAACACGCTCGTCCAAGGCCGGCATGGCCAGCCTGCGGGTCACCGAGCCGGCGCTCAAGCTCGGGACGCAGGCAGAACCGGTATCGGTGAACCGGGCGACGGGTGCAATCGGCGAGGCGGACGAGGCAGCCCTGGTCGTGGTCCGCGGCGTCGTCGGCGACGGCCCGCGACGCACGACTGGTGGCGGCCTGTCGCTCACCATCAACGACGGCAGCGGAGCCGTGCGCGTGTTCGCACCACCGGCCAGTGGGATCACCGCCCCCCATCTCCCGGCCGGGGCGTGGGTCGAGCTGCGGAGCGTGGTGGGCCAGGAGACGACCGGTGCCGAGCCCGCTGCCGGCTACCGACTATGGCCGCGCGATCGGGCCGATGTCCGGGTCATCGCCGGTGCCCGCGGGCCCGGCGCCAAGATGACCCCTCGCGCGACGCAGTCGCCCGGGCCGCTGCCCGTCGACCCGTCCCCGGTGGCTGCCCCACTGGTTCCGCCGGACCTGGGTTCCGGCACTGAGCCCTCCCCCACGCATCAGCTCGCCCCTGACGCATCAACCGATCCTGTCCCATCGCCGGTATCGCGGATCCCCGTTCCTCTGGCCGCGGGCATCGGCGGAGTGGCGGGCTTGCTGACCCTGGCCTGGCGGCATGGGACCCTGCGGCGCGCGGTGAGCCAGATCCAGCACGCAGCGGCACGGGCGGGCGGCGAGGCTCACGACGGCGGAGACGAGGAGGACGAGTCGTATACTCCGGCCCCGTGAGGGAGCCGACGAGCGCCGACGCGCCGCGCACCGGAGCGCGCCAGTACCACATCGCGCTGGAGCGGGGTGAGCTGGCGGAGTACATCCTGCTGGTCGGCGATCCGAGTCGGGTGGTCAAGGTCAGCGCGCGCTTCGACAGTGTCGAGGTCGAGCGGAGCAACCGCGAGATCACCACCGCAACCGGGACCTATGGGGGCATGCGCCTGTCAGTCATGTCGACCGGGATGGGGCCCGACAACGTGGAGATCGTGCTGGCCGAGGTGCTCGAGATCACCGACCAGCCGACGTTCGTTCGCATCGGCTCGTCCGGGGCTCTCCAGCCGAACATCGGCCTCGGCGATCTCGTCGTCTCGACCGGCGCGGTGCGCCTCGAGAACACGACCGCCTTCTACGTCCATCCGGGGTACCCCGCCATCGCCCATCGCGACGTGGTCTGGGCCCTGGAAGAGGCGTGCCGGGAGCTGGGGTACGCCTACCACGTGGGGATCACCGCCACGGCGCCCGGATTCTTCGCTCCGCAGGGAAGGGCGATGCGCACGCTCCCGGTTCGCTATCCTGATCTCACCGAGGAGCTGCAACGTGAAGGCGTTGTCAACTTCGAGATGGAGTCGTCGGCATTGTTTGTGCTGGCGGGCCTGGCCGGTTCGCGCGCAGGGACGATCTGCGCGGTCTACTCGCAGCGAACGGACGGGAGCTTCATTGAAGACGCGGACAAGGAGGCCGCGGAGGCTCGCTGCATCGATGCCGGTCTGACCGGCATCCACCGGCTGTGGGGGAAGGACCAGGACGGCGGGTCGAAATAAGCAATCAAGGCTGAGGAGGCAACGGACCGATGGCGACCGAGGGCTACTGCGTCAAGTGCAAGACCAAGCGGACCATGTTGAATGACCGCAAGATCACGATGAAGAACGGCAAGCCCGCGACGCAGGGCACCTGCCCTGTGTGCGGCACCAAGATGTTCAAGATCGGGGGCTGAGCGCGGGATTCGGTCGGTCGGGCGGCCAATCCGGGCCGCCCACCAACTCCAACGCCTCACCGGCCGCCGAGCCAGGCTCGGCGGCCGCTCTGTACCCGCCGGTAGAATGACGCCAGTGCACGCCGGGAACCTGGGGCCGATTCTGGCCATCGACCTCGGCGGCAGCCGGATCCGCGTAGCCCATCTGGGTTCCGACCTGACGGTCGCCCACCGCGAGGTGATCCCGACCATGCCCGCGCTCGGTGTTGAGGACGCCCTCGACCGCATCACGACGCTGGCCCGCGCCGTGCGCGCCGCGGCCGAGGCTGCCGGCGACGGCGCACCCACAGCGATCGGCATCTCATCGCCCGGTCCACTCGACCCGTGGCGCGGCGTCATCCACCAGGCTCCGAACCTGCCGGGCTGGGTGGAGGTTCCAATCGCCGATCGGCTGTCTGCCGCGTTGGACCTGCCCGCCACCCTCGAGCGCGACACGAACGTTGCCCTCCTCGCCGAGTGGCGCCACGGGGCGGCGGCCGGAGTGGACCACGCGGTGTACGTCACCGTATCGACGGGGATCGGCGGCGCGGCGGTGGTCGACGGGCGCCTGCTCCACGGGCCGGATGGCACGGCCGGCGAGGTCGGGCACCTGACGGTGGATCTGGACGGGCCCCCGGACGGGGAGGGCGCCCCCGGCCACGTGGAGGGCATCGCGTCCGGAGCGGCCCTGGCTCGAGACGGCGCCGCCCTGCTCGAACGCGGGGAGGCGCCCCGACTGGGGGAGCTCGTGAGCCGCGGCAGTACCGTGGACGCGGCGGCGGTGTGCGCCGCCGCCGACGCCGGCGATGAGGGCTGCCGCTCCATGCTCGACCGCGCCTGGAGCGCCATCGGCGCCATGTGCGCCGGGCTGGTCAACGTCCTCAACCCGGAGGTCCTGGTGCTCGGCGGCGCCATCGCCGACCACCGACCGGAACTTCACGATGTGGTCCGGGCCGAGATCAGGCGCCGCGCATTCGCCATTCCCGCCGCCCGCGTGCGGCTCACCGCCCCGCAGTTCGGCGATGACGTGTCGCTGGTCGGCTGCTGGGCGCTCGTTCACGAGATGGAGGCTCGACGACCACGATGACCACCCGCGTCGCGATCAACGGCTTCGGCCGGATCGGCCGCCAGACCCTGCGGGCCGTCCTGGAGCGCCACCCGGATGACCTCGAGGTCGTGGCGGTCAACGACCTGGCTCCCACTGCCACCAACGCCCACCTGTTCCGCTACGACTCGACCTACGGCCGCTACCCGGGCAGCGTGGAGGAGGGCGACGGCGAGATCGTGGTCGATGGCCGCCACATCCGCACCCACTCCGAAAAGGATCCGGCCGCCCTGCCGTGGGGCGAGCTGGGGGTCGAAATCGTGGTCGAATCAACAGGCGTCTTCACCGATGCCGAGAAGGCGCATGCCCACATCGACGCCGGCGCCCGCAAAGTGATCATCACCGCGCCGGCCCGCAACGAGGACATCACGGTGGTCCTCGGGGTCAACGAGACGAGGTATGACCCCGCCCGCCACCACGTGGTCAGCAATGCCTCCTGCACGACCAACGGATTGGCCCTGCCGGCGAAGGTCATCTTCGACACCTTCGGCATCGAGCACGGGCTCATGACCACGGTCCACTCGTACACCAACGACCAGCCCGTCCTCGACGTGGTCCACAAGGACCTGCGCCGCGCGCGCTCCGCGGGTCAGAACATCATCCCCACCACCACCGGCGCGGCGCGCGCCCTGGCCCTGGTCATCCCCGAGCTGAAGGGCCGCTTCGACGGCTACGCCCTGCGCGTTCCGACCGCAACCGTGAGCGTCATCGACTTCGTGGCCCAGACCACGCGCCCGGTGACCGCCGAAACGGCCAACGCGGCCTTCCGCGCGGCCGCGGAGGGCCCGCTCAAGGGCCTGCTGGACTACACCGAGGAGCCGCTGGTCAGCACGGACTTCAAGGGCGACGACCACTCGTCCATCGTCGATGGTGCCCTGACCCTGGTCACCGGGGATCGGCTCCTGAAGGTCGTCGCCTGGTATGACAACGAGTGGGGGTACAGCTGCCGTGTGGCCGACCTGGCCGCCTTCATCGGCGCTCGCCTGTGACGGTCGCCCGGTTCCGACCGCTCCACAAGCAGACCGTCCGGGAGGTCGACGTCCGCGGCAAGCGCGTGTTCCTCCGCTCGGACCTGAACGTACCGATCGACGACGGCCGGATCACCGACGACACCCGGATCCGGGCCAGTCTCCCCACCCTGATCTACCTCCTCGAGCAGGGCGCCACCGTGATCATGGCCAGCCACCTCGGACGGCCGCACGGCAAGGTCAACGACGCCTATCGGCTCAAGCCGGTCGCGGACCGGCTCAGCCAGCTGCTGCGGCGCCCGGTGAAGATGACCGGTGATGCGCTGGGTCCCGGCGTCCTGGACGCGGTCGGCAAGCTCCGTCCCGGCGACCTGCTGTTGCTCGAGAACCTGCGCTTCCACGCAGGTGAGGAGGCCAACGATCCCGCCTTCGCCGAGGCCCTGGCCACGTTCGCCGACCTGTACGTCAACGACGGGTTCGGATCGGCGCACCGGGCCCATGCCTCGACCGAGGGCATCACCCACTTCCTGCCGGCCGTGGCCGGACTGCTCCTCGAGCGCGAGGTCAACGCCCTGTCCCGCCTGCTGGATCGCCCGCCGCGCCCGTTCCACACGGTGATCGGCGGAGCCAAGATCTCCGAAAAGCTGAACGTGCTCCGGGTCCTCATCGGCCGCTGCCAGGCCATCCTGGTGGGCGGCGGTATGGCCAACACGTTCCTGGCCGCCAAGGGCCTGGAGATGGGCAAGAGCCTGGTCGAGACCGAGCAGCTGGACAACGCGTCCGCGATCATGGCCGAAGCTCGCCGGCGGCGGATGCGGCTCATGCTGCCGACCGACGTCCTGGTGGCGGCCCAGGTGCACCTCCGCGCCCCGCGGGAGGTGGTTTCGGTCAATGCCGTGCCCAAGGACTGGATGGTGGTCGACATCGGCCCCCAGACGGTCGAAAAGTACCGCGAGGCGCTGAGCAAGGCGCGGACCATCTTCTGGAATGGACCGATGGGCATCTTCGAGGTGGCGCCCTTCGCGGAAGGCACCAACGCCATCGCGCGGGCGATCGCGGAGCGCACCGCGGACGGGGCGACCACCGTGGTCGGCGGGGGAGACTCGGTGGCCGCGGTCCAGCAGCTGGGGCTCATCGACCAGATGAGCCACGTCAGCACCGGTGGCGGGGCGTCGCTCGAGTTCGTGGAGGGCCGGACCCTGCCCGGGGTGGCGGCGCTCCTGGACCGGCCGTGACCGATAGCGCCATCCGGCGCGTCCACGCCCGCGAGATCCTCGACTCGCGCGGCAACCCAACGGTCGAGGTCGAGCTCACCCTGGCCGGCGGGGCGGTGGGCGTCGCCGCCGTCCCCAGCGGGGCAAGCACCGGGACCCACGAGGCGGTCGAGCTGCGCGACGGCGATCCGGCGCGCTACGGCGGGAAGGGTGTGCTGCGCGCGGTTGCGAACGTCAACGGCGAGATCGCCTCGGCCGTCGGCGGGCGCGATGCAACCGATCAGGCCGGGCTGGACCAGTTCTTGGTCGAGCTGGACGGGACCCCGAACAAGGCGCGGCTGGGAGCCAATGCCGTGCTCGCCGTTTCGCTGGCCTGCGCTCGGGCCGCGGCAGCGGCCGGCGGGCAGGCCCTGTATCGGTACCTGGGTGGGGATGAGGCGGTCACCCTCCCGGTGCCGATGGTGAACATTCTGAACGGAGGCCGGCATGCACCGGGCGGAACCGACTTCCAGGAGTTCATGGTCGTTCCCCTCGGTGCCCCCACGTTCCGCGAGGGACTGCGCTGGGCGGCGGAAACGTTCCACGCCCTGGGTGGGCTGCTCCGCCAGCGCGGGTTGCCGACCGGGGTCGGGGACGAGGGCGGCTTCGCGCCTGCCCTGCCGAGCAACGAGTCGGCGGTCGAGCTGGTGCTCGAGGCCATCGAGGAGGCGGGCTACCGCCCCGGAGAGGACGTGGCGATCGCGCTCGACCCGGCCACCACCGAGCTGTACGGGGAGGGGACGTATGCGCTGGCCAGCGAGGGCCGAAGCCTGGACGCCGCAGCGCTGATCGACCTGTGGACCGATTGGACCGGCCGATACCCGATCGTCAGCCTGGAGGACGGCCTCGCCGAGGACGACTGGGCGGGCTGGGCCGCGCTGACGGGGCGGCTCGGGGATCGGCTGCAGCTGGTGGGTGACGACCTGCTGGTGACGAGCCTCGCGCGCCTGGAGCGCGCCATCGCGGAGCACGCGGCCAACGCCATCCTGGTCAAAGTCAACCAGGTCGGGACCCTGTCAGAGGCCATGTCCGCGGTCCGCACCGCTCGCGCGGCCGGCTGGGGAGCGGTCATCAGCCACCGCTCGGGCGAGACGGAGGACACGACCATCGCCGACCTTTCGGTGGCGCTCGGAACGGGCCAGATCAAGACCGGCAGCATGAGCCGATCTGAACGGACCGCGAAGTACAACCGCCTGTTGCGGATCGAGGAGGACCTCGGGGAGCGGGCCGTCTACGCCGGCCGAGCGCCGTACGCCCGCGCCGGTTAGGACCTGATCAGGACTCGCCGCCCTCCGGGGTCGGGGTCTCGGACGGGGTGTCGCTTGCCGGCGCGGCCTTCGGGGCGCGGCGCTTGGCGGCCGAGGTCTCGCGGGTCGCACGCGTGACCGCCACCCGGGCCTTGCCGGCAGCGGTGCGCGGCCGGTCGGCGGAACGGGCAGCAGCGGCCTTGGAGGCCTTGGCGGCGGCGACCTTCTTGCGCTGCTCGGTCTTGCCCGCGGTCGTCCGGCGTCGCGGGCCGGCCCCCGCCTGGGCGTCGAGCGCGTGGGACGCGTTGATCTTGGCCATCAGCCGGCTCTTCCGGCGTGCCGCATTGTTGGGATGGATGATCCCCTTCTCGGCGGCCTTGTCGAGGGCGCTGATGGCGGCGGCCACCGCGCCGGCGGCATCACCCTCGGATCGGCCGCTGGCGACACTGGCCGCCTGCAGAACCAGGGTCTTGGCCTCGCTCCGGGTCCGCCGGTTGACGGTCCGACGGCGCAGCGCCTGCCGGGCGCGCTTCAGGGCGGATGGCGTCCGTGCGCCCTTCCAGATGCGAGCTTTGCGAGCCACGAATGGGCCATCCTCGTGCTGGCGGAGGGGACTTCGCGGAGGGTTCCGCGGGGCATTCGGCCGGGGGGCCGATCGGCGGCGGAGTATAGCACCGAGGTCGCCTCGACACCCATCCGCCGCATCGGCGACAATCGCCGTACAGAACCGATGCGTAGCCCTGCGGTCGCAACCCCTGGCGCTGACCTAGCCCCTCGCGCCCCCGCGCTCCCCCGCCCCGTCGTCGCGGGACTCTTCGCCGCGGGCGTGCTGGCTGCCGCCCTCGCCATCCCGGCCGTGGTGGCGGCGGGGATGGGGCTGGCGCTGGATGGCCGGGTCATGCCGCGCGTCAGCGTGGCGGGACTGGACGTCGGGTTTCTGACCGCCGCCGAAACGGAGGCCCGGCTGCGCTCCGGACTGGCGGGCCTGGCAAGCGGTGATCTGCTCATCACACTCGACGGGACCCCCAGTGCGGTTTCCTTCGAGAGCCTTGGGCGGGATCATGATTTCGGTGCCCTGGTGAGCGCGGCCATGGCCGTCGGGCGAACCGGCAACCCGTGGACCGATGGTCAGCACCGGCTTGCCTCGCTCGTCGTGGGCACCCAGCTGCCGGACGCGGTGTCCGTGGATCAAGCCCGCTTCGACCGGCTGGTGGTCGAAATCGCGGCGCGCGCGTTTGCCCGCCCCCAGGATGCGGCGGTGGCCACCAACCCGGACGGGACCTACGCCGTCGTGCCGCCCAACGCCGGCCGTCGCCTGCACCCCGACGACATCCGGGCCGCGCTGACCGCCGTCCTGCTCGCCCCTCAAGCGGGGAACGTGGCGGTGGAGCTGGCGTCCGAGGCGGTGCCGTTCGAGGTCACCCAGCGGCAGGCGGCCGAGGCCGCGGCCGCGGCGCGGGCCATGTTCGCGGCGCCGCTGCAGCTCACCGACGGAGCAGACGCCTACGCGTTGGCGGCCGATGACATCCATGCGGCCATCGGCTTCGGTACCGATGAAGACCAGCCGTACGGCGTGATCCTGAATCGGACCACGCTGAGTGGCGCGGTGGAACAGCTGGCGGAGGCCATTCAGCGCGATCCGACCGATGCCGGCTTCAGCTTCGATGCCGCCGGCCCATCCGGGGTGGTTCCGGCTGTTCGCGGCCGCGAGCTGGACGTGAATGGGACCGTGGAGGCCATCGTGGCCGGGCTGCACCGTCGCGGTGCGGGTCGCGTCGTGCCAGGCGTGGTGCTCAGCGCCTCGTTCGTGGAGCCCACTCTCACCACGGCCGACGCCGAGGCCATCCTGCCCAACCTCGTCCGCCTGTCGACCTGGAGCACCTACTACGTCCCGGGCGACGGGAACGGATACGGGGCCAACATCTCCATTCCAGCGGTCGACCTCGACGGCATGGTCATCCTGCCCGGCGACACGTTCGACTTCTGGCGCGATATCGACCCGGTCACGCCCGAGCATGGCTATACCTACGGCGGGGCGATCATCGGCGGCCGGAGCACCGGTGGCGTCGCGCTGGCGGGCGGAATCTGCTCGACCTCGACCACCCTGTTCAACACCGCGCTGCGAGCCGGACTTCAGATGGACTCCCGCATGAACCACTACTACTACATCGACCGTTACCCCATGGGTCTGGACGCCACGGTGTTCGCGACCGACTACTTCTCGCAGACGATGAGCTTCACCAACGACACCCAGGGTCCGCTCATCATCCGCTCCTACACCGACTGGGGGTTGGTCCGCTTCGACTTGTGGGGGCTGCCCCTCAACCGGGTCGTGAGCTTCACCAACCCGATCATCACCAACCGGACCGACGCGGTCGAGACCATCGAATACACGAGCAGCCTGCCGACCGGCACCAGCCAGCGGGTGGAATACATGCACCACGGGTTCGACGTGACCGTGACCCGGATCGTCAGCGACGCGACCAGCGGCGAGGTCCTCCACCAGAACACCTACGACAGCTCGTACAGCACGGTGAACGGGATCACCCTGGTCGGCACCGGCTAGACCGATGCGGGCCGCCCAGCGCGGGCGCCCGGCTAGACTCTGCCCGCGTGACAGCCCGCGAGCGGATCCGGAACTTCAGCATCGTCGCCCACATCGACCACGGCAAGAGCACGCTCGCCGACCGGTTGCTGGAGGCGACGCACACCATCGATCCCCGCCAGATGACGAGCCAGGTCCTCGATTCCATGGACCTGGAGCGCGAGAAGGGCATCACCATCAAGGCCCGGGCGGTTCGGCTCCAGTACACCGCGGCGGACGGGCTGGATTACGTCCTGAACCTGATCGACACACCCGGGCACGTCGACTTCAGCTACGAGGTGAGCCGATCCCTCCAGGCCTGCGAGGGGGCGCTGCTGGTCATCGATGCCAGCCAGGGCATCGAGGCCCAGACCCTGGCCAACGCCCAGCTGGCCCTCGAGCAGCACCTGGTCATCATCCCGGTCATCAACAAGGTCGACCTGGCGAGCGCCGACCCGGACATGGTGATGGCGGAGCTGGAGGAGACGCTTGCCATCCCCCGCGAGGAGGCCATCCTGGCCTCGGCCAAGGACGGAACCGGGGTGCCGGCGATCCTGGAGGCCATCGTGTCCCGCATCCCGCCGCCGCCCGGTGATCCGGCTGCGCCTCTCCAGGCCCTCGTCTTCGACAGCCACTACGACTCGTACAAAGGGGTGGTGACCTACGTCCGGCTGGCGAATGGGACGCTGCATGACCACGACCGGATCCGGTTCATGGCCACCGGGCTCAGCTCCGATATCCTGGAGCTGGGCTACTTTCGACCTCAGCCTGTGGCGGCCGCCTCGCTCGGCGCCGGGGAGGTGGGCTACGTGGCCACCGGGCTGAAGAGCATCGCCCAGGCCCGGGTTGGGGACACGCTGACCACCGCTCGCCATCCCGCGGCGGAACCGCTCCCCGGGTACCGTCCCGCGCTGCCGCTGGTGTTCGCCGGCATCTACCCCCTGCGCGGCGACGAGTACCCGCTTCTGCGCGACGCGCTGGACAAGCTCCACCTCAACGACGCCAGCTTCGGGTACGAGCCCGAGTCCAGCGTGGCCCTGGGGCATGGGTTCCGGTGCGGGTTCCTGGGCCTCCTTCACATGGAGATCGTCCAAGAGCGGCTGGAGCGCGAGTTCGATCTGGACCTCATCGCCTCGGCCCCGTCGGTCGAGTACCGCGTCCGGGGCCACCACGGCGACGAGGTCGTGGTCGACAACCCGGCCCGCCTGCCGCCGCCCGGGGAGATCGAGGACATCGCCGAACCGTGGGTCAGCGTCCAGGTCATCACCCCTACCGAGCACGTCGGCCCGATCATGGAGCTGGCCACCGCTCGACGTGGCGTGTTCGGCACGATGGAGTACCTCGACCCACGCCGGGTCAACCTCCACTTCGAGATGCCGCTGGCCGAGCTGATCGTGGACTTCTACGACCAGCTCAAGGGCCGATCGTCGGGCTACGCCAGCATGGATTACGCGTTTATCGGCTATCGGTCCGGGGACCTGGTCAAGCTCGACATCCTGGTCAACGGCGAGCCCGTGGATGCGCTCAGCCTCATCGTGCATCGGTCCAACTCCGTGCGCATCGGTCGCAGCCTGGTCGAAAAGCTCAAGGCCCTCATCCCGCGTCAGCTCTTCGAAGTGCCAGTCCAGGCGGCCATCGGTTCCCATATCATCAGCCGCGAGACGATCCGGGCCCTCCGCAAGGACGTCATCGCCAAGTGCTATGGCGGCGACGTAACGCGCAAGCGAAAGCTGCTCGAGAAGCAGAAGGAGGGCAAGCAGCGCATGAAGCGGGTCGGCTCGGTCGAGATACCGCAGGAGGCGTTCCTGGCCGTGCTCCGCATGAACGAAACGACCACCTGATGGGCGCCCTCGGAGATTTCGGCGACTCGCTGCGCCTGGCCATCGCGATCGGGATGACCGTGTTCATGGTCGTCCTCCGCTTTGACCAGGAGCGGATCATGCGCAGCGACTACTTCCGGAGCCGATCCTGGTGGATGGGCCCCTTGAGCTACTACGGGCTGGTCCTGATCTTCACGGCGGGGATCATCATCATCCTGCCGCGCGGCATGGCCTCGTTGTTCCTGGTCGGGGGCGACGTGGGGGAATTGCTGCCGGCCATGCTCATCTTCGCGGTGGTGGGTATCGCCAACGGTGCCGCGTTGGCCGTGGTCCGGTTCCGGGCCCTGCTCCCGCTGCCGCTGGAGATGCTCCCCAGCCGCGCCCTAGCGGCCGGCCTAAACGCCGTGGCCGAGGAGCTGCAGTTCCGCGCGGTCATCCTGGGCCTGATGCTCGTGGGCGGGCTCAACCCCGGCGTGGCGGTGGCCCTTCAGGCGGTCATCTTCGGTGCTGCTCACCGGCGTGTGTGGCGCGAGCGGGACTGGTACTTCGTCGCCGGCTCGGTGCTGCTGGGATATGCGTGCGGCCTGGTGACAGTCAACACCGGCACCGTCATCCCGGCAATGGTCGGCCACTTCGCGGTGACGATGGGGATCTACGCCTTCGCCGGCGGCCGGCTCCGGATGCAACGCATCTGAGATTGGTTAACTCCCGGCCCACCCGCAGGGCGGGGCCGTACACTCGCAAGAGTGACTTGCCCGAACTGCAGCGCTGAGAACAGCCCGGAGGCTCGCTTCTGCTCGAGCTGCGGCCACGCCTTGGTGACCCGCGTCGCGGTCGAGGAACGGCGCCACGTGACGGCCCTGTTCGCCGACCTGGTGGCTTCGACCTCGATGTCCGACCAGCTCGATCCCGAGGTCGTGCGCGGATTCGTATCGCGCTATTTCGAGCGCGCAACCGATGAGATCCGTCGACATGGAGGGAGCGTCGAGAAGTTCAGCGGTGACGCCGTCCTGGCCCTCTTCGGGCTGCAGGTGGCACACGAGGACGATCCCGAGCGAGCGGTCCGCAGCGCTTTCGCCATCCTCGACCTCCTGAAGGCCATCGACGTTGAGGCGCGTGCCCGTCACGGGATAACGCTGCAGGCCCGAATCGGGATTGAGGCTGGCGAGGTCGTGGTCGGCGATCCGTTCGGCGGCGCGACGATGGCCACCGGCGATGCGCTTAACCTGGCCGCGCGGTTGGAGCAGCACGCCGCACCTGGGGAGATCGTGGTGGGGCCGGCGGCGCACGACGCGACGTCGCGGGCCATCCGCTATGAAGCCGCCGGCAGCTGGGTGATCGCCGGCAAGGCGGAGCCGATCAGCGCTTGGCGCGCGGTCGGTGTGCTGGCCGAGGTGGGGGAAGGCCGAGGCGTGGAGGGAATGGGTGCCCCGCTTACCGGCCGGGATGAGGAGATGGCGCTGCTGGGCGAAGCGGCGCGCCGTGCTCGCCAGGAATCGAAGGCGGTCCTGTTCAGCATCCTGGGTGTGCCGGGGATCGGTAAGAGTCGGCTCGTGCGCGAGCTGGCGGCACAGCTTGTCTCGGATGGCTGGCGCGTCCTCCGTGGGAGGTGCCTTCCATATGGCGAGGGGATCACGTACTGGCCGGTCGCGGAGATCATGCGGACGATGGCCGGGATCACGCAGGAGACGGACCAGGCGGCTGCGCTCGAGCTGCTGAGCGATGCAGCGCCAGACTCGGAAACAGCCGATCGGCTCGCCTTCGCCATCGGCCTCACGGAGGAAGCGCCCGTCGGCGGCGAGGCGCTGGATCGCGAGATCGCCTGGGCAGTTCGAAAGATGATCGAAGCCGCCGCAGGCGAGCAGCCGGTCCTGCTGGTGGTCGAAGACATCCACTGGGCGGAGCCCCCGCTCCTCGACCTCATCGAATACCTGGCGACCTGGATCAGGGACCGGCCGGTGCTGCTGCTGTGCCTGTCCCGGCCCGATCTGCTGGACACACGACCTGCTTGGGGATCAGGACGAATGGAGGCCTCTAGGCTGCAGCTCGAACCGCTGAGCCGAGACGAGACGGCCTCCCTAGTCGGGGCGCTCCTGCACGTGGAAGGACTCCCGGACAAGCTGCGCGAACAGGTCCTCGACCGCGCCGAGGGGAACCCGCTCTTCGTCGAGGAGACGCTCCGGATGCTGATTGACCGGGGAGCGGTGGTGCAGCGGGAGGGCCGCTGGATGGCGAGCGCGGCTGTCGCAGAGATCGAGGTCCCCGAGACCATCGAGGCCCTTATCCGCGCCCGGCTCGACGCCATTCCACGTGACGAGCGCGCCGTCCTGCAGGGGGCAGCGGTGATCGGCCGGACGTTCCAGCGCTCCGCGGTGGCCACGCTCGTCGAGGGACCGGTGGAACGTCATCTCGAGCAAGCGATCCTGCGCGACCTCGTTTCCGAGGAGCCATCGGTGGAGCCCGCCTATCGGTTCAAGCACATCCTGATCCGTGACGTGGCGTATGCGACATTGCCCAAGGCGCGCCGCGCCGAGCTCCACCGGCGCGTGGTCGACTGGCTGACCGCATGGGCCGGAGATCGGCTCGATGAATTCGTTGAGATTGAGGCCTACCACCTCGAGCAGGCGACGCGGCTGACCCAGGAGCTCGAAGGCCACGCCGACATCTCACTCGTCACCGCGGCCGCGAACGGGCTTGAGCGGAGCGCGCGGAAAGCAGCTGCCCGCGATGACCTCCCTGCCGTGATCGGCTTTGCCGAACGCGCCTTGGCACTGGAATCACCTTCCGCCGAACAGCGACTGGAGCTCGAGATGTTGCTGGTCGACGGCCTCGTGGCGAGTGGGGAGATTCGCCGTGCGCGGGAGCTCGGGGAGCGGCTGGCGGAGACCGCCAAAGAGGCCGGCCGTCATGACCTGCGTGGACGCGCACTGCACGCCCAGGCGATCGACGTCTGGCTCGGCGTTGGGCACGCTGAGGGGCTGCAAGCCGGCCTGGCGCTATTAAACGAAGCCCGCCAGGAGCTCGAGCACGCCGGAGATCAAGAACATCTCGCCGATGTGCTCTACGACCTGGCGTGGGAAGGCTGGTGGTTGGGCGATGTGGAACGGGCAAGGGCTGGCTGGGAACGCGCCGCCGATCTGGCCCGGAAGATTGGCGACCCGGCTCGTGAGACACGAGCTCTGCTCCGAATCTCCGGAGCACATGCTCAGATGGGCCAGATCGACGAGGCGGAAGGTGTCTTGGACCGTGCGCTGAAACTTTCAGAGGCGACGAGCCGGCTCTCACAGGCCGAGGTCTGGCTCGTTCGAGGGCCGACCCTGTACTTCACGGGACGCGACCCGGATGCCGGGCGCGAGCTCATCGAACGAGCCCTGGTCGTGGCCGAAGAGAGCGGCTCTCGCGAGCACCGGGAACGAGCCCTTCAAATGCTCGGCTACGTGGCTCTGATCGAGGGTGATCTGTCGGGCGCCGTGGCTCGGTTCGAGGAGCAGGTGGCAATCCTGGCCGAGGTCGGGCACGCTGGCCGCCTCCCCGAGGCAGACCGTAACCTGGCCGGCGCCTTGGTAGATGCTGGCGACATCGAGCGTGCCGAGTTCCACGCGCTCCGGGCGGTGGAGACCGTCGAACCGGACGACTGGTTCACGGTTGGCACGTCGCGCGTCGCGCTTGGAAGGGTGCGTGATGCCCAGGGGCGGGAGGACGAGGCGGCTCAGCTGATCCGAGAGGGTCGGGAGACCGTGGAGCGAACTGCCTTTCAGCTCGAGATGGGCGAGCTTTACGCTATGGAGGCCGAATTCCACCTCGGCCACGGACGGGAAGAGGAGGGAACGCGGGTGCTTGACCGCGCACGCCAGTCGATCCTTGCTGTGTCCGGCCCCGCATCGCCACTCCTCGCCTACATCGAACGCCGGGCAGCCGAAGCGCGGCGCCGGTCCGCGCGTTGACAGTGGTCCGGGGAGGTTGATACGATCACTCCCGGTTCGTTAGCACTCTACCAGTGAGAGTGCTAAAATCCGCCTCGGTATGTCACAACGAACGCCGCAAACCGCCTCCGCGTCGCACCCGCCGGTCGATCTGACCGAGCGGCAGCGAGCGGTCCTGCGCGCGGTGGTGGAGGACTACGTTCTCACCGCCGAGCCCATCGGCTCCAAGGCCCTCGTTCGCCGATACGGGCTGGACGTCAGCCCGGCCACCATTCGCGGCGCCATGGCCGACCTCGAGGCGCTGGGCCTGCTGAGCCATCCGCACACCTCCGCCGGCCGCGTCCCCTCCGACCTGGGGTACCGCTACTACGTCGAGGCCCTCATGCGCGAGTCGGAGCTGGACCGCGCCGACACACTGATGATTCGCCACCAGTTCAGCCAGGTACAGCTGACCTCCAACGACTGGCTGCGCCTCGCGGCTTCGACCCTCGCCGCGTCCACCCATTCGGCGGCGGTCGTCACCCCGGCTCGTGCCCGGCGCGCGAAGTTCGCCCATCTCCAGCTGGTTGAGCTGCCTGATCATGCCCGGATGGCAGTCGTGGTCCTGGCCGACGGGACCGTCGTCCAGCGCCATCTCGACCCGGCGTCCCTCACTCGTGCCGCCGGTTCGCCGGCGACCCAGGCCGATCTCGACGCCGCCGCCGCGGAGCTGAATGTCGAGCTGGCGGGGCTCACCGCTCCCCCGGCTCGCCGCCGCGCCCGCAAGCTCACCCCCCTCGCCGCCCATGTGGCCGCCACGGTGGCCGACCTGCTGGAAGAGGCGGACGAGACCGCGATCGAGGATGTCTACACCGACGGCCTGGCCTACGTCCTGGAGCAGCCCGAGTTCGCCGGCGGCCACGCCCTGCGCCCCGTACTGGAAATGCTCCAGCGGGTCGACTTCCTGGAACAGCTGCTCCCCGTGGTCACCCGACGGGGCGGCGTCCACGTGATCATCGGCCGCGAGAACCCGAACGACGCCATGCGCGAGGTGAGCCTGATCTTCGCCCCGTACGGGACGCCGGACCGCGCCCTCGGCCTGCTCGGCGTGCTGGGCCCGACCCGGATGGCCTACCCACGCGCCATCCCCACCGTGCGCTTCGTGTCCAGCGTCCTGAATGAGCTCATCGACAGCCACACCGGGTGGACCCATGACTGAGTCGACCAAGGCCGCCAAGCCGATCAACGGCGACCCGCGCCCCAAGACCCGGGCGGAGGAACGGGCGGAGGCCATCTCCACGCCGTCGCGCAGCGAGCTGCTCGAGCAGCTCCAGGAGGCCGAGCGTGCCCTGGCCGCGACTCGCCAGCGGGCCGATGAGAACCTGAACAACTGGCAGCGTGCGGCCGCCGACCTGTCGAACTTCCGACGCCGGACCGAGGAGGAGCGGGCGGCCACCGGCCAGTTCGCCAACGCCATTCTCCTGGCGCGCCTGCTCAGCGTCCTCGATGACTTCGATCGCGCCCTGGACACCGTCCCGCCCGATACCCACGACGCGTGGGTGGAGGGCATCCGGCTGGTCCAGCGCAAGCTGCACAGCCTGCTCGAGTCGGAGGGCGTGACGCCCATCGAGGCCGTCGGCAAGCCATTCGACCCCAACCTCCACGAGGCCGTCGTCCACGAGGACACGACCGCGTACCCCGACAACACCGTCATCGACGAGGTCCAGCGCGGCTACCTGCTCCACGAGCGAGTCCTGCGCCCAGCCCTCGTCCGCGTCGCCAACAACCCAGCCCACCCGGCTGAGCCAACCACACTCGGAGAATAGGAACACAACGCATGGGAAAGATCATCGGTATCGACCTGGGCACCACCAACAGCGTGGTGGCCGTCATGGAGGGCGGAGAGCCCACCGTCATCACCAGCGCCGAGGGCTCGCGCATCACCCCCTCGGTGGTCGGCTTCGCGAAGAGCGGGGAGCGGCTGGTCGGCCAGGTCGCGAAGCGCCAGGCCATCACCAACCCGGAGAACACCGTGTTCTCGATCAAGCGCTTCATGGGCCGCCGCTGGGACGACCCCGAGGTCCAGCGCTCGAAGGACCTGGTGCCCTACACCGTCGAGAAGGACCCGAAGTCGGACGGGGTGACAGTCACGCTGGCCAACGGCAAGAGTTACACCCCGCCCGAGATCAGCGCCATGATCCTGCAGAAGCTGAAGGCCGATGCAGAGGCGTACCTGGGCGAGAAGGTCACCGAGGCGGTCATCACCGTTCCCGCCTACTTCAACGACGCCCAGCGCCAGGCCACCAAGGACGCCGGCAGGATCGCCGGCCTGGAAGTGCTGCGCATCATCAACGAGCCGACGGCAGCGGCGCTCGCCTATGGCCTCGACAAGAAGAAGGAATCCAAGACCATCGCCGTCTACGACCTCGGCGGCGGCACGTTCGACATCTCGATTCTGGAGATCGGCGACGGCGTGTTCGAGGTGAAGTCGACCAACGGCGACACCTTCCTCGGCGGCGAGGACTTCGACATGCGCCTGGTCGAGTATCTCGCCAACGAGTTCAAGAAGGAGAACCAGATCGATCTCAGGGGCGACAAGCTCGCCTTGCAGCGCCTGAAGGAGGCCTCCGAGAAGGCCAAGATCGAGCTGTCCTCCTCGCAGCAGACCGAGATCAACCTGCCCTTCATCTCGATGAACCCGCAGACGCAGTCGCCGTTGCATCTGACGATGAAGCTGACACGCGCCAAGCTCGAGAGCCTGGTCGACGATCTGATCGAGAAGACCAAGGGGCCCTGCCAGCAGGCGATCAAGGACGCCGGGCTCAAGGCAGCCGACATCCACGAGGTGGTGCTGGTCGGCGGGATGACGCGCATGCCGCGGGTCCGCGAAGTGGTAAAGGACTTTTTCGGCAAGGAACCGCACATCGGGGTTAATCCCGACGAGGTCGTTGCGATGGGCGCGGCGATCCAGGCGGGTGTGTTGCAGGGCGACGTCAAGGAGGTGCTGCTGCTCGACGTTACGCCGCTGTCGCTCGGAATCGAAACGTTGGGCGGTGTGTTCACCCGCATGATCG
>JBKJVN010000075.1:0-3105 GCA_046717345.1 Candidatus Limnocylindria bacterium | reverse complement strand
GCGCGCCGCAGGAGCGGCAGATCTGGGCCCACGCCGGGTTGGCGTTACCGCAGTTGGCGCACTCCAGCGTGTCCTCGGCCATCGGCGGGGAGCCTAGCACGGAGCCCCGGCCGGGGTCGGTCAGTCGACGACGAACTCCGCCTGACGGAGGTTGACGATGATCACCTCGAGCATCTCAGGGGTCGGGCTGTCCGGGGACCACATGGTGACGTCGGTGAGCGGCAGGAATGGGTGCGTCGACAGGAGGAGGGCGTCCTGCTCAGCGCCCGGCTTGAGGTGCGCCGTCCCGGCCAATTGCCACTCGCCGATCCTCAGGCGGACCGGATGGCGGTCCCGCTCGGTGCGCTTTTCGGGCAGGCTCACGTGCCGCGGCGGGACGACCATCTCCAGGTCATCGATCGGTACCGACATCCAGTCTCGCGCCTGCCAGCCCTCGGCGCCCGCGGGCAGAACGGACAGCTCGCCGCCGTTGTTGAGGATGTCGGTCATCCGTTGGTCGCCAGGGCTGACCGATGCGATCAGGACCATCTCGGCCAGGTACAGTCGAATTGACTGCAGGTCCTGCGCGTCGGGGACGTCTGGTTTGGGCGCCATCGTGGTGCGCACGTCGTGACGCTACGCCGAGGCGTCCCTTACGTCCCCTAGCCCGATCTTCGGCACGCGCCGGTACCTCCGGCCCGGCATTGACGCGCCGGGTACCCTCACCTGACTGATGCGATCGCGCCCCCTCCGCCTCTGGCTCAGTCTCGCGTTGCTGGCCGCGACCGCCCTTGCGCCGGTCCCGGCCAGCGCGACCCACACTGGCGTCGCCACCTCCGCCCCGTGGGGGAGCCGAGCGAAAGCGCGTCAGTTATGCGGTCACGAGTGGCACTGACTTAATCGGCGACTTCGTCTCGCGGCCCTGTTCAGCGGTCGTGAACGTCGCTAGGGCTTCAGGACAGACGACGGCCCGGCATGGCGGGCACCTCCACGAGCTAGGAGTCCGCTGCACTCTAGTTCCGATCTGACCTCCTGCCTAGACCGATCGAAGGCGCCTGTCTGGCATGCCACCGCGGATGGCGCCGCAGCGCTGTAGTCAATCGCGCCCGATCAAGCCGGAGCAGTCATGCGGTCTGCTGGCGTCCGCGGCCGGACTGCATGCGATGAGCCCGCTGGCTAGACAGTCGGCACCGTCTCCCGTACTCTCCTGAGACTTCCGTTCCGACTCTCCTGGCCGCGCCCGTGAATATTCGGCAGCCAGAGGCGGGCGACAGAGGAAGGGACTTCCTTGCATCGAATCGCGGTAGCGCTTACGTTTGCTCTTGGCGTGGCCGGCACTCTTGTGCCCGGCACCGGGACCGTCGCTGCGGCAGGCGCCGCACCGCAGTCGGTAGTGGTGGTCTTTTCGGACGCCGTCGCCGATCCCGCCTCGCTGGCCGCGGATCTCGGGCTGCAGCATGGGTTCTCGCCGCGCCACGTCTACACCATCGCTCTGCGCGGCTTCGTCGCGACATTGCCGGTTCACGCCATCGCAGCCATGCGGCGCAATCCAAGCGTGGTCGCAGTCGAGCCAGAAGCGGTGCAGCAGATCGCGGACACGCTTCCCACGGGCATCGACCGAATCGATGCGGACCGGCTCCTGCCGGGCCTGACCACGTCGAACGGCGTGACCGTGGACGCCGACGTGGCGATCATCGACACTGGCATCTACCGCCACGCTGAACTTAACGTTGCGGGCGGCTACAACGCGACGAGCCGAAATCGCGACAACTGGAGCGACGGCAACGGCCATGGCACCCATGTGGCCGGCACCGTCGCAGCGCTCGACAACGGCTCGGGAGTAGTGGGCGTCGCGCCGGGGGCACGCGTATGGGCGGTGCGGGTCTGCAAGACGGGCAGGACCTGCCTCACCGGCGACATGGTCGCCGGCATCGACTGGATTGCTCAGCGCAAGGCGGAATTCAACGACGGATCTGGGGATGGCGACGCCGGAGTGAACTTCGCCGTCGCGAACATGAGCCTGACAAGCTCCGATGACGCTATCCCCTGCCCCACGGCAGACGCGGTCCACCGGGCGGTGTGCGGCTTGGTCGCCACCGGGGTCGTCTTCGTGCAGGCGGCTGCCAACGAGAACCGCGTCAAGAACGCTTACCCAGAGGTGATGTCCGTATCGGCGCTCGCTGACTTCGACGGTAAGCCAGGCGGGCTGGGCGCCGCCACCTGCCGCAGCGACGTGGATGATACCCGCGCCGACTTCAGCAACTATGGCCCCACGACCGACATCGCGGCGCCCGGTGTGTGCATTCGCTCGACGTGGAATGACGGCGGCTACGCGGTGCTGAGCGGCACGTCAATGGCTGCCCCACACGTCGCCGGCGCGGTAGCCTTGTATCTGCACCAGAACCGTTTCGTGCCGGCATCGAACGCGTCCGGGGTCGATAACATCGAGACCGCCATCATCGGTAGTGCGCTGACCCAAGGCGATCCGTGCGGCTACTACAACGACAAAGCCGGCGTAGGCTCAACGGAGCGGCTTCTCTTTGTGAATGGTCCCGCCTTCGGCGGTAATGGCTCTTGTGGACCTGCCTGACTAGCGGCCCGTAACTACGGTCACGGAGCGCAGTAGTCACCGCCATGGGTTGCGTGGGGCCTCTCTCTTATGCTTATCGGCATGGCACCGCTCAGCGGGCTGAAAAGGCGGGTAGCGGCCGAGGGGGCGATGTCGAACGAGTGGGAGCTGCGCGGGCTGGCGAGGTGCCTCGAGCCGCCGACGCCGCTCAGATGAGGGTGTATAACGGCGAGGGTCGCGAGCGCGAAACTTCCCCATCCCCGCCCCCAATACCCAGAAAGGGCCATTCATGGTAAGAGACGAAACCAGCGTCACGATCAACCGGCCTATCGAGGATGTCTTCGCGGTGCTGAGCAACCCCGAGACCGGCCCGAAGTGGTCCTCGATCGCGATCGAGGAGAAATGGACTTCGCCTGAGCCGCACGGGGTGGGCTCGACGTTTCGGTCCGCCGGCAAGATTCTCGGCAGGCGCATCGAGGCCGACCATGAGGTCACCGTATTCGAGCCGAACCACAGAATCGCGATGAAGACCGAGTCCGGACCAACGGCTGGCCGGC
>JBKJVN010000074.1:0-14686 GCA_046717345.1 Candidatus Limnocylindria bacterium | reverse complement strand
AGCCAGTGCTTCGGCGCGCTGGCGTTCGATCTCCACACCGGGGATCGCACCGTCTTCGAAGCCGACGCGGTCGTCCTGTGCGGCGGCGGGCATACACGCATCTGGCGTCGCAGCTCTTCGCGGCGCGACGAGAACTACGGCGAGGGTATGTGGCTTGCGTTTCTGGCCGGAGCACGGCTGATGGATATGGAGCTCGTCCAGTTCCATCCCACCGGGATGCTGCTACCGGAGGAGGCCGCCGGAACCCTGGTCACCGAGGCCGTGCGCGGCGAGGGCGGGCGGCTGTACAACGCCGAAGGCGAGCGCTTCATGCAGCGCTACGACCCGCAGCGGATGGAGCTGGGCAGTCGCGACCGCGTCGCCCTGGCCAACTACACCGAGATCAAGGAAGGTCGGGGCGGTCCTAACGGCGGGGTCTTCCTCGACGTGACCCACCTCGGCAAGGACGTCATCCTCGAAAAGCTGCCGCGAATGTACCGCCAATTCGTGGAGTATCAGATGCTCGACATCGCCAAGGAGCCGATGGAGGTCGCGCCCACGGCTCACTACTCGATGGGCGGGATCGTGGTCGACCCGCCGACGCACGCTACCGAGGTTCACGGACTATGGGCCGCTGGCGAGTGCACGGCGGGACTACACGGCGCCAATCGGCTGGGTGGTAACTCGCTGGTGGACACGTTGGTGTTCGGGCGTCGTGCCGGTGAGGCAGCGGCGCGATTTTCGCTGGAACGCGAATCGCAACTGCGCGCCAGACGAGTAGTCGAGGAGGCACACGCCTACCTCGACAGCATGATCCACAAGGGGACCGAGCTCAGCCGGGCAGTACAGCGCGAGATCAGGAACCTGATGTGGGATTACTGCGGTGTGGTACGTGAAGCCAGCGACATGGAGCGAGCGCTCGGCAGGCTGGCCGAGGTCCGCTCGACGCTGCCGAGCGTCGACGTGCGGCCCAGCGAGGAGGGGTGGGGCGACCTAGCCCACATCCTCGACATCGAGGCGATGCTGGGCACCGCCGAAGCCACCCTGCGAGGGGCGATCGCGCGCGAGGAGACCCGTGGTGCCCACAACCGCTCTGACTTCCCGGATCTGGATCCTGAGATGGAAGTCAATTTCATCGTCGCGCGCGACGGTAACGCCAGGATGACCCTCGAACCTGCATCCGTTCCACTCGTCTCCGACGAGCTCAGATCTTGGCTCGCGCGGGGTGAGGATTTAGAACCCGCGGGAAAGCTGTTGGAATAACGCGCGCGTAATCTTCAAGCTGGACACCTCAGTCGACGAGCTGGGGATCGGCTGACCGATAACCCCCAGTTCAGCGCCCGCGACCGGAGCACCAAGCGCGACGGCGCGGTGGGACCGAACGCTACGGCGTAGTCACATCGAGGGTATGTAGTTCGGGTCCAGAAAGTGCTCGGGACCGTCGTCGAACTCGAGCAGGCAGCCCTTGCCGCAGAAGTAGTAGTCGGTATCGCGATAGCGGCTGTGCAGCCCCTTCTCCCAGGCGGCGGTCCGGTCCAAGGTCATCCCGCACACCGGATCGAGCGCTGCGCCAGACACGCCCGCATCGCGCGCCTCATCGATGGCACCATCGTGGCCGTGACCATGGTCGTGGCCATGGCCGGCGTTCTCGACGAGGGCCCACGCCGCCTGAAGTTGCTCTCCCCACGGAGCCGCGAAGGTCTGAACCTCCAGCCGATCTGCCGGCTGCGAGGCGAGGCGGGCGGTCGCACGCGGGCCGACCGCGAAGTGGTTGCCGCAGCAGCACGCGTCGGTCGCCTCAGAGCCGCCACGCTCGTAGGTCACCTGTGGCGCACAGCCGCACGGGCAGCTGTAACCGGCGAGCACGGAACTCTCGTCCCGAGGGGTGACGACCAGATGCAGATTCATTAGGACCACTCCAGCGGCTTGCAGGTGAGACGTGTCAGATACTCCCATGGAGTATCACCCCAACGTTTCGGAGGCGCAACTGACCGATGCCTGCTCGTTGTGACCGTCCGGGATCAGCCTTCCACGGTGATGGTAGCCACCATCCCGCCATCGTAGTGACCGGGCTCATGGCAGCCAGCCAGCAGCTGACCGGCTTCCCCGAAGGTGTACTCGAATATCTCGCTCTGGCCGGGCTCGACACTGACCCCCGCGTCGGTGTCGTGCTGCATGCCGTCCCCCTCGGACATCTCCATCTCGAACTGTTCCTGCGCGGCCTCGTCGCCGATCAGGAACTCGTGGACGATCTGCCCGGCATTGATGACCTCGAAGCGCACGTTCTCCCCTGCCTGCACGGTGAACTCCGCGGGCGCGAAACGCAGCTCGTCGGTCATTCGGACCTGGATGGTGCGCGACCCCTGATCGGTTGGTGAGGCGCCCCCGCTCGCTGGCGCACAGGCCGCCAGCACGACCCCCAAAACGACGACGAGGATCGGACAGCGAGGGCGATACGAGACCCTGACTCCACCCACTACACAACTGTAGCAGGACCAGTTCCACCCGATTCCAGGCCGCCAGCGTCGACACCACGAGGTGGTTGGAGGGCCAGCCCTGTCGACGTCAGGGGTGCATCGCGTGCTCCAGCCGCCGTCGATCGGCGGTCTCGAGCTGGATCGTCGAATGTTCCATGTCGAAGTCGTCGGTCAGGCAAGCGCACACCTCGTCGAGCACCCGGACGGGATCGGCCCCAGACCGCATCACGACGTGGGCGGAGACGACGTTGATCCCCGAGGTCAGTGTCCAGGCGTGCAGGTCGTGGACGTCGTCGACATCTTCTGCGCGCAGGAGGTGCTGCCGCACTTCATCGAGATCAACGTCGCTCGGCGTCGCCTGCAGCAGCACATCGATCGCCTCGCGCAGCAAGCTCCAAGTCCGCGGCAGGATGAGTATCGCGATAACGACCGAAGCAATCGGATCGATCGGCGTCCAGCCCGTGACAATGATCACCAGTCCGGCGAGGATGACCGCCACCGAGCCGAGCAGGTCCCCCAGGACCTCGAGATAGGCGCCGCGAAGGTTCAAGCTGGTTTTGGCTCCAGTCTGCAACAGACGCATCGAGGCGAGATTGACGATGAGCCCGACTGCGGCGATTCCCAGCATCGGGAGACCGATCACGTCTGGCGGCGAGGCGAACCGCTGGATCGCCTCGTACAGGATGTACCCCGCCACGGCGACGAGGATCACGGCGTTGGCGACGGCCGCAAAGATCTCGATCCGGTAGTAGCCGAATGACTTCTCGGGTGTTGTCGGCCGCCGCGCGAAGGAGATCGCCAGCAGCGCCAGGCCGATGCCAGCTGCGTCGGTGAACATGTGGCCGGCGTCGGCCAGCAGCGCCAGAGAGTTCGTCAGCAGCCCGCCTACGATCTCGACGGCGAGGAACGCGGCGACCATGCCAAACACGGCCAGCAGCCTGCGTTTGCCGGCGGCGGCGGCCGATTGGCCGTGGGCATGCCGCAGCCGGCCGCTCGCAACGTGGTCAGCATTCGGATCAGGCATCGTGCTCGTCGCCGCTCCACGCCTCGCGCCCCTCGCGTAGGAGCAAGACGCTCACCCCCAGCGCGGCCGCCGGATCGGCCCACCACCAGCCGAACAGCGCGTTCAGGCCGATCCCGGCCAGGACGACCACCGACAGGTACCAGCAGGCCTGGGTCTGCTCAGCATCGGCTGCCAGGGCGCGGCTGCCGAGCTCCGCGGCGGTGCGCCGCTTGGCGTTCGCCAACCACAGCATCACTCCTATCGAGACGGCGGTTAGCGCCACACCGACCGGGCTGGCGTCAGGCCGCTCCCGGTTGAGGAGGGTGGCGGCGGCGTCGACGACGATGAACGCCGCCAGCGCGAAGAATGAAAACCCCACAAGACGCTCTGCGCGCCGCTCGAAGCGCTCGATCGTCTCCTCGTCGCGATCACCTGCTGCTTCGGCGCGCAGCCGCCAGACGAGCACCGACCCGGAGAGACTCTCCACGAAGCTGTCGATGCCGAAGCCAAGCAGCGCGACGCTGCCGGCGGCGAGCGCGGCTATCACTGCGATCGTGCCCTCGACCAGGTTCCAGCCGACGGTCAGGTACTCCAGGCGGACGCCGCGACGCACCAGCGCTCGACGCGCGGGAGTCGCTGCCAGGCTCATGCGACGGTCGACGCCTGGCGCTCGACGTCCATCTCGCTCACGTGCCGCAGGCCATCGCTGAAGACGCGCCGGACGTGCTCGTCGGCCAACCGGTAATAGACGATCCGGCCTACCTTGCGACGTGCCACCACCCGCCGGTCACGCAGCAGCCGCAGCTGATGGCTCAGCGCCGACTGGCTGATGCCGAGCAGCAGCGCCAGGTCGCACACGCACAGCTCGTCGGCCAAGCTCAGCGCGTGCAGGATTCGAGAACGGGTGGGATCGGCCAATACCGCGAAGGTGGAGGCGACCTCATCGGCCGCCGAGTAGTCGATCACCCGTCCCAGCAGCGGGGCGACGTGCTCGGGATGGAGGCATTCGACTTCACACTGCTCGGGGGTGAGCGGCAACATCTTTGAAAGATTGCTCATACATCGGCATTATGCGTGCTCGAACCTCGTTGAGTAAGGGAGGATGGGGGACGTTGGACGCGTCCAACTACTACACTTCGGTAGGAGAAGGAGGTTGCAGTCGATGGACGAGCCCGCGCGGCACTGTGCCGCAATGATGGAAATGATGCAGGGGGCGCACGGGGCAGCCGGCGGCGACTCGGGAGCCGGCTGGATGATGGGCATGGGCGGCATGGGCGGCATGCTCGCTGGCGGCCTGCTGTGGGTTCTGATGATCGCCATCTTCATCGCGCTCCTGGTCGTCGGTGGAATCTGGCTCCTGCGACGACGCGAGCCCGCTGGAACTTCCACACAGGCCCAGACCGCCCGACAGACCCTCGACCGCCGCTACGCCGCGGGCGAGATGGATCGCGAAACCTACCTCCTGATGCGCTCCGACCTCGAGGTTTCGGGCTGACGGATGCTGGTCCTGCGCTGGGCGCCGGTGCCGGCGCCGGTGGTGCCGGTCGGCTGGCCGGGGTCGGCCCTCGCTCCAAGTAGGTCCTGAATGCCTCCGCGATCAGGCAAGGTGCGGCCCGGATTCTCCAGGGCAGCCAAGACGACACCACCGCCCAGGCGCGGCCGAAGCCGCTGGATCATCCTCATCGCCGGGCTGGTGGTGCTACTGGTGGGTGCCGTCGGCGCGTTCCTGCTGCTACGGGGCGGCGGCCCCGGAGGTGACCCGGTGTCGTGGTCGAGACTGGGTACCGGCGATGTCCACTCGCTGGCTTTCGATCCCGCTGATGCGGACCACCTGTACTTCGGCCATCACGGCGGCCTGCTGGAATCGCGCGACGGCGGGCGATCGTGGCAGCCCACCCCACTGTCCGGTGCGGACGCCATGAACGTGCGCACCAGCGCCGAGGGGCTGATGCAGATCGCCGGTCATGACGTCTACCTCGAGAGCCGCGACGGGGGCCAGACCTGGGAGCCGGTGCCCAACGACCTGCCCGGTCTGGACCTCCACGCCTTCGTCACCGATCCCGGCGACCCCGCCCGCGCCTGGGCGTTCGCGGCCGGCCACGGGCTGTTCGAGACCACCGACACCGGCCGCCACTGGGAGCAGCGTCAGCCCGATTCATACGGAGCGCTGACGATCTTCGAGAGTGACGGCGCGCCGGTGCTGGTCGGGCTGACCCAGATCGGGATTGCGCGCAGCGACGATGGCGGGCGAACCTGGCAGCCGCTGGGCACGCCATTCGGCCAGGTGGCCAGCCTGGCCGCGTCCCCCACCGGCAGCGTCCTGTACGCGGGCACGACCGAGGGGCTGCAGCGATCGACCGACGGCGGCGTGACGTGGACCACGACCGGCCTATTGAACCTAGCGCTCACCATCGCTATCCCGTCCGGCGCCGAGAACACAGTGGTCGTGGTCGACGACGAGACCCTCTTCTACCGCTCCTCGGATGGCGGCGCGACCTGGCCGGGTCCCGAGTAGTCAGCACCGCACCTTGACGGCGAGCAGGTGCTGAGCACGACGGCGAAGGCGAGGGTGCCCGCCTCATCGCCCACGCGGTAGCCGATGCGCAGCGAGTCGAGGCTGAAGAGTCCGCCGCCGCCGCGCAGGAGCACCACGAGCTGACGTTGCTCGCCGGGCTGGAGCGCAGGCTGCGAGTCGAGGGTCCGGCTGTCTGCTGGCAGCGCTCGGGCGCCTTCTTGCGCCAGCCGCTCGCCAACCGGGAGCAGCGCGTACGCAACGACCTCGGCCGGCCCTCGGGAGTTCACCACCTCCGCCGACTCCAGGCGCACGCTCGCGGTGCCGCAGGCTGAGAGCAAGAGGACCGCGAACCAGCGCTCGTCATCGTCGGCCAGGCGCGCCGCACGTGGGGCCCCGCTGTGGATGGCGTCGCCGAGGTCGGCCAGTGGGCCGTAGGTGCAGGACGCGTTCTGGCCGCCGGCGGCCGGGAGCGTCAGCAGCACCAGTCCCCCGCCCGCCACGAGAATCGCGGTGAGGAGGCCGTGCATCAGCGCTGGCCACCAGCTGGGCGGCGATGCTGGTAAGGCTCCCAGCATGCCGAGCATGAGAGCGACGCCAGCCACGAGTATGAGTGCGGCGCGGTCGGCCAGTTGCGGCAGCGCGATGGTCGCCCGCGGGTCGGGATCGAAGAGGCCCGCTGAGCGCGCGGCGGCCCACGCCACACCCAGGCTGGCGACGACGAGGACGGCCGCCACGTAGGCGCCGCGGCCACGGACGGCGGACCGGTCCCTCACCCAGAGCGCCAACACGACAATCGTGATGGCCTCGGCAAGCGACGCCGCGGCATCGGCTGTCCCGACGGCTTCAGCCTGGCCCGCCTCGGAGCCGAAAGGGGGACCGACCGTTCGGGTCATCAGCCAGATGGCAATCACCGCGGCACTGCCCACGATGCCGAACCAGAGCCAGATCGCTGGCCAGGCCCGCAGCAGCAGCAGACCAGCCGCGATCACCTGCACGGTTCCGACCACCAGGAAGAACCCGGCAATCGCCCAGCCCGCATTCAGGTGGACGCCCACCTGGGCCACGTGGATGGCGCCGGCTGCCAGGGCCATGCCCGAGGCCAGGCCACGCAACCACCGCCACCGCGGGGTGCGATCCGAGCCTCCTCTTGTCCCCATCTCTACGAATCGCCTACTACAGGTGAGTAGTATGCTGCGCGACCACCGCTACGAGCTGCCCGGCCATGTACCTCTTCGAGGACCTGCCCGAACCTTCGTTCATCGATCCGGTCATCGTCGCCGCGGGGTTGGCTGCGTTGGCTGCGACTGCTATCGGCCTGTGGCGACGGCGCAGCGTGCGGCGGCGTCCGGCGCGAGGCCCCGCGTACCAGGTCTTCCGTGAAGATGTGGCGACGGCGCTGCTCTTCTGGGGTGCCGCGGAGCTTGCCTTCACCGCCGGCTGGCTCCTGCGGATCGAAGGCCTGAGGATGCCGATCTGGTCATATCTGGGCGCGGGAGTTGGGGTCGCGATTGGCTTCCTGGTCTGGCGCCGAGAACGGCGGAGTTGGCCCGCGCTGGCCAAGACCGATGGCGTGGAGCGGTTGGCCGATGGTTCGATTCAGCGTGGCGTAAGCCAGACCTGGGAGATGGGCATCCTGCTCGCCGGCGGCGCAGGGCTGGGTTCGTACCTGGCCGCCGCCGGCCACGGGTACGGCCACCCCATCCATTGGGTGATCACCGGCCTCATGCTGTTGGGCGGCTTTGCGCTGGGTGTGACGGCCTGGACGCCGCGTTTCAAGCTCACCACCGTACGGGCTAAGCGCCATCCAACGACCGACCCCGATGTGCGCCGAGCGACGCGGCCGGCTCGCCGACCGAGCGGACGAAAGAAGAAATGATCGGCTGACTCCCCAGCAGCGGGCGGCTCCTGTCGATTACGGGCGAGTAGTATCCGGCGGTGAGGACCAGATGAGCAGAGAGCCAGGCTACCTGGGCCCGCTCGAGCGAGGGGTGATGGCCCGCCTGTGGTCCGGCGGTCCGCAGACCGTGGCGCAGATCGTGGATGCTCTTAACCGCGAATCGCAGCGCGAGCGGGCCTATACGACGGTCATGACGATCCTGGTCCGACTCACCGACAAGGGGTACGTCACAAGAAGCTCCTTGGGACGCCGGTACCTCTACGCGGCAGCCTTGGACGAGGCGGCGTTGGAGGCGAAAATTGGTCGCCGAGAGCTGGGTCGGCTCATCGAGCGCTACGGTGCGCAGTCGCTGGCCGCGTTTGCTCAGGATCTGTCACACGACAACGAGCTGGTGGGCCGCCTCCGCAAGCTGGCGGAGGCAGAGCGTCCGTGAGCACCTGGTCTGGAGTCGGTCTAGCCGTGGCGGCGGTCATCGTGGCCATCGGCATCTGTGTCGTTGTCACGCCGCCCAGTCTCGGACACTCGGCCGGGTCGCTCTTGCCTGCCCTCGGCGAACCGTTGGTCCTGGCGTTGCTGGCTGCGATGATCGGACGCCGTGCATTTCGGCATGAGTGCCTGAACCGCGAACTGCGCAAGCGAGCCCGCGCGGCGACGGTCGATGGGATCGAGGTCTGGCAGCTCACCGGAATCGACGGGGCATTCGTCGCCGGGCTGCTGCGGCCTCGCATCTTCTGCGCTCAGGACCTCGGCCTCGACCTCGCGCCCGAAGAGATGAAGGCGGTCCTCCTTCACGAGCGGTACCACCAGCTCGATCGCGCGCCTGCCAAGCTCGTTGTGCTGGAGGCAATCGCACCGCTCGTGGCCGCGCTTCGTTTGGGCCGTGGCTGGCTTGCGAGCCAGATCGCGGCGCTGGAGATCGCCGCCGACCGTGACGCAATCGCGCACGGCGCATCTCGCAACGCGCTCGCGAGCGCGTTGCTCAAGGTGACGCCAATTGGCCCAGGCGGTGTGGGCATCGGCTTCGCGACAGCTGCCGAGATGCGACTCGAGGCGCTCCTCGACTTGACGCGCGAAGTTCCGCCAGGGCTGTCCGTTTGGCTCGTCCTACCGCTCGCGGCCGCAGCGGTGTGTGTCATGTTCATCGGCCTCACCTGAAGAGGCGGAGCGGTCGCGACGCGGTTGTTCAACTCGTTCCTGTAGATCGACTCACTCGAGATTCCACCGTCGATGGACCACCACGCGGACCACTCACCCAAGCCACCGGACGACAACGAGCCGGTGAGGGCCGCGACCCCGCATGGCGCGCACGCTGCGCACCCCGACCGTGGCGAGCGCGTGGCTCACGACAAACATGCCGGGCACGATCCGAACGTGTTCCGTCGCCAGTTCTGGATCCTGCTGGCCCTGACGATCCCGGTCGTCGTCTTCAGCCGCGACGTCCAGGAGCTGCTCGGCTATCAAGCGCCGGTCTTCCCCGGCTCGGAGTACGTCCCGGCCATCTTGGGCGTGGTCGTGTTCCTGTACGGCGGCCGCGTCTTCCTCGTCGGCGCTCGCACCGAGCTCGGCGGTCGACAGCCGGAGATGATGACCCTCATCAGCCTGGCGATCACGGTCGCGTTCATCGCCAGCCTTGCTGCCACCCTCGGCGTATTCGAGGTCGAGGTCTGGTGGGAGCTGGCGACCCTGATCACCGTCATGTCGCTCGGTCACTGGCTCGAGATGCGGGCCATCCAGCAGGCACGCGGAGCGCTCGATGCCCTGGCCGCGCTCCTGCCTGACGAGGCCGAGCGACTGACGTCGGACGGTGCAATCGAAACGGTGCCCCTACAGGCGCTGAGCGTGGGAGACATCCTTCTCGTCCGTCCTGGAACACGCGTGCCCGCAGATGCCGTCGTGGTCGAGGGCCGGGCCGATGTCGACGAGTCGATGATCACCGGTGAATCCCGATCGGTCGCCAAGGAGCCCGGTGCCAAAGTGGTGGCCGGCACGGTCGCCGCGGGTGGAAGCCTTCGCGTGCGAGTACATGCGGTCGGCGAAGAGACGGCGCTGTCGGGGATCATGCGCCTGGTAGCCCAGGCGCAGGCCTCGCGCTCCCGGGCGCAGGCGCTGGCCGACCGGGCGGCTGCACTCCTCTTCTACATCGCCCTGGCGTCGGGGGCGGCCACCCTCGGCGTCTGGCTGCTGCTCGGGGAGCCCGAAGAGGCCCTGATCCGAACCGCCACCGTCCTTGTCATCGCCTGCCCCCACGCGCTTGGGCTGGCGATCCCGTTGGTGATTGCCATCAGCACGTCGCTGGGCGCTCGCAACGGGCTGCTGGTCAAGGACCGCCTGGCCCTCGAGCGGGCCAAAGACCTCGACATCGTCATCTTCGACAAGACCGGCACGCTCACCTACGGCAAGCCGGCGGTCACCGGCGTCGTGGTAGCCGACGAAGGGGTGACGGAGGACGAGCTGCTCGCCTTGGCCGCTGCCGTGGAGGCCGATTCGGAGCACCCCTTGGCCCAGGCGGTGGTCCGCGCCGCCGATCAGCGCAACCTCCAGCCAGCGAAGGCGACGGACTTCGAGTCGCTGGCCGGACGTGGCGTGCGGGCGCAGGTCGACGGCCGCAGGCTGACGCTGGGCGGCCCGCGGCTGCTGGCCGATGAGCGGTTCGAGGTGCCGATGGCGGTGCGCAGCGAGACCGACCGCTGGGCGTCTGAAGGGGCGACCGTCCTGCACCTCGCAGCCGACGGTCGGGTGCTCGGAGCCCTCGCCCTGGCCGACGAGATTCGACCCGAGTCAAAGGAGGCGGTGGATGCGCTGCATCGGCTCGGTCTGCGGGTGGCGATGATCACTGGCGACGCGCGGCCGGTCGCGGAAGCGGTGGCGCGCCAGATCGGCATCGACGAGGTGGCGGCCGAGGTGCTGCCGGTCGACAAGGATGCGGCCGTCGCCAGGTTCCAGGCCGACGGCAGCCTGGTGGCCATGGTCGGCGACGGCGTCAACGACGCGCCGGCGCTGGCGCGGGCCGACGTCGGCATCGCCATCGGCGCCGGCACCGACGTGGCCGTCGAATCGGCGGGGATCGTCCTGGTCAGCGATGACCCGCGCGATGTGGTTGGTGCGATTCGGCTGTCGAAGGCCAGCTACCAGAAGATGCTCCAGAACCTGTGGTGGGCGGCTGGCTACAACGTCGCGGCCATCCCGCTCGCGGCAGGGGTGCTGGCTCCGATCGGGATCATTCTGCCAATGAGTGTGGGCGCTTTGTTGATGAGCCTCTCGACGATCGTTGTCGCGGTCAATGCCCAGTCATTGCGCAGCCTTAAGCTCCGGGCTGCGGAGGAGACCCACTGAGGTTTGGAGCTGGGAATCGGCTGACCTAGCCCGCGTCGCCCTCGTGGGTCCGTCGCAGACGGCCGCTCACGCCGGAAGCCACCCGGCGCGCGACCCGGCCAGCTCCCCTGGCCAGCATGCCCGCCCCCCGCCGCCCCAGCCGCCAACCGGTACGCCCCATCCAGGCGTAGCAGGCGCGAATCGTGGCCAAGTCGTCCTGGATATCGCCCGCGGCCAGATCGGCCGAAGCCAGCGCGGCCGCCCGCTCCGCCGGTGTCAGGCTCCGCAACGCCAGGCTGAGGCCGATCAGCACGGCAGCCGCGTCGTCAAGCTGGCCGGCCACCGGAATGAACCCCGGGACGAGGTCGATCGGTGACAGGACGTACACCGCGGCGGCCACCAGGGCCGCCCGACGCCGGCCGGTGACCTTCGGATGGCGGCTCAGCTTCCACGCCAGGCGGGCGTAGCGCGGCAGGCGCCGGACGAGCGCCCCGAACCGTTGGCGCGGGAACGGATCGTCGGCACTCACGGCTTCAGCTCCACCGGGACGATGGTCAGATCGCGAACCTCCCCGATGCGCAGGATACGGATCGGCAGCGGACGCCCGATCGTCTCGCCCACCATGAGGCGCTGAAGGTCGCTCGCGCGTCCCACCCGGAGCAGGACGACCTGGCGCAGGAGGCGTTCCGCAACCGTGGTCACGATGCGTGAGTATGCATCGAGGGGGCCCGTGTCAGCATCCGGAGGAGTCGCACTGGGGGCAGGCTGGCTGGCGTCGATTGCGTCCGCCACGAGTCGGAGGCGGGGCGCGGAACGGCGGGGCGTGGAGGGTGGCGGCATGGCGACTACTCCTGGCGGTTGAAGCCCCACACCGCGGCGCCCAGCAGCACGATCGCGAAGACCGCCATCAGGGCCACTTCCTCGGGCGGGGTCATGACATGGCCGCCCACGGTGACGCCCAATGACGCGGCCGCGTCGCTCCCCAGGAACACCTGGCGGGTGGCGTCCACGCCGTAGGTCAGCGGGTTGAACTTGCTGAGGACCTGGAGCCAGTCGGGCGCCTGGTTCACCGGGAAGAAGACCCCGGCCAGGAAGATGAGCGGGAAGATCAGAAGCTGGATGATGAGCTGGAAGCCCTGCTGCGAGCGCATGAAGCTGGCGACCAGGATCCCCAGCCCGGACAGGGCAATGGACAGCACGAAGACGACCGGGACGAGGAGGGCCACCATCCCGACATTCAGGTCCACGCCGACGACGGGCGCGATGAGCAGCATCAGGAACACCTGGAGGACCGCCACCACGCAGGCGCCGATCGCCTTGCCGAGCACGATGCCGGCCCGCCCCAGGGGGGCCACCAGCAGCTCGCGCAGGAAGCCGAACTCGCGGTCCCACACCACGCTCACTCCCGCGAACAGGGACGTGGTCAGCACGCCCATGGCGATGATCCCGGGGTACATGAACTGGATGAAATCCACCCCCGGCGCCAACGAGCCGATCAGGTTCCCAAAGCCGGCCCCGAAGATGACCAGGAACAGCAGCGGCTGGGCGAATGAGCCGACGAGCCGCGACCGTTCGTTGACGAAGCGCAGCAGCTCGCGGTAGGAGACGACCCAGGTCCCGCGCCAGATCTCGGTCATCGGCTTTGGCGGCCTCGGAAGCGCGCCATGCGCGCCACGAGCTGCTCCTGCGAGTCCAGCTCCTCGTCGCGAATCTCGCGACCGGTCAAGTGCAGGAACACGTCGTCCAGGGTCGGCTGCCGCACGGTGACCGATGCGAGCGGCTGGCTGAAGGAGCGAACGAACTCGGGCAAGAACTCGGGCCCGTGGGACACGGTGAAGCTCACTGTCCCGTCGCGCACGGCGGCCTCGGTGCCGTACCGCTCGCCGATCTCGACCGCCGCGGCCTGGTTGTCGGCTGCCGCGATGGTCACCAGGTCGCCTCCCACGGAACGCTTCCGCCCACTGGGTGTGTCCAGTCCCACGATCCGGCCGTGGTCGATGACCGCGATCCGGTCGCTGTGCTCGGCCTCGTCCATGTAGTGCGTGGTCAGGAAGATGGTCAGCCCCTCCTGCTCGCGCAGTGCGCGCAGGTAATCCCAGATCAGGCGTCGAGTCTGCGGGTCCAGGCCCAGGGTGGGCTCGTCCAGGAATAACACTTGCGGGTGGTGGAGCAGGCCGCGCGCGATCTCCAGGCGACGCTTCATGCCTCCCGAATACTTCCGCACGTCGCCCTTCCGACGGTCGGTCAGGTCGACCATGGCCAGCAGCTCGGTCATGCGCTGCTCCCGCAGCTCGGCGGGTATGCCATAGGCATAGGCGTGGAAGCGGAGATTCTGCTCGGCGGACAGGTACTCGTCCAGGGTCGTCTGCTGGAAGACCAGACCGATGGAGCGGCGGACCTCGCTCCGCTCGCGCCGCACGTCGAAACCGTTGACCCGTGCGGACCCGGCGCTGGGGGCGATGAGGGTACACAGCATGTTGATGGTCGTCGTCTTGCCCGCCCCATTGGGGCCCAGGAAGCCGAAGATCTCGCCCGGCTCCACGCCGAACGTCACGCCCTTGACCGCCTCGATTTCGCCGAAGTGCTTGGCGAGGCCGTCGACCTCGATGATCATTCGGCGCTCAGAGTACCGGCGAATGCCGTTCCTGTCTGATCAGCCCCCGGATCGGGTCACGGGGCCGCTGACGGGCAGGGCCCAGTAGATGGCGTAGGCGGCAAACCCGACCAGGCTGACGAGCGGGTTGACTAGGGCCAGCAGGGTGATGGCCAGGTACCCGAACGGCGCGTACTGGTAGCCGCGGGCGCCGGCCCGGCGGATCTGCTCGTCGATGCCGGACCGCAGCAGACGCCCGCCATTGCCCGATGCGTAGACCCAGATGACGTTGTACATGACCGCGATGGCGACCATCGTGCCGCCGTACAGGACCGCCGCCGCCGCCTCGTCCACGCCGCTGCCCAGCCGCTCGGCCAGCACGTCGGTGGGGTAGGGCAGGAAGGCGATGAACATCAGGAACACGACGTGGATGAGCGCGAACGTCGTATTCGACCGACCGATGAGGGTTAACAGCTGGTGGTGGTTGATCCACATGATGCCGATGGTCAGGAAGCTCACCACGTACGCCATGAAGGCCGGCCATTGGTCGACCAGCGCAGCCACCAGCGGCTCGTCAGGTTCGGGCACCCCGATGCCGAGCACCAGCAGGGTGATCGCGATGGCAAAGACGCCGTCCGAGAAGGTCTCCAGGCGACCGGTCTCGGTCATCCGCTCATACTAGAAGTCGCGGCGGCCCGCGAAGTGCTCTTCGGCCTCCGGGCGCGTCAGCTCGTACGCGGCGATGCGATGGCCGCCCGGTGTCCGAAACGAGCACACCGGACCGTGCGGGATCTCGAACGTCCCATCGCGCTGCCAGCGCGAGCCTCCATCTCGCCGAGGGTGCGCGAGAGGCTGGCGACCCGGTACACGAGGACCGGCCGCTCGCCTTCCAGGTGACCCGCCAGGAGGA
>JBKJVN010000073.1:0-4456 GCA_046717345.1 Candidatus Limnocylindria bacterium | reverse complement strand
TTGCCGTACACCCTTGCCAGCTGCTCGAACGCGCCCTCGAACCAGAAGAGCACGTTCCCCAACCAGGCCGGTAACTGGTACTCCATCACGGCCGGGATGTGGGCCGGGTACTGGATCCAGGAGTCGGCCGGCACGATCCTGGGACCTTAGACTCGGAGAACCTCTGCAACCGGTGATGGCGCGCCGGACAGGATTCGAACCTGCGACCTCTGGCTCCGGAGGCCAACGCTCTATCCACTGAGCTACCGGCGCGCGGGGAGCCGAGTCTAGCCCATAGGTGAAGGCCCCTCCGAAGAGGGGCCTTCATTTGCTGCCGGATTCGCTAATCGCTGGGGCATCTTTCACGCGCGGTTGCCCGCACTACCCTTACCCAAACCTACCCATGACCCTGCGATCAGTGGTGAATCGCTGTGCGAACAGCGACCTCATGATATCCGACCCCCCAGGTCAGGGTCAATGCTCTGGAATGAAGAATCCTTTACTTTTCGGAGCGGTATTTCCGTACCCGGGGCAGCTTCAATCGGGCGTACTTTCGGGCGCGCCGATGAGGATCCGATTGATCACGACGGGGTCCACCGGCACTCCGATGAGGCTGTCGTTGACCGCCACCCCACCGATCGCGTCCACGACCTCCATTCCGGACGAAACCGCCCCGAAGATGGTGTATTGGCGCGGCAGCTGGGCGTCCAGATCGGTCAGGCAAATGAAGAACTGGCTCCCATTGGTGTTGGCCATGCCGGCATTGGCCATGGCCACCACGTAGGGGTCGTAGTTCAGTCCTTCGGTTGGCAGCTCGATGGCGAAGCCGTATCCGGGTCCGCCGGTGCCCAAGCCTTCGAAGTCGCCCTGGTTGTCTCGCGTGTTCGGGTCGCCGGCCTGGGCTACGAAACCGGCCAGGACGCGATGGAAGGTCACGCTCTCGTAGAACCCGCAGCGGGCCAGGGCCACGAAGTTGGCGGTCGCGATCGGCGCGACGTCGCCGTACAGGTCGACCGTGAAGCTCCCCAGCGTCGTTTCGAACGTCGCTGTGGTCGCATCGGTCAGGATCGCGTCGGTCTGGGCGGCGGTGGGTTCCGAGGTCGGGCACACAGGGGGGGCAGCGCCGGGGATCACGCCCTGGCAGGCAACCGCGAACCCGAGCAATGCCGCCGAGCCGGCTCGAATCCCGCGCCGGACGGCGCGCATCGGTCGCATCAAAGGTCGAACAGGCGCCGCGCGTAGGAAACGGGCATGGTGCCGCCGTAGAGGAGGGTGTCGTGGAAGCCCTTCAGGCTGAAATCGGGGCCCTGCCGCCGTTCGACGTCGCGGCGCAGGGTCTCGATCATGTGCCGCCCGTACAGGTACGACAGCTGGTACGTGGGGGTGCTCGTGTAGCGCTTGACCTCGGCCAGGGCGGCAGGATGCTCGAATCCGGTTTCGGCCACCAGCCGCTCGACCGCCTCCTCGAAGCCGATCTCGCCGCGGTGCAGCCGGACGTCGAGGACGATCCGGGTGGCGCGCCAGATGACGTCCGTGAGCTGGATGTACCGATGAGTGGGCGTGTCGTCGAAGCCGGCCTCTTTCATCACCCGCTCGGTGTAGAAGGCCCAGCCCTCGGCGAACTCGGGCGAGCCGGAGAAGAGGCGCACCAGGCTGGGGTTGGTGATGGCCGCCGACAGCTGCTGGTGATGACCTGGGTAGGCTTCGTGGACCGATGTATTGGAGATGGAGGCGTAGTTGTGCTCGCGCATCATCTCCGGCGTCTCGGGCGGCGTGACGATGTAGGTGCCCTGTGGGATGGGGTCGAAGCGAGCTGGTTCGAAGTAGGCGGCGAACGGCACCAGGTGCCGGATGAAGCTCGGCGTCTCGATCACGACCAGGGTGTCGTTGGGGGGCAGCGTGGCGAGGTCGTGCTCGACCACGAAGGCGCGGGCCCGGTCCATGGAGCGGCGGTACTCGTCCAGGGCTTCTTCAAAGGTGGCGGGGTAGTCGCCCTTGACCCGGTCGGCGACCTGGGCCGGGGTCAGGCCGGGGTCGATCTCCGCGCACACTGCGTCGCGCTGGGCGTGGGACTCGGCGAGCATCCGCTCGCCCACGTCCAGGATCTCGTCGCCGGTGGCCCCCAGGGCGCGGAGGCGGACCATCTCCGCGAACAGCTCGGGGCCGGTGACCCAGTCGGCGGTCGCCCGGGGCATGACATCGTCGCGAAGCCAGGCCTGATGTGCGTCGAGGGCTGAGACCGCCGATGCGATCGCCTGCTCCAGGCGGCTGACGACGGCCGCCGGCGCGTTCTGGGTGCGCGCCGCGTCCAGGATCGTGTCCAGGAACGAGGGCAGGCTTTCCCCGGATTGGATGTCGATTTCTGTCCAGAGCTGCACCGGCCGCTCCACCCGGTCGTGGGTCTCGGCCAGGAAGCGGGGAGCCGCCTCCAGGCGGGCGGCGATGCTCTCCAGGCGTTCGGCCAGCGACGCAAAGTCGCGGGTGAAGAGAGGGAAGAGGGCGCCGCCGATTGCCTCGGCGGCATCGGATCGCCCCTGCCATGAGCGCCGCTCCGTCAGCTCGAACAGGTTCAAACGCGCCTCGTGGAGGACGAGCTCGCGGTCCAGTGCGCGGTTCGGGGACAGCGTGGCCGGGTCGAAGGTCTCCATGGCCGCCATCGCCGCGTTCGTGAACGCGATGTCCTGCTCGATCCCGTCCCGCCCGCCGAGCGAGAGGCGGTGGTCGTGCTCGTGGATCCCGAGGTAGGTCGCCCACTCGGGCTGAAGCTCCAGGCGCTGGCGGAACCAGCGCTCGATCGCATCGTCGAACCGGGTGTCGTCGACGCTCAGGATGGCGTCAGGTTGGGCGATGGTCGTCATCAGGGGCCAAGCGTGCGGGCCAGGAAGCCTAGCACCCAGTCGCGGTAGTCATCCGGGCACACCTCGAGCAACCGGGAGTGCCCGGCGCCGGCGCAGATGTGAACCTCCGCCTGAACGCCGGCCTCCGCGGCGGCCGCGGCGAGCCGATCGGCGCTGGTGGGGTCGATGGCCAGGTCGGCATCGCCCTGCAGGATGAGGACCGGGACGCTCCCGACGTCGTCGATGTTGATGATTGGGTCGGCCGCGGTCACGTCCACACCGGTCCGGAACAGCGCGCCCAGGACGATTGCCCACGAGGCGGGGAGGGCAAGGGGAAAGTTCCCGTTCTCGATCCGACGCTGGGCCGAGGTAGCCACGCTGACCGGGGTCGAATCCAGGATAAGGGCCTGCACCGGCAGGCCCAACGCGACGGCGTTGGTGGCCGTAATCGCGCCCATGCTGCCCCCCAGGACCGCGATGTTGGGCGGCGCATAGGTGGCGCGGACCCATTCCACGACCGCGTCAAGGTCCATCCGTTCGCGGAGCCCTACCGTGGTCTCGGTCCCGAAGCTCTGCCCATGGTTGCGCTGGTCGAACAGGACCAGGTTGTAGTCGGCGTGGAGCACTTCGGCCCACGGGAGCATGGCGTTCTTGTTCGAGCCGTGGCCGTGAACCAGAACCACGGTCGAGCCCTCCGGGCCGATGGGCGCCGCGGCGGGGATATACCAACCGGCCAGGCGCGTCCCGTCGGCAGCCGTCAGGTCGGTGCCCGCGGCCTGGCCGACCGACGCGCAGTCGAGCGGATCGGCCTCCGTGGCCAGAGCCGCGTCCGAGGCCTGGTCGTAATTGATGGCCTGGTACTCCCATCCCAGGGCCGACGGGAGGCGACAGATCCGGCTGTGGTCGGGATGGACGAGCTGATCCGATCCCTCGAAGCCCGCGTAGCCGAGGTAGGCCAGCAGCCCGATCAAGACCGCCACCAGGAGGAACGTGGCCCAGCCCACCAGGCGTGCCCGGCGCGCTTCGCGAGGGTCGACTGGCATCTGGAAGGCCATTCCGAGGCCGAGTATAGGCGGGCTGGCCCCGGGGTCGGCGGTCGCCTACAATGCGCGCCGCTCCCCGGAGGACCACTCCCATGACGACCGGCGCCGGCCGTGATTCGGCAGGTCGACCCCATTCGCTGGCTCCCGCTCACCTGGGTGAGGCGCGTGCCGGCGCCGCCCTGGCTGTGGCGGTGCTGGGAGTTGCCGTGTTCATCGCCGGGGTCGGGATCGTGGTCTCCGGGCTGACCGCATCGACGGGCTACGACCCCGCCAACCTGCCCCCCAACGCCAACGCGTTGGGGACGGGCCAGTTCACCGGCGGCTTCGCCCTGTTCGTTCTGGGGGTGGGGCTGGCTGGCGGCGCGCTCGGAATGCTGGCCGGAAGCCAGCGAGTTCGGATCCCGACCGCGATCCTGGCATTGGCGGCCGGCCTGGCCGCGGTGGCGGGGGCGGTCTGGATCATCGTCCGCGGCCCTTCCGACCTCATCCTGGCCCTGTCATTGTTTGGCGCGGGCCTTGGGCTGGGCGTCTCCGGGCTGCTGTTGCTACGCCGCTCTCGCTGACGGCCGGGGCGGTGGATCCCCTGCCGCGCCGCCT
>JBKJVN010000072.1:0-4126 GCA_046717345.1 Candidatus Limnocylindria bacterium | reverse complement strand
AGAGATGAAGCTGCTCGAGGGCACCTACCAGGAGGTGGAGGATCTGCGCGAGCCCCGTCTCATGACGATTCTCGGCGATGCGGGTGTCGGCAAGACGAGGCTCCTGCGGGAGTTCTTGGAGCGCCTCGGCGGCCGCTCGCCCGAGCCACTGCGCCGCACTGGCCGTTGCCTGTCGTACGGCCAGGGCATCACCTACTGGCCCCTGGCGGAGGTGCTGAAGGAGCACCTCGGCATCCTCGAGAGCGACCCTCCGACGGTGGTGCTCGAGCGGCTGGGATCCCGCGAAATATTGGCGCTGACGTTGGGGCTCGACGTGGCTCGCGGGCTCCATCCTCTCGCCGCGCGCGACCGCTTCCAGGATGCGTGGGTCGAATTCCTCGACGAGATGGTCGCGGAGCGGCCCACCGTCATGCTGATCGAGGACGTTCACTGGGGCGAGGAGCAGTTGCTCGACCTCCTGGAACGACTCGTGCGCGACACGCGGGGGCCGTTGCTCCTGGTCGCCACGGCGCGGCCGGAGTTCCTCGAGCAGCGACCCGGCTGGGGCGCCCGTCTTCATGGCGCGACGGTGGAGCTCGAGGCACTTTCGTCAGAGGAGGCGGTCCGCATGCTCGACGAGCTCCTCGGGGGGACCCTCCCGGCCGGGCTGCGCGAGGTCGTCGTCCAACGTGCGGAGGGCAACCCGTTCTTCGTCGAGGAGCTAGTGGGAACTCTGATCGATCGCCAGCTGCTCGGGCGGCAGAACGGGTCCTGGCGGCTGGCGGACCTGCCGTCAGACTTCGCCGTCCCAGACACCGTCCAGGCCGTCGTCGCGGCGCGCGTCGATCTGCTTGAGCCGGACGAGAAGCAGGCGCTCCAAGCCGCTTCGGTGATCGGTCGGATTTTCTGGGCGGGCCCGGTCTACGAGCTCGTTCAGGGGGCGGAGCCGGACCTCCGGATACTCGAGGAACGCGACTTCATCCGCCGTCGCCCCGGCTCCTCAATCGCCGGCGACCGCGAATACGCGATCAAGCACGCGCTGACCCGCGAGGTCGCCTATGCCAGCCTGCCGAAGGCCAAACGGGCGCGGCTGCATGCCGGGTTCGCGCAATGGCTCGAGCGGACCGGCGAGGGACGGGATGAATACGCTCCGCTCCTCGCCCACCACTACGCGGAGGCGGTGCGGCCTGAAAATGTCGATCTGGCCTGGGCGGCGGAAGCGGCTGAGCTCGAGGATCTTCGTGCGCGCGCGCTGACCTGGCTGCGCCGCGCAGCCGAGCTCGCGATCGGCCGGTTTGAAATCGACGACGGCCTTGCCTTGCTCCACGGAGCCCTTGAAATCGAACCGGATGAGGCCGCTCGAGCCGCTCTTTGGCGGGAGATCGGGCGCGCCAACGTCTTCAAGTTCGATGGCGAGGCGTTCTGGACTGCGATGCAGAACTCGCTGGAAGGCAGCGATCAGGTGGCAACGGCGGACACGTACAGCCTGCTCGCGTTCCACACCGCTACGCGCTCCGCGATGTGGAAGCGCCGGCCGGACCGCAAGCTGATCGAGGGGTGGATCGAACGGGCATTCGAGTTGTCCGAGCCGGGCTCGCCAGCGCGGGCAAGAGCGTTCATCGCGCGCACATACTTCGACCCTGAAGCATTCGGCGAGGCTGCCCAGGAAGCCAGCGAGCTCGCCGACCGCCTGGACGATATGGAGCTGCGGTCATGGGCTTGGGCCGCCCGCTCGGAGGCGGCCTTCGCCCGCGGCGACTTCGAGGAGGCATACGCCTGGGTAAGGCGAAGCCTCGATATCGTGCCGGAACTGACCGATCCCGATCACATCGCGTTGATCTACGTGAATAGCCTCGATGCGTGCCTCGCGACTGGCCGCTTCGAGGAGGGCCGCCGCGTCGCGGAGGCGCACGACGACGTGACGCGCAGCCTCACGCCGCATCACCGAATGCACGCCGTTGGGTTGTTGATCATGATCGAGCGGGCTTCGGGCCGCTGGGAGGCGGTGCGGGACCTGACGTCGCGGACAGAGGCCGCAGTGGCAGCGAACATCGCGACGCCCTGCGTGTCGAACGTAGGTTCGCAGCTCCGCTGCGCGCTCGCCAACGTCCAGCTGGATGACGACCAGGAAGCGCGGCGTCTTGAGCACAAAGCTGACGCACTTGGCATGGAGGGCTACGGCTTCGTGTTGGATCCAATCCGCGTCGAGATCGCGATCGCGCGAGGCGACCTGGCTGAGGTCGAGCGGAAGCTCAGCGAGTGGAGCCCAGCAGGATTTGGGGATATCAATGGGCTCATCGCGCGGCTTGACGCGCTGGTCGCCCTCGAGCGACTCGCCGAGATCGAGAAGGAGGCGCCAGCAATCTTGAAGCCGAAGACCTACCTCGAGCCGTTCGCACTTCGGGCGCTGGGTTTCGCGCGCAACGACGATGGGCTGATCGAGCAGGCAATCCAGCGGTTCGAGGCAATGGGCCTCGACTGGCACGCAGCCGAAACGAGAAAGTTGCTGGCTCCTGCCTGAATGAGGGCCGCAAGGCGCACCGCCGCTAGGCGGCTGCCTCCGGCTCGATGGCGTAGGACGCTGCTTCGGGTTCCATAAAGCGGATCAGGGCCGCCGCCTCGTCCCGCAGCTCCCGTTCCGCTTTCGACGCCAGCCGCTCGAACGGGGTGTAAGAAAGATTCGCGCGGTTGCCGGACCGCTCGGTCCGCCAGCTCCCCGCGACCGAGCCATCCACCAGGAAGGTGCCCACCGAGTGCGGCGTCTTGGTGCTGAACACCAGCGATCGATACGCCTCGGGCAGGATCTGGGTTCTGCGCGCGTGGACCAGGAGGACCGCATCCCAGGTCGGCAGGAACCGGACCGGCGCCGAGGTTTCCGCTGACGGCAGGGGAGCGCCCGGCAGGTCGACCAGCTCGCGGCCGTGCTCATCGCGAAACGCCCGGAGCGCCACGCCTTCCGCTGCGGCTTTCATCTTTGCCACCGCGACGCCCGCCCAGTCGGCTGCCTCGGCAAGGCGCGCCGGGCCGAACCCGCCCAGGTAGCGGCGCAGCAGATGCTCCAGCCCGCGCGGTTCATCGGTATCTGACGGCCCGATCCATTCGGCAGCCAGCTGGAAGATGTCGGCCCGTCGTCGCGTCCATGTGCCCGAAGGTGGGACGCGGATCAGCGGGACCCAAACCCGCTCCAGATGCTCGATCCGTGGGCGCGCAGCAGCGCGTCGAGCTCCTTGCGGAGCCATGGCCGGCCGGCTAGCTCCCTGGTCAGCTTGGCCGCGACCGTGTCCATGTCCTGGCGGGGGAACTGCTTGCCCCAGGTCGACTGCCACCAATCCTGCCGGGATGGACCGATGCCTTCGGCGAACCCCCACCAGTCGCGCGCCGATACGAGGTGGATGGTCGAGCGCATAAGGGTGCCCTGGACCACCTTGCGCTGGCTGAGCGGCCGATCCAGGTCGCCCATTGCGAACTTCCGCAAGCTGGACCACAGCCGGACATAGGCCGAGGGCGCGTACTGGTTCTGGATGCCGGCTATCTGCTCCAGGGCCTTCGGGACCGATAGCGGCGAGCGCTTCAACAGCATCTGCCGCGCCAGCAGGGATCGGTTCAGCTCCCGCTGGGTCAGGACCGGGGTCATGGTGCTGGCGGCAGTAGGTCGTCGAGGTACACGACCTCGAGCTTGGCACTGCCTCGAATCCTGCGGTCGTTGGTGATGAAGACCGTGGCGCCTGCTGCCCTGGCGCTCGCGAGGTGAATGGCGTCGGCCAGCGACAGCCCCCGGATTCCCCGAATGACCGCCGCGTCGCCAGCCAATTCGGGCCCCATCGATGCGACTGTCAGTCCTGGCATGCCGCGAACCTCGGCATCCGATCGCTCAACCTGCGCAAGATCTCCAGCACGGGCCGGGCCGCTGAGGATCTCGGCCAGCGCGAGCGCGGAAAGCGAACCGCGGGCAGCTCCGGCCTCGATGGCATTGATGAGCTCGCCCGCGACGCGATGCCAAGGCTCGACGCTCTCGATCAGGTAGATCAGAACGTTGCTGTCGAGGCCGATGCGCTGATGGTCCCGACAGAGCTCCTCGACGGTCAGTCTTCCCACTCGTCGCGGAGGGCGCGAACGTAGGCTACCGGGTCGTCCCCGTAGTAGCCTC
>JBKJVN010000071.1:0-2548 GCA_046717345.1 Candidatus Limnocylindria bacterium | reverse complement strand
CCGCGCAAGGCCGAGATCCCGTCGGCGGTCAGCTCGCGGCCCTCGTCGTCGACGGCCCGCTGCTCGCCGGCCTGGCCGTGGCGCAGGAAGTAGAGGATCACCTAGGCCTGGCGAACCCCGCCGCGCTCCCCCGGATGGCCGAGCGCCATGCCGCGCGTGTGTCCGGTGCGGTCGACCACCAGGCGCGACGGCGCGGTGGTATCGGCTTTGGGGAGCGTGACCGAGAGGATGCCGTTGCCGTACGACAGGTTGGCGCGGCTGCCGTCGACGGCGCACGGCAGCTCGACCGTCCGCTCGTACGGACCGTACGCCCACTCGCGCACGAGGTAGGTGATGCGCTCCTGCCCGGCGCCGTGCTGCTGGGCGCGCAGGGTGAGCGCCCCGTCCGCGGTCACGTCGACGCTGATGTCCTCGGGGGCCACGCCGGGCATGGGCGTCACGACCATCAGCTCGCGGTCATTCTCAAAGAGGTTGACCGGGATGGCGACCGCATCGGTCATGTGCTTGCCTTCATGTACCTGTCTCCGTGCCTCGCTCCAGCTGCCAGATTCACGCCACGCGTGCGTTACGCCGCTCCACCACGCCGCGAGCGTTCACATTCACACCAGGCGTGCGTTGCGGACGCAGAGGGTCCAGATTCACACCAGGCGTGCATTGTGCCGCTTCGAGTCCCGTGGCGATGACCAAGACTCGTCGGCGCTCCGATTCGACGGCCCGGACCTCAAACCTGAGGTGTGACGCAATCTGGCCTCGTGGTCCGGCGGGAGGCTAGAGCCATCTGGCCCGTCGTCCCAGGGCTTCGGCCATGTGGCGCAGGTGCCCAGCCATCATGGCGTCTCTCCCTGTGCCGCTTTCCGTCGTTCGCTCGAGCTGAGCGAAGGGATGCCCGTCTTCAAAGGACTGGCGCTGGCCCGGTTGGCGCTGGTGCTCACGAAAGCCGGCCGGTTCGACGAGGCGCGGCCGCTCGCCAAGCTCGCGCTGGCGGAGGGAACCCCACTCAGCACATTCGAGGCCAGGCTCGCCCAGGCGGAGCTCGCTGCGGCAGAGGGACGACCCGAGCAGGCGATCGTGCTGCAGTCATTGGCGATGGCCGAGAGTGACGGCCACCTTGAAAGCGCAGCGCGGTTGCGCCAGCTGGCCTACCCACGCCAGCGCACGAAATGACAAGCGGCTCCCTAGGGCTCAAGACTGGACGAAGGTGCCCCTGATCGATCACCTGGACTGCGCGCTCCCTGAGCCGGTGCTGGGTAATCTCGACCCGGCTGGCCTTGCCGTCCCCGGTTGGTCGTTCGCGTATCAGGCACGTGGGGCCCGATCTGGCGATTCAGCCGCCTGATTGGAGATCTCCACCCCGCCGCGATCGTCCAGAGGGTGGCAGCCCTCGGTAAGCATGTTCCGCAACTATTCGGCTCCGGGGGTCGGAGCCGGCCGTGTACTGAAAGCTCGTGGCGAGGTCATGAGCGAGCTCGCGCTCCCCCGCCCGGCCCGCTCGCACGAGTGGCTGAAGGTGCTGGGTAATCTCGACCGGATGCGTGGTATTCCGTGCCATGCGTCCCACCGAGCGACACGGTGGGCCGCATGAGTCACATGGGATGTATGGAACACGACCGATAAGGGCTCAGATAAAGGGCTCAGACACCAATGCGGTGGTGGCTTCCCGGACCACCTCACGGGCAACGCGCGCAGTACCGGACGGCGTCCCCGGCAGGTGACGGGGCCGCTCTAGCAAACATCCCCATCGTGGGGCGACGCGAGTGGGAATCGGCGATCCGATCGGCATGAGGTAACTGTCGACCATCTTCGGGTGCGGCTGATGTACACGTAGTCCCCGCCGGACCGGGGAATGGTAGCCGTCCGCGATCCGGTACACGCGAAGCTGAAGTGCCTGCCCCATCGGTCACCTCGGGCCAAACCTTCGTGCACCTAATAGCCGTGATCGAGGCTGCGGTCAAGACCAATCGTGGAGAGCGGGGCCGAGAGCAGCAGCCGCCGCCGGGCTCTAGGCGGCCGCGGCGGACGGGGAGCGGTAGCGAAGATCCTGAAGCGGCCGGGCCGCCAGGTCGGGCCCAGCGTCGAGTCGTGTGGCCGCCCGGACCCGCGCCCGGATGGCCTCGCGGTCGGTCTTCTGCTCGGCCGCCTTGCGGGCGGAGGTAGGCCTGGGCGGGCGGGTGATGGGCGGCCTAGCCGGTCGCACTCGTGTGGAGCGCCCGGTTGAGCTGGCGGTTGCCGCCGCGCTTCAAGCGTATCCGCGACTCAGGTCGTCGTGGTCCCGGCCGATGCGGCCGGTGCCCCGGCCACCCGATCGCGGGCCGCACCCGAGAGGACATCGATGACCCGTGCGGCGGCGGCGCGACCCTGGACGATGCAGTCGGGCAGGCCGACCCCGCGATAGGCGGCGCCCGCCAGGACGAGGTTCGGCGCCCCGGCGAGCGCGGCGAACGCCCCACTCACCCGATCGAGGTGTCCCACCGTGTAGTGGGGCATCTGGCCGGACCATCGGGCGACGCGGGTCATCACCGGTGTGCCCCGGACGCCCATCGTCAACGCG
>JBKJVN010000070.1:0-2972 GCA_046717345.1 Candidatus Limnocylindria bacterium | reverse complement strand
CGCCGACGGCTCGGAGCCCGGGGCGGTGCCCGCGTTCGTCCCCGCCCGCTACCGCTCGGCGCTCGCCCGGGCCGCCGCGCGTTGGGACGTCTCGGCGGCGCTGCTGGCCGCGCAGCTGTACGCCGAGTCGAGCTTCGACCCGGGCGCGGTCTCGCCCGCCGGCGCTCGGGGGATCGCCCAGTTCATGCCGGCGACCGCAGCCGCCTACGGGCTCCGAGACCCCTTCGACCCCGGCGCCGCGATCGACGCCCAGGCGCACCTGATGTCGGACCTGCTCAACCAGTTCGGCTCCGTCTCGCTGGCGCTCGCCGCCTACAACGCCGGCCCCGGCGCGGTGGCGGCATGCAACTGCGTGCCGCCCTACGCCGAGACCCAGGACTACGTCGCCCGCATCCTGGCGTTGATCGGCGGCGCCGGCGGGCTCGCGCCGGAGCTGGAGGTGTGGCTGGTCGCCTGATTGCGGGCGCGGAAAACCACTAGCTTCCCCGCCGATGGCGCCCACAAGGTCAACTCGATCTCAGAGCTCCAGGGCCTGATCGGCCAGGCGCTCGGGCCGTCCGACTGGGTCGAGATCACCCAGGCGGACACGGAGGCGAAGGTCCGAGGAGGTGGCGCCCAAGCAGGCCAAGGGCCCCCGCATTGGCAGGGGCCCTTGCGGCTTGGTGTTCTTGGAGCCGGTGCTCGGCTGGCTCAGAGCGAGGGGCCGCCCTCAGAACCGTCGCTGCTGCCCGGGTAAAGCGGGTGGCCGTGACCTGGTCCGCCGCACGCATGGCCGACCTCCTCGGCCCACGACCCAGCATCGGCGAGGAGCTCGTCGATCTTCTCTTGGAGATCGTCGAACGAATAACCCTGGCCGATGTAGAACCAGTTGAGATCCATCATGACGATCGCCTCGTGCATCAGCTTGAAGTACTCGCGGAACGTCTCCGCGCAACTGTGGAAGCTCTCCCGAGCGATCGGGTCGGAGCCGATCGGGGGATCCGGCTGGTCCTCGCCAGCCCCGGCGCGATCACCTGAGATCTCCTCCGGAATCTCGCCGCCGGCGTCCTCGGACACCCCGTCGGCTGGGGCGGGCTCGCCGGAGGCGTCCGGCTCGGGCGTCGGGTCAACGTCGTCCGACGGGGGCACTTCGGTCGGGGGCATGTAGGGGTCGACGGCGTGGGTGCCCTGGGGGTCGAGTGCGGGGCCGACGTCGTCGGCGGCCATCGCGCCCGTGGTTGGAAGGGCGAGGAGGGCGCTCACCGTGAGGACGGCGGCGGTCGTGCGTGCGTTCATCATCTGTGTATCTCCTGAGTAGCGGTTTCTGGGATCCCCCCGCAGGGAGTGCGTCGAAGAATCCACTCCGGGGACCGGGTTCGCTAGGGACCCGAGGGCGGAACCTCGCCACACCCGGGGTGTCGTTCGATCCACACCCCTGGTGAGGCCAGCTACGACGTACGCCTGACATCTTGGACGCCTTGCCTACTGGCATTGGCTCGCTACGGCTCCAGCCCGGCTGGACGGTGAGGCCCCGACAGGCAGGCCGCCAGGCGTACTCGCGCGACTGTTCGTGCGTCACCGCGCAGCCGAGCGGCCGGAAATTCCGACGATCAACCGCGGTAGCGGCAGCCCTGCGGAAAATGGGGCCAAACGCCTGGATGCCGTGGCTTGCCGACGACCGCACCCTTACCCAACGCGGCGGATAAACCCGGTCGGGGCCACGCGATCCCCCGTTTGCCACCAGCACAGGCGGGATCGGGGGTAGAGTCCCGACCGATACCGAGCGGAAGGAGCGGGAGATGTCCCAGGAGAACGTAGACCTAGTCCGTGGCGGCTACGACGACTTCAACAGCGGCAACGTCGAGGGTATGGTCGCGCGGTTCCACGCCGAGGTCGAGTGGACCGAGCCGGGCGGCGGCAACGCTCCGTCAGGCACCTTTAAGGGGCCCGACAGCGTCGCCAACGAAGTGTTCGCCAAGGTGCCGGAGAGCTTCGACGAGTTCACGTGCACCGTTGAAGAGGCCAGCGACGAGGGCGACACCGTCGTTGTCACCGCCCGCTTCAAGGGGAACAACAAAAGCGGTGCCGAACTCGACACCCAGGCCGAGCACGTTTGGGAGGTTCGCGACGGAAAGATTGTGCGGTTCGAGATGACCAAGGTCGACCAGGAGGTCTGGGCCAAGGGCTGGAGCTGAACGAATCGCCGCGGGCCGCCAAACGAGTGGTCCGCGGCTTGCCTTGCGGATCGGTCCCGGCTTCAGCCGGCTTCTGTAGCTACGTCCCGATTGAGACCGTGAGCGGCGGCAGGGCAAGACCTGTCGAAATGGGACCAAACTCCTGGGTGGCGTGGCGCGCAGGCTCAGGCTCGGGCCGCGCCCATCGCGCCCTAGCGGCTACATTTGCTCCTGAGATGGAGGGTGGGGAGCATTCTTCAAGAGAGCTAACGGTCTCCGTCAAGGTGCCGTGCCAAGAGTGCGGGGGTCTGGGCTACATCCAGAGGGTAAAAGCGGGCCGTATCGTTAGCGACAAGATGAAGAGGTGCCGCACCTGCGGGGGGAGGGGTCTCATTCCGGATGACCTGCCTATCTCTCGGTTGCGAGAGCTACTGAATGACTTTCGCTAGCAGTTTCGCTAGACCCTCCTATAGGCAAGTTGCTCCACGGAGCGGCTGAACGCCGGTCGCACTTCGATGCTACGTCGCGATTGGGACCGTAATCGGCGGCAGCGCCAGCCCTGTGGGAATGGGGCGGTATTCCTGGGATGCCTTGGCTTTGCCGCCGGCCGCGGGAACGCGCGCTACTGCTTCGCATGGAGCCTGTCGCACAAACCCCTCGCGAAATGATCGCGGGACAAGTGCACAGCGGGGTCCAGGCCGTGCGGACGCTGCCCTCGACTGGCAGACCCGCTCATCTCCGAACCCAACCGAGGCTCGTTTTCTAAAGAAGCCGGAGACGGGCGGACATCGCCTCGCCGGAGGTTTGTGCGACAGGCTC
>JBKJVN010000069.1:0-2784 GCA_046717345.1 Candidatus Limnocylindria bacterium | reverse complement strand
ATGATCGCCGCCACCAGGCGCGGATCGGGCTTGTGGTAGATGCCCCGAACCAGCCCTGTCTCGTCGACGCCGATCAGCACCGGCTGCGCCACGTTCGTATTGCCGCGCTTCTCGGCCACCGGCACCCCCAATGCCTGTGCAGCGATCAGCCGCTCGTCGCTGAGCAGCAGGAACGGCAGGTTTAGCTCCGTCGCGTAGTCCTTCTGCTGGCGCTCGTTGTCGGTCGTGATCCCGGTCACCGCGATCCCGGCCGCGTCCAGGCGCGGGACGGCAGCTGCCAGCTCGCGGGCCAGGACTTCCGCCTCGGAGCGCGCGGCTCCGCTGAGCGTCGGTCCGGCGAAGAACACGTGGGCCACCGGTGTCTTGCTCACCCACGAACGCAGGTTCAGGAGGTACCCGTCGGTGGCGCGCAGGCCGATGGACGGGATGGGGTCGCCCACCTGCACGCTCAGGCTGGCCGTGGTTCTGCTCACGGACCGATTGTATCCGGGCCGGCCTGGGCTACTTGGCGGGGTGGGAGTCCAGAAATCAGGTTCGCAGGTTCTTGAGGCCAGCCGGTGCCGCCTGCCGCAGCGAACCGGTCAACCGACGCAGGGTGGCGAGGAGCACACCGTCGCGACCGACGCGGACCTCCGAGCTGGAAGCAGGCCTGGTCCGGGAGGCCAGCTCAACCCGGCGCTCGGCTTCGAGCTCCCAGGCGGTCGCGGCCGCCATTCCGAACATTTGTGGTCTCCTTCCTCGCCGCCGATACCCATCGACTGCCTGTACGTCAAGATATTTGAGATCGAACGACCAGGGCGAGGCGGTATTTGACGCCAATACTGTCGCCGTGAAGACACCCAAAGAGGAACGCGACCACCTCGTCGAGCGCTAGCGCGGACCGAGGATGAGGTCTGTCCCAGACCGATGAAGAAGGCCGTCTCGCTCTAACCCCTCGGTAATCTCCCGGTAATCGACGGCGTTGGCCCCACCGTTCCCGGTCTGGCTCGCCTTCGTCCCGCTGAGCCGATGGTCGGGTGCTGTCGCCAGCGCCCGCAGAACCGCGCCGCGCGCCGCGCGGGTGGCCGCTGTAGATGACGATTGGCGGGGAACCGGGACTCGGCGCGGATCGGATCGGGACGGGCAGCCCCGGGATACGGGGCAGATGTCGCAGTGCGGCGCGCGGGCGGTGCAGATCCGCGCCCCGAACTCCATCGTGGCGTGGGTCCAGGTGCCGGCTTCTTCCGGGTCGCGGGACCGCGCCGCGGCGGCCAGCCGGTCGGCCAGGTCTTGCAGGGCGCGACGAGCGGCCGCGTCCGCCGCGAAGCGGCGGACGATCCAACGTCGGACGTTGGTGTCAACGGCGCCAACCGGCTGGCCGAACGCAATGGACGCAATGGCACGAGCCGAGTAGGGGCCGATACCCGGCAGCCGCTCCAGCTCCTCGACTGTCTCTGGCCAACCGTCGCGGGCGATCTGTACGGCCGCGGCGTACAGGTTCAGGGCCCGGCGGTTGTAGCCGAGACCGCTCCAGTCGGTAAGCACCTGAGCAGGAGTCGCGGCGGCCATGGCCGCGGGCGACGGATGTCGGGCCAGGAAGGCGTCAAAGCGTTCGGAGATACGCGAAGCCTGGGTCTGTTGGAGCATGACCTCGGCCACCAGCACGGGCCACGGCTCCTGGCTGCGCCGGAACGGCAGGTCGCGGTGATCGGCCCGGTACCACCCGAGGATCCGAAGTCGGACGGCGCGGAGCGCGGCAGCGCGAGCGCGGGGAGGCACCCGGCGAGGGTAGCGCTACAGTCCGCTCCATGACGCCCGCGGGAGCGATCGTGGTCGACAAGTTCGGCGGCTCGGTGCTGACCCGGCCGGAGGACGTGGCTGCGGCAGTGGAAGTCGTGGTTCGCCAGCGGGCCGCCGGGTTGCGGCCGGTGGTCGTTGTCTCCGCCTTCGAGGGGGTGACGGATGCCATCCTGACCTCGGCCTCGGTCCTGCTGCCCGATGGCGGAGCGAGCCTGCGGGGCGACTCGGCCCATGCGCCGGACTCCGCGCTGGCCCGCGAGACAGATCGCGCGCTGGCCACCGGGGAGGCGTTGTCGGCGGCACTTTTTGCGCTGGGCCTCGAGGCGCGCGGCATACCCGCCCGCTCGTTCAGCGGCGCCGAGGCGGGGATCCGGACCGCGGCCGCCCACCTGGGCGCGGCCGTTCGCCGCGTCTACTCGCGTCCGCTGCGGACCGCGGTGGCGGAGGGCCTGGTGCCGGTGGTTGCCGGATTCCAGGGGATCGGGGCCCACGGGGAGCTGACCACCCTGGGGCGGGGAGGGACGGACCTCTCGGCCGTGGCCTTGGCTGTGGCCCTGCGCGCCGATCGCTGCGAGCTGTTCAAGGATGTCGGCGGAGTGTGGGAGGCCGATCCGCACCTGGTCCCCGGGGCGCGACTGATGCCCGTGGTCGACGCGCTTCAGCTGGAGCTGCTGGGGGAGCTGGGCGCAGAGGTGGTCCACCCCGTAGCCGTGCGCCGCGCGCGCCGGGGCCGGCTGCGGCTGGTTGTCCGGTCGCTGGACGACGAGGCGCCATCTACCGAAGTGCCGCCCCGTCCCGCGCGCGGCGCGGATGGTGCGATGCTGCTGGCAGTGGACCGCAAGGAACGGATCGCGCGCATCAGCCTGATCGGTCCCGCGTCACGAATGCCCGAACTGCTGCCGCTGCCGGCCCACGGGGAGGGCTCCTTCGACGAGGGCGGCCTCCGCGTCGTATGGGCTGAGGTCCCGGTAGCGCGGGCTGCCCAGGCCGCCCAGGCCGTCCACG
>JBKJVN010000068.1:0-3718 GCA_046717345.1 Candidatus Limnocylindria bacterium | reverse complement strand
ATCCAGCCAGCTCAGCGTAGGTTGCCGGTCGGAAGACGTCGGCCCACGAGGATTCGGCGAGGACCCAGTGCGCCGGCGCGCCCGTGCCGGTCGGCGGTGTGATCCGGACCACCGCATGAGCGGTCGGAATGGCATCACTGGATGCCTGCCGAAGGGCGACGTCGAGCACGTCTACCTGGGCGCCGCCGGGCACTCCCGGGCTCTCAACTCGCCGCCTGAGCCAACGGAAGATGTAGTCACCCTCCTCGGTCAGGGTGTCGCCGCGCATCTGCTCGCCAATGCCGTGAACGAGAAGGATGCCAAGGTCATATTTGCGGCGGAGCCCGAGGCGGCGGCGACTGTCCTTGATCCCCTCGTCCAGCTCAGCCGTCTGCATCAGCTGCTGACCTTCTCATCCCTTGCGGTCGGGTGTGCCTCGCCCCAGTCGCTGTCGAGCACATGGCGGCCGGCATCGATGAGCTCCCGGGCGTGCGCCACGGCGTGCTTGTTGACTTTGTATTCGGCCACCGCTGCTCCTCAGCCTCCCCGTCCACAGGCGCCGGGTCAGCCGACCAGGCGTGCTGTCACGCAGCCGTCAGCGTTGACGGACACCGCGGTCGGCACCAGGGCGATTCCGTATTTTCGCGCCAGCTCGGGGCGCTCGCGGACATCCACCGTCACCAGCCGACGGCCGTCGGCTTGGAGGTCATCGATCATGTCGCGGCAGTCCGTGCAGAGCGGATGGCTGAAGGCCACCACCAGCTCGCCACCGACCGGGAACGGGCCACCCATGTCCGCCAGCTCAATGCGGTCGAACTGGTTGGCCCGGATCCCGCGCAGACGCGCACCAATCCGGTACATCTCGCAGCCCACGCACAGCCCCGTGCTCGCAGCCAGCAACGCCAGCCCGGCTACCAGCAGGCCGAGTGCCGCACCCAGGGTCGGCAGTCCAACGGCGTAGGCGAGGGTGGCGGTGCCCAGCACTGCGACGCCAACCTGGTTGGCGAAGCGGGGCGGGCGACTGTCCTCGATAGGTCCCTCGCCGATGCGTGGCTGGACCAGTTCGAAGTAGACCACGCAGGCCACGCAGTAACGGCGTCCGAACCGAAGGCCGATCGCGAGCTGCAGCGCGAGCAGGGCCAGGATCGGCCACCAGCCGGTGAGCACCGCGAGCAACGAGAGGCTGCCGATGGCGGCCTGGTTGAATCGCGGCGCACGGGCGTCGATGACGTCGAGGTCGCGGTAGGGATCTGCGGTTCGAAGGACTGAAGGGGGCATGTATCGCCTCGCTGGGGCACCTGGAGAGAAGGGCGGCGAACCGACCGGGGTCGGTCTCGAGCGGGCGGGAGGAGGAGCCAGGGCGTCGCTTAGAGCGACGTTCGCGCACACGTGGCGCGGGTCAGGCGAGAGGGATCCTCCCGCCTAGCGACAGGCGCAAGAGCAAGTGGCGTGCGTTCGCGAACTGGTCATGTGCTGATGGCGAAGCCTACGCCTCCGCCGTCGCATCGGCAAACAGAGGGAATGACCGGTAGTGCATCAGTTTGAGCGGTCGTTCCGTTACCGAGTGGATAGCGCTCCGTACAGGGCGAAGGCGATGGGACCGAATAGGAAGAAGGCAAACACGGCACCCCAAGCGAGTAGGTGCTGACGCCGACGATGCTCGACGAGCGGGTCATCGAGCGGCTGGAACCAAGAAGACAGGCTCCAGGGGGGCGGGGGCCGGAACCAATCCCGCAGGCTCATCGGCCATTTCCACAACAGCCACCGTCGCCGACGGTCGTCCGCATCGCCATAGCGGCGCAGATAGGCACCGTAGAAACGCCACTGCGCGATCAAGTTGAGCACCATTAGGGCCACCACGACGAAAGTGGCAACGACGCCGAACTCGAACGGCACAGAACCGATGTTAGTCGAGCAGCGCCGCGATCTCCTCGCAGGCGTTCTTCGCTGTCCTGGTGATCGCCGCGGCGAGGCGGGGACCTTCTCGGCCCCACTCGGCTGATAGGCTGGCGGCATGTCCTACGAGAGCCGCGTGGGAGAAATCAGCGCGATCTACCGGGCCGCGTCAGCTGTTCCCGGCATTCGCGGCCCGAACAGCTCGATGTTGTTCGTGGCCCAAGGATCGATCACGCGACGTCAGTTCGGCATGTTCCGACGCGACATGCAGGCGCGGTCCGGCGGCCCAGATGCCCATATCCATCGGACCTTCTCCGAGTCCTTCTATGTCCTGCGGGGAACGGTCCGCTTCTATGACGGGACGGGTTGGGTAGACGCGACCGCCGGGGACTTCCTGTACGTGCCGAAGGGCGGGATCCACGCCTTCCGCAACGACTCCGACAAGCCGGCTTCGATGCTGATTCTCTTCGCCCCGGGCAAGCCCCGCGAGCGCTACTTCATCGAGGTTGATGAGATTGCCAGATCCGGCAAGCAGCTGAGCGACGCAGAGTGGACCGCGCTTTGGGCTCGGCACGACCAGTACATGGTCGGCTGAAAGGGTCCATGTCGAGCCGCACCCAGCGAATCGTGAGCAGCGCCTCCCAGGCGGCGTACGTGGTCGCAGGTGCCGGGCTAGTGGGGCTGGTGACCGCCGGCCTGTCCTTCGCGGCCGACCAACCTTGGCCGTCGCTGAACGACGGCGCCCTGCTGGTGCTGACCGCGGCCCTCGCCCCGCTCATGCTTTCCTTCTACGAGCTAGGTGGCCGAACGCCGACCCGGCTCGCGCAGGCGGCCCAAACACTCGGCTGGGTCTCGTTGCTGACCTTCTGCGTGATCCAGGTCCTCCAGATGACTGGAGCCGTGGTCATCGAGTGGGACACCGCCGCTCGTGGCGCGTTCGGAGCGGGGAGCGGGGCGCTCGTCTATATCGGTCTGTGGATCGCGGGCGCCAACTTGCTGGCGGGGCCGTGGCTGAACGAGGTGCGCTGGCTGGGTGTGGCAGCCGGGGTCGCCGGGGTGGTGTTCGCGGCAGGCCTGCTGCTCGGCGGTGTGGACACGGGGTGGACGTCCCTGGGCGGAATCGCCTATCTAATCCTGCTGCCGGCGTGGGCTTTCCTGATGGCGCGCGAGCTCGGAAGCTTTGCGGCACCACGTGCAGCCTGATCTTGGAGAAGGAGGATGGCATGAACCTGCGGAAGATCGGATGGCTCGGGACGCGCACGGACGAGCCTGAACTCATGGCGGACTTCTTCGGGAGGGTTGCTGACGCTCTCATCGCGATCGCTCGACTGGCTTCACATCGGTCTGGCGGTCCTCATCCTCTCCGGCATCGCGGCCGGATTCGTGGGCCACTGGTGGGATCGGGCCTGGATCTGGCTGGCACTCGACCTGTTGCTGGCGATCAGCGCCTACATGTACGCGGGGAACCGGTCGAAGGCGTACAGCGGGCTCGGAACCGCCTGGAGGCGGGCGGCGCGGCGGCATGGGACGCCGAGGTCCAGGGGATGGTGGACCGCCGTCAGGCGATGCTCTTCCTGGTGATCGGGACGGCGGCACTCGTGGCGATCATGCTCCTGATGGTCTTCAAGCCCGGCTGATCTGCCGTTGGAGCCAAGCGAGACGCACCCACTGACACCTTGACCCTTGGCAGCAGGGGTGTCACCATCGTCCCATGAGTGACACAAGAGTGCTTCTGGTGGGACCAAAGGGTCGGGTCGTCATCCCGGTCGAGATCCGACGCCAACTAGGCCTCGAGGAGGGGAGCCAGCTTGTGGCGCTGGTGGAAGGCGAGGGCGTCCTGCTC
>JBKJVN010000067.1:0-12744 GCA_046717345.1 Candidatus Limnocylindria bacterium | reverse complement strand
ATCCAGCCAGCTCAGCGTAGGTTGCCGGTCGGAAGACGTCGGCCCACGAGGATTCGGCGAGGACCCAGTGCGCCGGCGCGCCCGTGCCGGTCGGCGGTGTGATCCGGACCACCGCATGAGCGGTCGGTATGGCATCACTGGATACCTGCCGGAGGGCGACGTCGAGCACGTCCACCTGGGCGCCGCCGTGCCCTCCGGGGCTCTCAACTCGCCGCCTGAGCCATCGGAAGATGTAGTCGCCCTCCTCGGTCAGGGTGTCGCCCCGCATCTGCTCGCCGATGCCGTGAACGAGAAGGATGCCAAGGGCATATTTGCGCCGGAGCCCGAGGCGGCGGCGACTGTCCTTGATCCCCTCGTCCAGCTCAGCCGCCTGCATCAGCTGCTGACCTTGTCCAGTCGCTGCAAGAGTCGGTGAGCGGCCAGCTCAACCTCCTTGTGCCGCCACTCGGAGGCTCGGTAGACGCAGGCGATCAGGCCAGTGCGGTGAATGCGGCTGAAGTCGCCGAAGACGAAGGCATGTCGGGCCTTGGTCACGTCCTCGGCACCCTCGGTCAGCCCGAGGTGCCACACGGCGTACTCGGCCCATGTGTGGGACTTCAGGTACCGGTTCTCATCCCTGGCGGTCGGCTGTGCCTCGCCCCAGTCGCTGTCGACCACGTAGCGGCCGGCATCGATGAGCTTCCGGGCGTGCGCTACGGCGCGCTTGTTGACTTTGTACTCGGCCACCGCTGCTCCCCAGTCTCGCTGGTGGGTGACGGCTCAGCTGCACGGCGAAGCCTCGGCAGAGGGTAGCAGCGGGGAAGCTGGCTGCGGCGAATCGGACGGTAGGATGTTCGGAATGAGCGGTCGCACGGAGCGCATCACGCGCATTGGCTCGATCGCCGCCTATGTGGTGGCCGCGTCGGGGGCGGTGGGGTTGGTGACCGCCGGCCTGTCCTTCTCTGCACCCCAGCCGTGGGAGATCTTGAACGATGGCGCCCTGCTGATAGTCACGGCGGCCCTCGCACCACTCATGCTTTCGTTCTACGAGCTGGGTGGCCGGACGCCGCTTCGGCTGGCGCAGCTGGCTCAGACGCTCGGTTGGGTCTCGGTGCTCACGTTCTGCGTGATCCAGGTGCTCCAGATGATCGGCGGGGTGGTTATTGACTGGAACACCCCGGCCCGCGGCGCGTCCGGCGCGGGGAGCGTGGCGCTCGCCTACATAGGTCTGTGGATCGCGGGCGCCAACCTGCTCGCCGGGCCGTGGCTGAACTGGGTTCGCTGGCTGGGCGTCGCGGTAGGGCTGAGTGGCGTCATGTTCGCGGCCGGCTTGCTGCTGGGCGGCGTCGACACCGGGTGGACTTCAGTGGGCGGCATCAGCTACCTGCTCCTGCTTCCGCCGTGGGCCTTCTTGATGGCACGCCTGCTCGGTCATCGGTCCACGGTCAACCGCTAGCCGACCAGGCGTGCCGTTACCCGGCCGTCAGCGGTGACCGACACCGCGGTCGGAACCAGGGCGATTCCGTACTTTCTCGCCAGCTCCGGGCGCTCACGGACATCCACCGTCACCAGGCGACGCCCGTCGGCTTGAAGGGCGTCGATCATGTCGCGGCAGTCAGTGCACAGGGGATGGCTGAAGGCCACCACCAGATCGCCATCGACCGGCAACGCGGCGCCCATGTCAGCCAGCTCGATGCGGTCGAACTGCTGGGCACGGATTCCGCGCAGGCGTGCCCCAATCCGGTACATCTCGCAGCCGACACACAGCCCCGTGCTGGCGGCCAAGAGTGCCAACCCAGCAACCAGCAGGCCGAGTGCCGCACCCAGAGCCGTCAGTCCCGCTGCGTAGGCGAGCGTGGCGGTGCCCAGCACCACCAGGCCAACCTGGTTCGCGAAGCGGGGCGGGCGACTGTCTTCGATGGGTCCTTCACCGATGCGCGGCTGAACCAGTTCGAAGTAGGCCACGCAGGCCAAGCAGTAACGGCGTCCAAACCGAAGCCCGATCGCGAGCTGCAGCGCGAGGAGGGCCAGGATCGGCCACCAGCCGGTGAGCACGGCGACCAGCGACAGGCTGCCGATGGCAGCTTGGTTGAATCGCGGCGCACGGGCGTCGATGACGTCGAGGTCGCGGTACGGATCTGCGGTTCGAACGACGGGAGTAGGCATGTGTCGCCTCGCTTGGGCACGGGAAAGGGAAGGCGGCGACCGACCGGGATCGGTCTCGAGCGGGCGGGAGGAGGGGCCAAGGGCGTCGCTTGGGAGCGACGATCGCGCACGCGGCGCGAGTCAGGCGAGAGGGATCCTCCCGCCTAGCGACAGGCGCAAGAGCAAGCGGCGTGCGTTCGCGGACTGGTCATGTGCTGGCCGCGAAGCTTACGCCCTCGCCGTGGCAACGGCAAACGGACCGTTGAACGGAGCTCGGTCATCCGTCCCGCTTGCCAACCTTCTCGGTCCCGGGTTCAAGCTTGCAGCGTTGTCCTGGTAATGGGTCAGGTCTCCCACGGGACCTGGGTCAGCTCTCCCGCGGGAGGAGGAGTGCGCTCAGGCTGACTCACCAGACGGGCTGGAAGGCTCGTCGTCCACTCCATTGAAGAAGTAGGCGGGGTTGCCGGGCGTGATCGGGCGCCGCTTCATGCAGACAAACCCGTTGTCGTTGTGGTCGATGCCTGCCCACTGATCGACCCGGACGAACGTCTCAAGTCCGGCGCCATCGCCGAAACCGAAGGCCGCCGCGAAGTCCTCCGCGCTTCGCGGGTCGGTTTCGCCAGTGGCTCGATGCGTCCCTCGGCGGCCATGGACTGGGTCCGCACGTCGCAGCCCCCGCGCCTCGCTGTTGTACTCCGATGCCGCGGAAAGCACCAGCCCCACTGTCATTTCCTCGCAGGTTGACGAGGACAACTCAACCGACCAGGACGGTGGGACGGACAACTGACATCCGTGAAGCTTGGTCACTGGTAGCGGAGGCACTCGAGAGATAGTCCGCAGCCCTTGACACCTTGGCAACGTGGGTGTCACCATCCGCCCATGGGTGACACTAAGGTACTGTCGGTGGGACCAAAGGGTCGGGTCGTCATCCCGGTCGAGATCCGACGCCAACTAGGCCTCGAGGAGGGGAGCCAGCTTGTGGCGCTGGTGGAAGGCGAGGGCGTCCTGCTCCTGCCGCGCGATGCCGTCAAGGAGCGGCTGCGGGGCATATTTGCCGGCGTCCGGACCAGCATGGCCGAGGAACTGATCCGTGATCGGCGGGCTGCGGCTGCGAAGGAGTCGCGGGACCGGTGACGACCGTCGTCGACGCTTCGGTCGTCCTGGCGTGGCTCCAGGACGAGCCCGGCAGTGATGAGGCGGAGCCGCACCTGATGGAAGGGACCATCGGCGCTGCCAACTGGTCCGAGGTGCTTCAGAAGGCCAGACAGCACGGTGGACAGCCCGCGCTGGTCGCACCCCTGCTGAGTTCCTTCGGCCTCCAGGTCGCCGACGTGACAGGCGAGGATGCGGAACGAGCGGCGGAGCTATGGACTTCGGGGTCAGACCTCTCGCTGGCCGACCGGCTATGCCTCGCCCTTGGCCTGCGGCTCGGCGTTGCCGTCGTCAGCACTGATTCGGCGTGGAAGTCCGTCCGTGATGGTCCAAGGGTGATCCTGGTCCGCTAAGGGTTCGGACAGGGCCTGCCGGACATGGGGAGGCCACGACTCCCGAGCCGGCGCAGTTGCCCGTTCCGGGGGAGTCGTGGCCTACAGGGGTATGGGTTACGCGAGGACAGGCGTTCCGTGCAGGAAGGCCAAGTCGCCGACGTAGCTGGTGATCAGCTGGACGCGGTCGGAGATGTTCTCCTTGACCCAGTTCGAGGACAGGGTGACAGACTTCTCAGCCTGCTCACGGGTCTCCCAGACGGTGACAGAGCAGGCCTTGCGGCTGCCGATGTCGGCCACTCCGTACTCGATGAAGCCAGGCTCCGTCGAGAAGCGGGGGAGCATGCCGTCCTTGGTCAGGCCGGCCAGCTCCTGGAAGCTGCCCTTGGTGATGTCGTAGATCGCAAGTCGAATGTGCTTCACGATGTTCTCCTTGTAGGGATTCGGCCAGATCGATACGAAGCGAAGTTCGCTCGTGACCGACTTCGTTCGAAGGTCATGAGATCAGACGGTTCGCAGCCTTGCAGCCGTTGATGGGAATCATAGCACAGGTAGCCTGTGATAGTCTAGTGACAAATCTGATTCTAGTCTTTCAGAGGAGATACAGGTGCCCAGGGTCGAGTTCGAGGCCGATACCGAGCAGGAGCTCGTCAACCTCGCCTGGCGATGGGTGATGGGACCACGGCGCGAGTCCGACGTTGGTTCGGATGGGGCCGGCGGCGACGAGACCGAGCTCCGCCGTCGCCAGCTGCTGGAGGTGCTGCATGCCATCCGCGGGGTGGACAGTCGCCGCCTGGTGCGCGAGGTCGCCGAACTGTCGCTGAACAATGAGGTCCTCGTGCTGGACGAAGCCCTGCGGCAGCGGTACGGGAAGAGCACCGGTACGGCGTTTGCGGGGATCGTGGCCGGGCCGAACAAGGTGATGCGCCGTGTGGCTCGTCGGGACCTCCTGGTCTGGGATGCCGCGGCGGAGGGCTACCGGATGCATCCCTACGACGCCGAGATCGTGCTGACGACCTGGTCCCAGGCGTAGTCCGGTCGACGAATGGCGATGGCGGCTACCATCGGGGCTGTCATGCCTGAATCGATCCCCAAAGACCTCACTGACCTCCTGACCACGAACGTCCTGGGCCACGTATCCGCGATCCGGCGCGACGGCACGATGGCGCAGTACCTGATGTGGGTCGACTACGACGGGAAGCACGTCCTGACCAGCTCGATGGTCGGCTCGCGCAAGGCCGCCAATTGGCGGCGCAATCCCCAGGTCAGCCTCTCGGTGGCGGACCGCGACGACGACTGGCGCTTCCTGATCATTCGCGGCCGAGTGGTCGACACGCGCCCCGACGAGGGGCTGGCATTCATCGACAAGATGTCCGTGCGCTACACGGGCCAGGCGTACCGATTCCGGGAACGCCCCCGCGAGATCTTCGTGATCGAGCCGGACTACGTGCGCGCCTCCGGTGGCCGGGTCTAGACCCCCCGGTTAGAGTCAGGCCCCATGGTGACGCTCAGGCGTCGTCAGCCTGCCAGTGAACTGAGGCGACCTCGGCCGCACCCTTGATCCCTTTCAAGTTCACAGACCGGGTCTCAGAGACCGAAACGGAAATGGCGCCGGCCGCCCGAAGGGTCTGCGTGGTCACCAGGATCTCGTCCCGGTCCGCCAGCGCCCCAACCCGAGCCGCCTCGTGGACCCCCTTACCCCGATAGTTCACGCCGCTGTGGGTGGCCTCGGCGGTATGCAGCCCGATCCGAACCCACGGGGCGAATCCGTGTTTTCGCCGGTGTGCGGTCAGCGATCGCTGGATGGCGACCGCGCTTTCGACGGCGGCTCGCGGCTCCTCGAAAGCCACGAAGAACCCGTCGCCGGCGTGGCTGACCTCTTCCCCTCCGTGGCGGGCGAACAGCGATCGGAGGGTCTTGTCGTGCCAGCTGATGAGCTCCTCCCAGGCTTGGTCTCCGATGGCCTCGATGAGGTCGGTGGAGCTGACCATGTCGGTGAACATGAACGTCCTGACCTGCCGTTCTCCGGTCGCTGCCTGACCAGCGCCGTGGCGTTCCAGCAGCGCATCGATCCGGTGGAGATCGGGCTGTGCGCCCAGCCGTTCGAAGGTCGACCGGGCGGCCTCGAGCACCTGGATTGACGCTGTCTCATCGCCCGCGGCCCGGTAGGCCTCGGCCAGGCGAGCCCTGACCTGGGCGCCTTCATATGGGGCCCCGATCGCCTGCCACAGGTTCTGCCCACGCTCGAGGCTCTCGATGGCGGCGGCGGCGTCTCCCTGGGTCAGCTGGACGGATCCGCGGGCGGTTGCGGCGGCGGCCTGGAGAGCGGTGGAGCCATAGTGGCCGGCAGTGGACTCCAACTCGGTGGCTGCGGCGTTCGCCGTCTCTGAGTCCCCGATTGCCAGCGCGATCTCCACCTGGGCGGGGAGTAGATGACCGCGCCCCAGCGGCTCCTTGGCGCTGTTGCCGGTGATACCAAGAGGTACCTCCGTCTCCGACAAGGCGCGCCTGATCGAGCTTGCGGCCGCGGACTGGTCCCCCTGCGCCAGCCGGAGGAGGGCAAGGCCGGGCTCAGGATCTCGTCCTAGTTCGAACGCGCGTTGGAACGCTTCTTCGGCGGCGGCGAAGTCGCCCATTCGGAGCCGGACCTCCCCGACCTCGTAATAGCCCCAGCCGGCTGGCACGAGGAGGCGGAAGCGCTCCAGCTCGGTACACGCCTCGCGGGCCTCCTGCTCGGCCTCCGGCCAGGTTCCGCGCAGACGCATGATCTCGGCCCGATGGACGCGGCAGATGCCGGGGTAGCCGCCGATGCGCTGGCGGCGCATCTGCCGATCCGCCTCCTCGGTCCATTCCAAGGCGCGCCGCCAGTCGGACAGATCGCGACAGGCGTCGATGGTGCTGCAGTAGACGTTGGCCGTGGCCCAGGGGTGCAGCTCACCTGCCATGGCCGCCACGGTGGACTCATCGATGAGCGCCAGTCCCTTGGCGACCTCTCCCTGCTTGACCAGGGCGCGACCCTTCAGGTTGAGACTCAAGGCCTCCACGTCGCGATTGCCATACGCGCGACCCAACTCGATTCCCTTGTCGGCGAATCGCAGACCCTCCTCAAGCTCGCCGCCCAGGATCAGGCGGTACGCCATCAGGCATGCGAGGAAGCCGTTCATGGCCGATTCCGGCTCTCCCTCGAGGAGGCGCTCGGCCCGGCCCATCCAACCAGCGCCAACCGGGCCTGCCAGCCGCTGAAATGCGAACTCGGCGAGCCGGAGCGCGAGTCCTGCCGCCTGCTTCTTGTCTCCCGCCTCCACGTACGCGCCGTAGGCGCGCTCGAACGCATCGTCGCGCTCATCTGGGTGGCCGGACCACCACCCAGCCTCAGCCATCAGCTCGAGGTCGGCGGGCGACAGGCGCTCGGTCTTCTCCGCTTGGTGGAACAGGTCCCGCGCCTCGTCCCAGGCATGACGAACCACGGCATCCCTGGCCGCTGGAAGGGCCGACTGCGTCGCCTGGCTCATGCTCCCTCGCTGCGTGTTTTGTGAACTCTAAGCCTAGCGACGATGGACGCCTAGTCGGTCAGGCCCCACAGGTCGCCGACCGTGAAGCCGGACGGGAAGGGTCCTGAATGACTCGATCCAGCCGCATCAGGTCAGATCGACGAGCTTGAGGACGGTTCTCCAGTTGCGCAGCGTGCTGGTCGTCCCCAGCCGGGAGTCGAAGTACGCGTTGGTGAGCTTGGATCGCGCCACACCGTTCGGGAGCCGCAGGTAGATCTCGCGACCGCGGACCGCGAACTCGTCGGGGGGCGATCGGTCTGGGTCCAGCGTGGCAACTTTCGCGAGCGTTGGCTTGGCGGCCAGGAGCGCGACATGCAGCGTTCCGGTGTCGGACTCCTTTGGCAGGTACGGGTTGCGCTTGACGACTTCGCGGAGCTCGGTGGCCGAACGGGTGACGACCGGGACCCGCAGTCCTAATTGCGCGGATATGGCCTTCTCGATGGCGGCGGGAATCCGACGGGCGAGGCTCGGGGTCGCCCCGAAGATGACGTTGCCGCTCTGTATGTAGGTCTGGACATCGGTGCAGCCCGCATCGGTAAAGAGCGCGTTTCCCGGAGAACTACCTCACGATGATGTCGAAGCGGGCGAAGGTTCCGTCCTCCCGGTCAGAGGCGTACCAGATCTCGTAGTTGCCCGGTTCGTTCGGAGCCGTCAGGGTGATCGGACTCCCTTCCGCGGTGTAGGCATAGTCCAGGTACGTCCCGTCCGGGGAGCCGGCTGGAACGATGGTGAGGTAGTCCTGCGGCCCGTCCGGACCGGTCCATGTCACCTCGAAGGTGGCGCCCGCGTCGACCGCGACCGGCGCCTCCAGGGTGATGATCATGTCAGTGACGGTGATGGGCCGGCGGGCCAGGACCGTCCGGTCCTGACCGGCTACGTACCAGATCTCGTACTCCCCGGGCTCGATCGCCGCGGTCAGGGTGCCGGTGGGTCCGACCGAGGTGTAGAAGAAGCTCTCGTCAAGCCACGCCGTGGCGCCAACCGCCACGACCGTGACGTAATCCCCCGGCCCGTCGGGGCCGTTCCAGCCGACCTCGAATCGTGAGCCAGCCAGGACTTCGTCGGGAGCCCCCAAGTCGCCCGCAAACGGGATAACGGTGATGGGCCGGCGGGCAAGGATCTCCTCGTCGTCCCCCCTGACGTACCACAGCTCGTAGTCGCCGTCCTCAGTCGATGCCACCAGCGTTCCGGCGCTGCCGGAGGAGGTGTAGAAGTAGGGCTCGTCGGTCCACCCCGCGGCACCGAGCGCCACGATCGTGATGTAGTCGCCCTGTCCGTTGGGACCGGTCCACGACACCTCGAAATCGGCTCCCGCCTCGACTTCGTCGGACGCTTCGAGGGACGCCTCGCCCGACCCGGCGCCATCACTGGCGCTGGCCTCCGCGCTGCCGGTCGGGCTGCCTGATGCTGAGGCCTGGCACCCGGACACCAGGATGATGATCGCGACTGCGACAGTGCCGACGGCACCGACTCTCCGCCACCTGTTCACCTGAACGCTCCTCCTATTCGTGCGAGCTCATGGTAGCGTCGGACCAGAGGCAACGGCAGCCTACATTCCAGGACGCGACTGCACGACGCCGTGGATGTTGCCCTCCGAGTCCTTGAACCAAGCGGCCTTGAAACCATCGGTATCGGTCGCGACGCCCTCGTCCGTCCTCAGCCCGGGCAGGTCGTAAGGTCCTAGCTGCCGGGACGGCAGGAGACCCACACTACCTGGCGCCAGGTGGACCCCCCGACGCTGACCTCGATGGCCGCGAAGGTGATCGGTCCCACCTCGGTGTTCGACGGCGGGAGGCAGTCCGGCCGGCCCCCGAAATGCGAGGTGCCGGTCGCGTCCTCCCAGCGGATGTCGAGGGGGATGCCGTAGGTCCACCCATCGGCCTCGATCCCGATTGTCTGCTCGGTCGATGACGCCATCCCGGTGTGGATGGACACGCCGGCGCGGGCGGAGCCGATGAGGAAGCCCGCAAGGAACAGGACGAGCGCAGCAACCCCGATCAGGGCCCACCGGTAGCGACGCGCGGAGCCGGCCAGCTGGGCAGACACGGGCGTCAGTCGGCGGCAGCCAGCTCGCGCGAGAGATCCAACGCGATGGAGTGCGCCTCGGTTATCAGTTCGTGGAACCGATCGGTCACGGCCCGGCCCTGCTCCTCGGTTTCGGCGTTGCCGTTGAAGGGGTGGAAGACCAGGTCGTACAGGCTGCCGGCGGACCCGAAGGCAGCCAGGAAGTGGTCCAGGCCCCATCCGTCCCGGGCCCGGACCGCCCGGGCATCCGCCTCGACCCACTCCGCCCAATGCTCCTCGCCGTGATCGCACAGGAGCACGGCCACTTCGTCCATGAGGTTGGCGAGGTGATCGACGCTATGGGACACGGGCTATCTTGCGCCGCGTGAGCGCCCGGCCGCTGCCGATTCCGGAATGTCGGGCGATCCCACCGACGATCGTGATCTGGCGTCGGGAGCGAACCGACGGGCTGGGGCAAAGGTACGGGCCGCGTCAGGGTTGTGGCGAACGCTCGGCCGCTGCTAGGTTCGCTTGTCGTGATGTCGGACGCGAGTCGAAGGCTGCAAATCGCCTACGTCTCCGATGGATTGTTCCCGTACGGGCAATGGGCCGGTCATCGCCGATTCCACGAGCTCGCGGGCCGGCTTAGTGACCGCCACGAGGTCCACTATTTCACGTGGCGGTTCTGGGACGGCCCGCCGGATATCAGCGACGGCGGCGTGCTGCTCCACGGCGTCGCGGACCCGCCCCCCCGGTACGAGGCCGGAGGCAGGCTCACGCGCCGCCAAGCGATCGGCTTCGCTCGCGCGCTCCTGCCCGCCATCAGGAGTCGCCGCTTCGACGTAATCGACTGCTCCGCTAAGCCCCGCCTGCCGTTCTACGCAACCTGGCTGGGGGCGTGGCTGGCCGAGAGCCCGATGGTCGTCACCTGGCACGAGCTTGGGGACGACCAGCGGAACGATGTCGGCCGCCGTGGGTGGACGGCTCGGCTCGCCCGAGGGATGCGCGGCCGGGCCCTGCGCCTCGGGCGCCAGCACGTGGCCGTGTCTCCGATCACCGCGGACCAACTTGTCGGCGCGGGTTTGCCGGCCAACCGGATCTGGGTGGTAGGTAACGGCCTGGAGGTGGAGGCATTCGAGCGCGCCCCGAAATCGGCGGTGGAATCCGACATCGTGTTCGTCGGACGGTTGGCGGAGGACAAGCGCGTCGACCTGCTGATCGAGGCGGTGGCGCGGCTGCGGGCCGCGCAGCCGGAGCTGCGGTGCCTGATCATCGGCGACGGTCCGTATCGGCCCGCCCTCGAAGCCCTCGTCGCCACCAGGGCCCTTGGTCAACAGGTCTGGTTCATGGGCCACGTCGAGGAGGTCGAGAAGATGTCGCTGCTCAAAGCCTCGACGATCCTCGTCCTACCCGCGGTGCGCGAAGGATTCGGCACCGCGGCGGTCGAAGGACAGGCCGCCGGGCTGGTCCCCATCGTCGTCCGCAGCCGGCAGGGTGCCGCTCCAGCCATGATCCACGATGGTGTCGACGGCCTGGTCTGCGATCCGACGGCGGATGCCCTGGCGGCAGCCCTCCACTCGCTGCTCGGCGACCCGTTCCGCACAGCGCTCATGCGGGCGGCTGCAGGCGAAGCCGTGCGGCGGCGGGACTGGGAATGGGTGACCCAGCAGATGGAGCTGGTCTACCTCGACACCGGGCGCCCGGACGAATCCCCGGAAGCCCGGGCGCGACGGCTGTCGTGGCACTGACCTGATCGGCAAACGCTTCAGCTGCGAGCACGTGAGGTGACGGCCGGCCGCTGAGCCCGTACGCTGCCTGCGTGCGGGCACTCATCTTCGACCTGGACGGAACCCTGATCGACACGGTCTACGCCCACGTCTTCGCCTGGCAGCGGGCGTTGGCCGAGGCCGGCATGCCCATCGAGGGCTGGCGGATCCATCGGCGGATGGGGATGAGCGGCGGGCTGTTCACGCGGGCCGTGGCCCGCGAGCTGGGGCGCCCGCTCAGCGACCAGGAGATCGAGGACGTCCAGCAGCACCACGGCCGGTTATTCCGGGAGCTGCTGCCCGAGCGACGCCCGCTTCCTGGAGCCGCGGATCTTCTGCGCCACCTGGCCGAGGGCGGCGTGCCGTACGGGATCGCCACCTCGGGACGCCGGCCGGAGATCAACGACTCTCTCGAGGCGCTGGGAGTGGCCCAGGGGGTAGTCGTGGTCGAGCGTGGAGATGTCATGCGGGCCAAGCCGGAGCCGGACCTGTTCCTCGCCTGCCAGGAGCGGATGGGGGTCCAGATCCGCGACGTGACCGTGGTCGGCGACGCGGTGTGGGACCTGCTGGCCGCCCGGCGGGCGGGGATGCTGTCGGTGGGTCTGCTGACGGGCGGATATGGCGGGGACGAGCTGTTGGCTGCCGGCGCGTTCAGGGTCTACCGCGACCCCGCCGAGCTGGACGCGTCGCTGGACGAGCTGGGGATCGGCTAGGGACGTGCCGTCACGGCCTGATTAGAGAGGTAGCGACCGCATGAGCCCGCGACCAGACAGCCGCACGCGGCCGTGCAACGTCCTCGTCATCGGGACAGGCGGGGCGGGCCTCAGAGCCGCGATTGCGGCCCGCCAGGCCGGCGTCGACGTCGTGGTCATCGGCAAGCGGAGCCGACTGGACGCGCATACCGTGCTCGCCGCCGGTGGGATCAATGCCGCGCTTGGCACTGTCGACCCGGAGGACTCGTGGCAGCAGCACTTCGCAGACACCATGCGCGAGGGCTATTACCTGAGCGATCCGCGCGTTGTCGAGATCATGACCCGTGAGGCACCGGCGGCAATCAATGAGCTGGCTGACTGGGGCTGCCCGTTAGCCCGCACCAGCGACGGCAAGCTTGACCAGCGCTTCTTTGGCGCCCACACGTACCGGCGCACCTGCTACGCCGGGGACTACACCGGGCGGGCCGTCCTCTCTACGCTGGCCGAACAAGTGCTGAAGCTGGATATCCCGGTGATCGAAGACCAGTACGTCTCGCGCTTGCTCACGGCCGACAGCCAGTGCTTCGGCGCGCTGGCGTTCGATCTCCACACCGGGGATCGCACGGTCTATGAAGCCGATGCGGTCGTGCTGTGCGGCGGCGGGCATACACGCATCTGGCGTCGCAGCTCTTCGCGGCGCGACGAGAACTACGGCGAGGGTATGTGGCTTGCATTTCTGGCCGGGGCACGGCTGATGGATATGGAGCTCGTCCAGTTCCATCCCACCGGGATGCTGCTACCGGAGGAGGCCGCCGGGACCCTAGTCACCGAGGCCGTGCGCGGCGAGGGCGGGCGGCTGTACAACGCCCAAGGCGAGCGCTTCATGCAGCGCTACGACCCACAGCGGATGGAGCTGGGCAGCCGCGACCGCGTCGCCCTGGCCAACTACACCGAGATCGCCGCGGGACGCGCCGGGCCCCACGGGGGCGTCTTCCTGGACATCTCCCACCGCCCCAAGGCGGAGATCTTGGAGAAGCTCCCCCGCATGTACCGCCAGTTCATGGAGTCCCAGCTCCTGGATATCTCCCGCCAGCCGATGGAGGTGGCCCCCACCGCCCACTAC
>JBKJVN010000066.1:0-4358 GCA_046717345.1 Candidatus Limnocylindria bacterium | reverse complement strand
GTCCGGCTCCGCCCGTGCCACTGCCGCGCTCCGCGCGGACCGCCGCCAGCCGCTGCTCGAGGGTCGTCACGCGCGGCCCGCGGCGGCCAGCTCGGTGAGCAGCGCCGTGGCGGCGGCCTTGCCGCGGGGACCGACCTCCGCCGCCGGGCCGACGCAGCCGGGACAGCCCTCCAGGCACGGGCAGTCGCGAACCAGGTCACGGCACACGACCAGCAGCTCGTCCCACAGCTCGTGGAGCCGGTCACTGAGACCCACGCCGCCGGGTACCGCGTCGTACAGGTACAGGGTCGGCTGCCCGGTGAACGGGGCCTGGGCCTGGGCCTGGACGCCCAGGTCCCGTGCGTCGCACATGAGGAGCAACGGAGCGGTGTTGCGGGTCAGACGGGCCAGCCCGATCAGGGCGCCGTCGAGCGTGTCGCGATCGAACCGGGCACAGGCTGCTTCGGGCAGCACGAGCCAGGTGGCGGCGGTATGCATCTGCTGCTCGGGCAGGTTGACCGGTCCCCAGCCCACGTTCTCGTGGGTGTGGAACTTGATCTTCTTGAACAGGGTCACGTGCCAGGCGACCATCACCTCCCCCCGGGCGCGGGTGCCGCCCGCGCCCTCATCGGTCTGCTCGGCGACGTCGAGGACCTTGAGGGTGACCCCCAGGTCGGCATCGGTGTAGTAGTCGATGTCGACCCGCCGCACGTAGGCCTTGCGCTCGTCCCAGTCAAGGCGGTCGACGTGGTACTGGACGCTCTCGTGGAGGTAGATGGCCTGCTCGTGGAGCAGGAGCGGGGCGGCGAACAGGTCGACCTCGCCGATGACCCGATGCGGGTCCGACGTGGTGTCCAGGACCACGACGTTCTCCTGGGCCGCGCTGCGCAGGCTGACCGCGCTGGCCGGGAAGTTCTCATGACTCCAGTGGTACCGATCATCCCCGGCGCGGCGCACGAAGCCGTCCTCCTCCAGCACTGCCAGCAGGGCGGGGGTGTCGTCGATCCCGAACGACTCGTCGGCGGGGACGGGCAGCTCGAAGGTGCTGGCCCGCAGGTGGTCGAGCAGCAGGTGGAGGTTGTCGGGGTTGACCAGGCCGTGCTCGGGCGCGCGGTCGAAGAACCAGTCCGGGTGTGCGGCCAGGAACTGGTCGATGGGCGCCGAAGAGGCGACCAGCACCGATAGGGCCGTGCCTCCCCGCCGGCCGGCCCGCCCCAGCTGCTGCCAGGTGGAGGCGATGGTCCCCGGGTAGCCGACACTGATGGCGGCGTCCAGGGAGCCGATGTCCATGCCCAGCTCCAGGGCGTTGGTGGCCACCACCCCGCGGACCCGGCCGTCGCGCAGGCCGCGCTCGATGTCGCGCCGCTCGGTGGGGAGATAGCCGCCCCGGTAGCCACGGATGGGGGATTGGTGACCCGACGGGGCGGGGAGTGCCTCCCGCAGGTAGGTGGTCAGAACCTCGACCGCGGTCCGGCTGCGCCCGAACACGATGGTCTGGACTCCATCCCGGATGAGCCGTTCCGCGATCCGCTGGGCGGTGAGCAGGCTGCTGGCCCGGATGCCGAGGGGGGCGTTGACGAGCGGCGGATTGACGATCAGGACGTGGCGCCGTCCCCGGGGCGCGCCGTCGTCATCGATGACCGTGACCGGCGCCCCGATCAGGCGCTCGGCCAGCTCACCCGGGTTGGCGATGGTGGCCGAGGCGCAGATGAAGACCGGGTCCGAGCCATAGTGGCGGCAGATGCGGCGCAGGCGGCGGATGACGTTGGCCAGGTGGGAGCCGAACAGGCCGCGGTACGTGTGCAGCTCGTCGATGACGACGAACTGGAGGTTCTCGAACAGCTTGAACCACTTCGTGTGGTGGGGAAGTATGGCCGCGTGGAGCATGTCCGGGTTGCTGATGACCACCTGTCCCGCGGCCCGGACCACGCTCCGCACGGCGGGTGGGGTGTCGCCGTCGTAGGTGCTCGTCTTGAGGTCCAGCTCCGCGGCGGCAGCCAGGGCCTGGAGCTCGACCAGCTGGTCGGCGGCGAGGGCCTTGGTGGGGAACAGGTACAGGGCGCGGGCCGTCTCGTCGCGAGCGATGGCGTCGAGGACCGGCAGGTTGTAGCACAGCGTCTTGCCCGAGGCGGTGGGCGTGACCACGCACGCGTTGCGACCGGCGCGGACCGCCTCCAGGGCCTGGGCCTGGTGCGTCCACAGCGCCTCCACCCCGCGCTGGCGGAGGGCGCTGACCAGGCGGGGATCGAGATCCGCGGGCCACGGAACGTGGCGCGGGGGGCGGGGCTCAACGATCCGGTGAGCAGCGGTCAGCGCCTCGAGCCACGGGTCGCCCAGCAGGGCCTCGATGGCTTCCTCCGCGGAAGCGGGACGGTTGGCCAGCATGTTCGACTCCCTCGCACGGCGGTTCGATCACGCAAAATAGCACACGCGTTCTATTCCGGGCCAGAACTTGCCGTTCGCGCGCTCCTGCGAAGGTGGACCCAGGTCGTGACAGCTCAGATGTCGCGCGGCGGGGATTCCGCGGTATCGTGCTGCCATGTCTGTGCGCGTCTGCCCATCCTGTGGTGAGGAGAACTCGGAGCGCGCGCGCTTCTGCCAGGCCTGCGCGACGCCCCTCCCGGAGACGACCGAGGCGGCCTCGGAGGCCCGGAAGGTGGTCACGATCGTGTTCGCCGACATGGCTGGGTCAACCGCGATCGGCGAGCGCCTGGACCCCGAGGCCTTGCGCCGCGTCCAGGCCCGCTACTTCGACGCCATGACGACCGTGCTTGAGGGACACGGTGGCACGGTCGAGAAGTACATCGGCGACGCGGTGATGGCGGTCTTCGGGATCCCACTTCTCCACGAGGACGACGCCGTGCGCGCCGTTCGCGCGGCACACGACATGCAGGAGGCGCTCGCGGCCCTGAACGTCGAGCTGGAGCGGGACCACGGCGTGCAGGTGGCGATCCGAATCGGTGTGAACACCGGTGAGGTGGTGGCCGGCGATCCACGCGCTGGCCAGCGACTGGTCACCGGCGACGCGGTCAACCTGGCCGCCCGACTCGAGCAGGCTGCCGAGGCCGGCCAGGTGCTCCTGGGAGCCACGACTCAGCGGCTGGTAAAGGACGCCGTCCGGGTCGAGGAGGTCGCCGCGCTGGACCTGAAGGGCAAGTCCGCGCCCGTGCGCGCCTACCGGCTGCTGGACGTTCTGGCCGATACCGCCGGTCACGTGCGCAACCTCGACTCGCCCATGGTCGGGCGTGCCAAGGAGCTCGATGTCCTCCGACGTGCCCTCGAGCGCGCCCGTGGCGATCGCACGTCACAGCTGTTCACCCTGCTGGGTCCGGCCGGGGTCGGCAAGTCGCGCCTGGTCGGCGAGTTCCTGGCCAGCACCGGTGATGCCACTGTGCTCCGTGGGCGATGTCTCTCCTATGGGGACGGCATCACCTACTACGCCCTGCGCGAGATCGTGCACCAGGCGGCGGGAATCTCGGAGATCGACGACGCGGCGACTGCCATGACGCGGCTCACCGACGTGCTGGCCGAAGCGGAGGACGGCGACCGCATCGCCCGCCTGGCTGGCGGACTCCTGGGCTGGGCCGATCCGAGCAGCGCCGAGGATGGCTCGTACGCGGTCCGGAAGGCCTTCGAGCACCTGGCCCGGGAGCGCCCGCTGATCGTGGTTTTCGACGACATCCACTGGGCCGAGCCCTTGCTCCTGGACCTCATCGAGCAGCTCGCCGACTGGATCCGCGACGCGGAGCTGCTGATCGTATGCGTGGCCCGCCCGGAGCTCCTCGAGATTCGTCCGGGCTGGGGCGGCGGGAAGATGAACGCGACGGTCATCCTCCTGGAGCCGCTGGCTGGGGTCGAGGCTGGGGCCCTGTTGGACAACATCCTTGGCGAAGGTGCCTTGCCGCCGATCGCGCGCGACAGGATTCTGGCCGCGGCTGAGGGCAACCCGCTGTTCGTCGAAGAGATGATCGGGATGCTCGTCGACGATGGCCTCCTGCGCTTGACCGACGGCGCCTGGCAGGCGGTCTCCGACCTCGCCGATCTCACCGTCCCACCCACCATCCAGCTCCTGCTCGCGGCCCGCCTTGACCGCCTGGAATCGGAGGAGCGAGCCGTGATGGAACGGGGCGCGGTGGAAGGCAAGGTCTTCCACATCGGGGCCGTCACCTGGTTGTCGCGCGAGGCGGTGCGCTCGCAGGTGCGGCCGCGCCTGCTGGCACTGGCGCGCAAGGAGCTCATCCGTCCCGACCGGGCCGAGTTCGCGGGGCAGGACGCGTTCCGCTTCCGGCACCTCCTGATCCGCGATGCGGTCTACCAGGCCATGCCCAAGGAGCAGCGCGCGGAGCTGCACGAGGGGTACGCCCGGTGGCTCACCGGGG
>JBKJVN010000065.1:0-4619 GCA_046717345.1 Candidatus Limnocylindria bacterium | reverse complement strand
GGCCGCGGCGGCCAGGACCGTCTCGTTGTAGGCCCCATACGGCGGGCGCCAGTACGGCAGTGTGGGCTGGCCACTGGCCGTTCCTACGATGGCGGCCGCATCGGTCAGTTCAGCGGTGATGAAGGCGGCGCTGGGAGGACCAGCGGTCGCACAGGGAGCCTCGGTCGGCGAGCCCAGCCCGCCGTCGCGCAGGTTGCAGTGGTGCATCGTGTGGTTGCCGAGTTCGAACAGGTCGGGATTGGCGCGGACGATGGCGAGCACTTCTTGGCCCACGGCCGTCTCGCTCATCGCGCCGGTGGGGAACAGGGTGGCGCACACCTGGTTGGCGATCAGGAATTCCAGGATGCCTATGGCCGGGTCCAGCCGGCCACCCATGTCGAAGGTCAGGGCCATGGCTGGGCCCGCATTCGGGGCGATGGCGATGATCTCCCGCTCGCCCACCGGCCCCCGGTTGCCGGCTAAGCAGCCGAGGGCTACCGGAGTGGGCGTCGGCCGCGGCGTCCGCGACGGGCTGGGGCTCGGGCTTGGTGACGGGCTGGCGCTATGGCGCGGGAAGGATGAATGAGACGCCGACGCGTTCGGTGAAGCGGACGGGGCGCAGCCGGCCACGACCAGGACGGCGGTGAGGAGGAACCCGCCCGGCCGGCGCCAGCCGGCCGGCATCGGTCTAGTTGGCGTGGTACTCAAAACGGCCCATGGGGGCCAGTGACGCGTCGCCCAGCATGTGCGCTTCGCGTTGGAGCAGCGACAGCTCGGCGCGCAGGCGGGCTGCGGCGTCGGGTGCCTCCAACAGCCGCTGCTTGCGCGACAGCTCAACCTGGAGCACGCCGGCCACGGCGTAGCTGGCGGCGAGCGGGTCGGTGGGGAGGCGCATGGGCTTGATCAGGCGCTCCATCCGGGTCGATCGCTTGACCTCCCCCGCCGAGGAGGCATCGCGGTCTGCATCAGGATCCACGTCGGGATCTGCGTCCGCCAGGAGGTCCTCGAGGTCGGCTGCGTCGCGCTCCGCCAGGAAGCGGCGGATGGTGGACAGGTAGGCGTCGAGGGCGACCTGCACGTCGGGCACCAAACTCTCAGCCTCGTCGCCGGACCGCTCATCGAGCGGGGTGACCTCCGCCACGGCGTACGGGCCGGAGTGGTCGACGCTGCGGATCCGGGCCCGGCTGACCCCCACCGCCATCAGCGCGTAGCGCCCATCGGCGAATCGGTCTGCGCGCCGGACCTCGCAGATGGTGCCCACCCGGCGGACGGTGAGCTGGCCGGTCCCCGGCTTGGCGGCCACCTCCCGCCCGGCGGAGATCATGGTCACCACGAACTTGCCGCCATACGGGTTGCCCTCCTCGAGCAGGTCACGGGTCATGGCCCGGTATCGGCGCTCGAAGACGTGGAGCGGCAGCGGCAGGTGCGGGAAGGCCACGACGTGGAGCGGGAAGAGCGGCAGCCGCATGGGCTGCCATCGTACCCCGAAGGGGCTGATGGGCCTATTCCTGGTCCACGAACTCCATGTCGATCTGGGCCCGCTGCAGCTTCCCTGAGTAGTCGATGTACACGCTCTTCCACTCGGCATAGAAGTCGAGCGCCGCCTGCCCCACCTCGCGGTGGCCATTCCCGGTGGCTTTGGTGCCGCCGAACGGGAGATGCGCCTCGGCCCCGATGGTGCCGTGGTTCACGTAACCCAGGCCGGAGTCGAAGTCGCGGATGGAGCGGAACGCCAGGCTGATGTCGTTGGTGAACAGCGATGTCGACAGCCCGTACTGGACCGAGTTCACGGTCTCGACCGCTTCCTCCCAGGTGTTGACTGGGATGACCGCGGTCACCGGGCCGAAGATCTCCTCCTGGGCAATCCGCGCGTCGCCCTTCACTTCCGCAAAAACCGTCGGCTCGAAGAATGAGCCCTTGGCCAGCTCTCCGTCGCGAGCCGCATGTCCGCCCACTACAAGGTCAGCCTCTTTCTGACCGATCTCGACATAGGAGCCGATGCGCTCGAGCGCTTTCTCGTTGATGACCGGCCCCACGTCGGTCGTCTCCAGCAGCCCGTCCCCTAGGACCAGCGCCGCCGCTCGCTTGTGCAGCTTCTGCACGAAGGTGTCATGGATGGACCGATGGACCACGATGCGGCTGGCCGCGGTGCAGCGCTGGCCGCTGGTGCCGAAGGCGGACCAGATGACCGAGTCCAGGGCCAGGTCGAGGTCGGCATCGGACCAGATGACGATGGGGTTCTTGCCGCCCAGCTCCAGGCTGACGCGCTTCAGCGTCTTGGCGGCGCGGGTCGAGATGTCGACCCCGGTCTCGGTGTGGCCGGTGAAGCTGATCAGCTTGACGTCGAGATGCTCGACCAGCGGGTGTCCAACGTCTTTGCCAGAGCCGGTGACGACGTTGACCACCCCTACGGGCACGCCCCCTTCCAGAAGCAGCTCGACGAATCGGACCATGCAGGCGGGCGTGTCGGAGGCCGGCTTGAGGACCGCGGTGTTGCCGCAGATCAGCGCCGGGAAGAGCTTCCAGGCGGGGATGGCGATCGGGAAGTTCCAGGGCGTGATGATGGCGGCCACCCCGATCGGCTTCCGGATGGCCATCGCGAACTTGTCGGGCATCTCGGACGGGACGGTGTAGCCGAACAGGCGCCGCCCCTCGCCCGCCATGTAGTACGCGACGTCGATGGCCTCCTGGACGTCGCCGCGCGCCTCGGGCAGGACCTTGCCCATCTCGCGGGTCAAGAGGCGCGACAGCTCTTCCTTGTGCTCGGCCAGGATGCGCGCGACCTTGAACAGGATCTCACCCCGCTTGGGGGCCGGCATCATCGACCAGGCCGGGTAGGCGGCTTTTGCGGCCGCGACCGCGGCATCGACGTCGGCCTCCCCGCTGGCCGGGAATGAACCGATGACGTCCTCGCGGTTCGCCGGACTGGTCGAGGTGAACGACTTGCCCGAGCGGGCCTCAACCCACTCCCCGGCGATCAAGTTGCGAAAGGTGGCGCTCACGAAGCGATCTCCGAATCTGGACCTCGGCGCAGGCATGCGCGAGACTCCATTGTAGGATCAGTGGCCGCCAGTTCCGTGTTCTCGCCAGGACTTGTCAGGAGATGAGCGCCCGCCCGTGACCACCGCCGCAACCGGGACCCCCTCAGAGAACCTCGCGCAGGCTCGCGCCGCGGCCGCCGAACACCGGTGGGCCGATGCGGTGGCGCAGTACCAGGCCGCCGACGGCGACGCTCCATTGGCGCCCTCCGACCTTGACGGTCTGGCGCATGCGGCGTGGTGGTCCGGGGACATGGTGCTGGGCATCTCGGTTGGCGAGCGGGCGTACGCGGCCTACAGCGCGGCGGGCGATCTACCGCAGGCGGCGGCCGCGGCTCTCAGCCTTGCCGGTGACTACCGCCACCGACTCCAGAACGCGGTCGCGTCTGGCTGGCTGCGGCGGGCCCAGCGCCTGCTCGCGGACCTTCCCGAGTCCGCGCATCACGGATACCTGGAGCGGGCGTTGATGAACGAGGACATCGAGCGCGGCCAGCTTGACGAAGCGCTCGAGCGCGCGGAGCGCGCGCTCGACATCGGGCTCCGCTTCAAGGAAACCGATTTGACGACCATTGCCCTCCAGGACAAGGGCCGCGTCCTCATCGCCATCGGCCGGGTGGACGAGGGCATGGGCCTGCTTGAGGAGGCCGTGGCCATCGCCATGGGCGACGAACTCTCGTCCTTCGCGACCGCGGTGGTGTACTGCAACGCCACCGTCGCCTGCGAGGACGTCGCCGACTATCGGCGAGCATCCGACTTCGCGGACGCCGCCAAGCGCTGGTGTGATCGCCAACAGATCACTGGGTTCCCCGGCATGTGCCGCGTTCGCCGGGCCGAGATCACCCGATTGAGCGGCGATTGGGACCAGGCCGAGTCGGAAGCGCGGCTGGCGACCGATGAGCTGCGCGGCTTCGCGCTCGACTATGCCGGTGAGGGCTTCTACCAGATCGGCGAGATCCGCCGTCGGTTGGGAGACTTCGGGGCCGCTGAAGCGGCCTTCAACCAGGCCCATGAGTTCGGGCGCGACCCGGAGCCTGGGCTCGCCCTCTTGCGGCTGGACCAGGGCCTGGCCGACGCCGGCATGGCCCTGCTAACCGAGGCGCTCTCGGACCCGACCGCCACCCCCCTCACGCGGGCACATCTCGTGCCCGCACTCGTCGAGGCGGCCGTGGCGGCTGGCGACCTCGCGCGCGCTCGACCGGCGGCTGATGAGATGGAGGCCCTGGCCACGACCTACGGGACTCACGCCCTGCGGGCGGCGGCGGCCAGGTCGCGTGCGCTTGTCGACCTGGCCGAGGGGCGGGTCGAGGCTGCCGCGGACGCGTTCCGCCAGGAACGGCGGCTCTGGCAGGAGCTCGGGGCTCCGTACGAAACAGCCCGAGCCCGCATCGGGCTAGGCGAGGCGCTACTGGCGGGCGCCCGGACCGAGGCCGCCGGTACCGAGGCTGCAAGCCTCGAGTTGCGTTCCGCAATGTCCACGTTCGAACGGTTGCGCGCCGCACCCGACATCCAGCGGACAAAGTCGATCCTGGACCGGATCGGAGGTCCGCGAGGTGGTGACGCGCCAGAACGCAAGGCCGAGCGAGTGTTCATGTTCACCGATGT
>JBKJVN010000064.1:0-2745 GCA_046717345.1 Candidatus Limnocylindria bacterium | reverse complement strand
CGATCGGGGGCCTGGGCCACGCTCAATCCTCGGGGAGGTACTAGGGCCCGATTGGTACCGGACCCTCGGCCCATCCTCCCGGCGCGCTGTGCGCGCGGTCAACAGTACTTCGGGACCCGGAAGTACTACTCCACGCTCCCCGGCGTGCTTGCTCGGGACCGAACTCGTCCCCAGGCAATCAGCAGTTGGATCCTGCGGTGCTCGCGGATACGGTGGTGGGCCGAGGAGTCCGATTCGGTGAATTGCGCAGCAGCGGTACCACGGCGACGAGCATCGCCAGCGAATTTACCCAGATTGCCGGCAAGGCCAGCGTGGCGGCGATTGGCACCATGGCCGGCCAGCCGCGCCATGCTCCAAGAGCGACCAGGAGCGCTGCCGCCGCCAGGCGCGGCAGGACGGGAATCTCGACAACTGATGGGCGGGTGATGTCAATACTGCCCCTGAGCATCTCGAACCAACGCAGCCACAGCTCGGGCGTGAGGGCGAACGAGACGGCAATTGCTCCAGCCGTCACCCCCAGCGCGATTGAGAAACTCCGCCAGTCGCGCCGTAGGAGAAACCACAGAACCCCGACGCCGGGCGTCACCTTGGTGAGCAACACCCATGTCCACGCCCCGGGGTAGCGGAAGCCGACCACGATCGCCGCCGCGAGCAGGATGTGGATATTCCCTCGGGCCAGTTCGTTTGAGACCGGGAGCGCGAACAGCGACAGCCCGGCCAGTTCTGGTCCCAGTAGCCAGACGAGCACGGCCAGGTTGACGGCCGCCAGAATCGCGTAGAAGAGTTCGTACGGCAGGAGCGAAAAGGGCAGGAACAGATAGGCCACTACGGGCGAGTACAAGAACGCGTCTTGGTCTCCAAGTTGGACGCCACGGTAGAGCCCGTCCACGGTCAGGCCCCAGTACGCCTCGGCATCGACCTCCGGAAAGGTCGACTGCACGCCAATCAGCCAGACCCAGAAATACACGATCCAGCCCAAGGCCAGGGCGCGGGCAGCCAAACGAAGCCTAGGGTTGCCCACAACAGACACGCTTGTGGTCATGAGGCTCATCCAACTATCTTTCGAGAAGTCCCGGTTTGTCTACGGTGCCGAACCTCTCGGCTGCACTTCAAAGATCCGGACGCCGGTCGCCTCGAAGGCCGGCTCGCAGCCCAGCCAGGTGGCGGTGTTGCCCTCGCTGTCGACGGCCGAGCAGCCGTCCCACAGGCCGAGCGGGTCGATGGTGGCGTCCTCGCGCAACGTGACGATCACCCACTCGACGTCGTAGGCGCGCACGACCTGTTCGATCACCGGGTACGGGTCGAAGGGGGCGGCCACACCGGGGTTGCCGGTCAGGTGCCACAGGCTGGCCGGGTCCCCGTACAGCACGGTGGCGTCGGTCAGGCCCGCATCGGCCAGGTATTGGGCTGCCGCCAGGTCGCGCTGGTGGGAGGTCTCCCACAGCCGATAGAGGCTTACCGATCCGACCAGCGACAGGACGACTGCACCCACCAGGGCGGCCACCTCCACGAACCGATGCGTCTGAGGCCGGCGCAGGAATGCCCACGCCCGCCCCAGGCCGGTCAGGACGGGCCCGGCGGCCGCCACCGCCATCGGGAAGGCGAAGGGCAACCAGGCGGCTGCCGAGTGGTAGTACGCCCCGTGCGGGGCGTGGAACGTGAAGACCAGCCCCATGGCCGCGAACATCACGACCCAGTAGGCCGCGAAGGGTGCCACCTCGGCGCGGCGCCGCTCGCGCCACAGCCCGGCGAAGAAGATGAACCCGAAGATCCCGCCCAGCAGGACCACCGTTCGCCAACCGATCTCCCACCAGGCGAACAGCTTGGAGCCGATGATGTTGGCCAACCCCCAGTCCAGGTAGGCGGCGGGCGACACATCGGCGCTGATCGAGAACTGCTGGTTGTAGCTCGTGATCCACAGCGTGTGGCCGCCCGCGGACGGGAAGGCGGACCCGAAGGTGGCCAGGTTGCGGGCCAGCCAGGGGGCCATGACCGCCACGGCCGCCGCGGCGGACAGGACCAGGGCCAGCCACCCCAACCGCCTGGCGCCGCCGCCGGTCCATGGCCCGAGCCCCCGGTCCACCAGCCAGGCGGTGAGCGGCGCCACGGCCAGCAGCAGGCCGTCGACCCGAGCCAGGGTCGCCAGGCCCACGGCGGCCCCGGACACGACCAGCCAGGCCGAGGCGCGTCCCGGTCGCATGGCCCGCAGGGCCGCCCAGATGGCCACCGCTCCGGCAGCGCCGAAGACGGCGAAGTTGTCGACGGTGGGGTACATGATCAGGAGCGGGCCGGCGAAGATGGCCAGGACCGATGCCACGACCGCGATCCGTCGCGACTCGTACAGGTCGATGCCGACCAGATAGGTGAACGGGACGAGCGCGACCCCCAGCGCCACGATCGGCAGCTGACCGGCGCGCAGGTCGGGCCCCAGGAGCGCCATCCCGGCCGCCGCCACGATCGAGGTCAGCGGCATCCAGTGGCCGTTGCTGGTCACGGGCAGCATTGGGTCGGCCGGCAGGTGGCCGCCGACCTCCAGGAAGGACCACAGGACCGGTGCGCTGAAGCCATGGCCGGTGGCCAGCTGCTCGGCCACCATGGCGTAGTAGGCTGGATCGGTATAGGGGGAGTAGCCGACCGGGATCGCCGCCGCGATGCGGGCGACGAGCGCCGCGGCGGTCAGCAGCAGCAGGTCGGAGCCGCGGGGCCGGATCATGGGCGTGGCGCGCGCGACATCGCGGGTGAGTC
>JBKJVN010000063.1:0-17825 GCA_046717345.1 Candidatus Limnocylindria bacterium | reverse complement strand
AATGTGTGCCGGCGCATCTCGCTGGGCGCCGATAAGGCACGTTCGCGCCGCTCCTGACAGACTGGGCTCGTGACCCTTCGTCTGGCGGCAGGCCTCCTGCTCGCGGCCGCCCGCGACGAGCTGATCGTCAGCGGGTGGGGCGCTCCCGGTCGGACATCTCGAGGATGTCGAGCATGGGCAGGTCACGCTGGTAGTCGCTGAACTCGAACTCCGGGCCGCAGCGGAGCGCGTCGTAGGGGCAGGCGTCAGCGCAGATGCCGCAGAAGATGCAGCGGGACACGTCGAGCTGGTACGTCTCCAGGATCCGCGGCCGCGGCATGAGCGCCCCGACCGGGCATGTCTCCGCGCAGCGCCCGCATGACACGCACGGGGTTTCGTTCAAGGAAACGTAATCGGCGGTGGTAACCAGCGAGTCAAAGCCCTTGCCGATGAAGTCGTAGCACCCTGCCCCCACGATGTCCTTGCACACCTGGGCGCATCGGCCGCAGTCGATGCAACGCGAGTAGTCGCGCAGGATGAACGAGTGGGTCTCGTCCCGGCCGTAGCCGTGGTTGATGCCGACATACGGGTTGTCCTGGATCGACCGCTCGTCGATCGTCATGTTCAGGGTGGTCTCGTACTCGATGGCCGCCTCGCGCAGGTCGCAGTGCCCGATCGCCTCGCACGTGCACTGCAGGCAGCGCGCGGCCTCGCCCATAGCCTGGTCGTGGGTGTAGCCGTGCTCGTACTCCTCGAAGTTGGTGCGCCGCTCCTCGGCGCCCAGCTTGCCCATCACCGCCTGGGGCTCCTTCACGTCGTCGGTGAAGGGCACGATGGTCAGGAACGAGGGCTGCGGCTCGGACACCATGCGCCGCACCTGCGGGTCGTCCAGGTCGTGGCCGCGGAGCCAGTAGTCCATGGCATATGACGCGCGCCGACCGTCGCCGATGGCCTCGACCACCGTGGTGGCGCCCAGGTTCACGTCGCCGGCGGTGAAGATCTTGGGGATGCCGGTGCGGAACGTGTTCGCATCGGCGACCAGGCGCCCCTGGCGGCTGACCTCCAGCCCGGAGCGGATCTCCTCAGGCTCGGCGTCGATCCATGACAGCTCCGGCCCCTGGCCGATGGCACCCAGGACCGTGTCGCACTCGATGATGAATTCGGTGCCGGGCATGGGCTCCGGCCGGCGCCGGCCCTTCTCATCGGCCTCGCCCAGGTGCATCTTCTGGAACTCGACCCCGGTCACCTTGCCCTTGGCATCGGTCACGATGCGGACCGGAGCGGCCTGGAAAGTGACCTTGGCGCCTTCCTCGATGGCCTCGTGAACCTCGTCCTGGGCCGGCATGTCCTTCAGGTCACGGCGGTACACCAGGTTGACCTCGGCCGCGCCCTGGCGCAGGGAGGTCCGGGTGCAGTCGATGGCCGTGAAGCCGCCGCCGATGACCACCACGCTGGCCCCCTTCAGGGCGGGAACCGGGATGCCGCGGGTGCTGTTGTACAGGTTCTCGAGCGCGTTGACGGTCCCGTCGGCGTCCTCGCCCGGGATCCCCATCTCATTGGGCTTGTAGCAGCCGATGCCCACGAAGATGGCGTCGTAGCCCTGCTCCACCAGGTCGGCCAGGTGGAAGTCGCGGCCCAGGCGCATGTTCGGCTTGAAGGTGGCGCCAAGCTCCCAGACGTGGTTCAGCTCGCGGTCCATCCAGCCGTTGGGCAGTCGGTACTCGGGGATCCCGTAGCGGAGCATGCCACCCTGCTCGGGATCGGCCTCGAACACGTCGCAGTGGTGGCCGCGCAGCTGGAGGTAGTAGGCAACCGTCATGCCGGCCGGTCCTGAGCCTACGATCGCCACCCGGCGCCCGGTGTCCGACTCCTTGGGCCACGGGAGGGGGGCCGGCGCATCAACCTCCAGCACCCGGTCGGCGCAGTACCGATGCGAGTCGCGGATGGCGATGGCGGTGTCCACCTCCTCGCGCCGGCAGTGCGTCTCGCACGGGGCGGGGCATACCCGGCCCAGGATGGCCGGGAAGGGGAGCGAGCGCTTGAGGATGCGGGTCGCCTCTTCCCAGTTGCCCTCCGAGTTGGCCTTCAGGTAGCCGGGGATGTCGACCCGGGTGGGGCACTTGAACTGGCAGGGCGGCAGGCAGTACGCGTCGTGGTCCGAGAAGATCAGCTCAAGCACCAGGCGGCGGTTCTCGATGACCCGCTCCGAGTGGGTGGTTATGACCATCCCCTCGGTGAGGTCGGTCCCGCACGAGATGGGCGTGTTGTCCTGGCCGTCGACCTCGACCACGCAGATCCGGCAGGCACCGTACGGGGACAGCTTGGGCTCGTAGCACAGGGTCGGGATCTCGAGCCCCAGCACCCGACAGGCCTGGAGGATCGTCTGGCCCTCCTCGGCCTGGACCTGGCGGCCGTTGATCGTGACCGTGATCTTGCGCGTGCCGGGAACCACCGGCCAGATGGGGGCGTAGTCCTCCAGGCGCCCCAGCGTGGCGCCATCGCCCTTGCCCTTTCCGTTGCCGTTGCCTGCGAAGGTCATCGGTCCAATCCTATGACGCCAGCGGCGTCAGCAACGGGGAGACCGGGTCCGTCTTGCACGAGCCCGCCAGGCAGACGCCCCGCTCGGCGTGGGCGCGGTACTCGTCCGCGAAGCGGTCCAGGGTGGTCAGCATGGGGCGTGGGGCCAGCGATTCGAGGCGGCACAGGGCGGTGTCGGCGATCTTGGCCGACAGCTCCCGGAGCAGGACCAGGTCGTTCGGACGGGGAGTTGCAGCCAGGATGCGGTCCAGGGTCTCCACCAGACGCAACGGACCGATCCGGCACGGGACGGCCTTTCCGCACGCCTCGCGCGCGGAGTAGTCCAGCAGGAAGCGGGCCGTGGCCACCATGCAGGTGGCCGCGTCGGTGACCAGGACCGATCCCGAACCGATGTGGGCGCCGGCAGCGCCCAGCGCGCCGTATTCGTAGCCCGTGTCAGACAGTTCGTTGGCTGCCAGCGCGCCGGCACCCGGCCCGCCCACGAATGCGGCTTTCACGGTCCCGGTCGACCCGCCGGCCAGCTTGACGATGTCGGCCACCACGGTGCCCATCGCCACCTCCGCGAGGCCGGGGTTGCGCACCGCGCCGGCGATGGTGACCAACTTGGTGCCCGGCGCCGCCTCGGGCCCGACCTTGGCAAAGTCGCCTGCCGAGTGGCCCAGGATCCAGGCCACGTGGGCCAGGGTTTCGCCGTTGTGGACCAGGGTCGGGACGCCCCACAGCCCGCGCGCGGCCGGGTACGGGGGGCGGATGAGCGGCATGCCGCGGTCGCCTTGGAGGGCGTGGATGAGGGCCGTCTCCTCCCCGGCCACGTACGCGCCGGAGCCTTCCCACACCGACACCTGGACCGATACGTCGGTGCCCAGGATGAGATAGCCCGCCAGGTGCGCGGCCTCGGCATCTGCCACCGCCTTGCGGAGGCGGTCGATGGCCGCGGTCCAGTCGCGACGGACCGCCAGGATGGCCTCGGACGCTCCCACCGCGGCGGCCGCGATGAGCAGCCCCTCCAAGACGAGGTGCGGGTTGCCCTCGGCCAGGGTCCGGTCGCCCAGCGATGTCGGGTCGGCACCCATCAGGTTCGCGACCGCGATCTTCCGCTCCCCGGGCGCGGAACGGGTGGCGCGCCACTTGTCGGCCGCCGGGTACCCGGCCCCGCCCCGGCCGCGCAGCCGGGACGCGAAGATCTCGGTGATGACCTCGTCCGGCGAGAGCTTGGTGATGGCGCGGGTAAGGCCGCGGTAACCACGGGCTTTGCGGTACGCATCCAGCGACTCGGCGTCCAGCTTCCCGATCCCGGCCAGCAGGCGCTGCTCCCCGCCGGGGAGGATCCGGATCTGCGGGGAGAGCCCGGCGGCCATCAGGCGCTGGCCCCGGCCTTTTCGGCGCGTGTCTTCTCCGCCCGCCGGGCGTAGATCAGGTGGCGCGCCTCGTCCACGTTGAGCGGCCCGTAGACCAGAGTGTCGATCCGCACGGCCGGCGCGATCGCGCCCGCTCCCACGCTCGCATCGGTCTCCAGGGTGAACGCGCCGTCATCGGTCGTCTCCCCGGCCCGCACGCCCAGCTCCTCCTCCAGCGCCGCCAGGAGCTTGTCGCCTCCGGCGAAGTGGCACGCGGCGCAGTCACACACCGTGACCAGGTGCCCCTCGGTGGGCAGCAGCCGGAAGCCGCCCAGCCCGGCGGCCCCGAAGACCTGGGCCCAGTGGATCGTCATCCGGTCGCTGATCCGGCGCAACGCGGGCTCGGGCAGGTACCCGTATCTGGTCTGGACCGCGCCGAAGATCGCGACCAGCGACTCCGGACGCCCGCCAAACCCATCGATGACCTGGTCGACCCACGCGGTATCGACCGCTTCCTCCCAGCGCGCCGCGTTGCGCATCGGTCTGGATGGAAGGCCGGCCCGCCGGAAGGCGTTGGGGTCCCGGCGCTCGTCATAGATCTCGGGCAGCCCGTATCGGATCTTGTTGCCCTGCGAGTCGAAGCCGCTCATGTCAATGGCTTCCACCGGGCACACCATGGCGCACTGGAAGCAGACCTCGCACTTGTGCTCGCCGAACGGGTCGTAGATCAGGTCCAGCCGACCCCGCCAACGCTCCGCCATGGCGGGGCGCACCTCGGGGTACTGCTGCGTGACCTTGGGGCGGAAGAGGTTGCGCAGGGTGACGCCCATGCCGGTGAGCAGGCCGGAGCCGGGGATCGCCATATCAGGCCATCACAGCTTGAAGATCAGGACCACCGCAGCGGTCACGAACAGGTTCACTAGAGCCAGCGGCAACATCACCTTCCAGGCCATCCCCATCAGCTGATCGACGCGCACCCGGGGCAGGGTGGCCCGCACCCAGATCGCGATGAACACGAAGATGTACGTCTTCAGGAAGAACCAGACCAGGCCGTAGACGGTGCCGGCGAAGCCGTCCAGCTGGGCCGGGAAGGGCCAAGGTGCCAGCCACCCGCCGAAGAAGAGGGTGACCAGGATGCCGCACATGATGAAAAGTGCGACGTACTCCGCAAAATAGAAGAAGCCGAATCGCATGCCCGAGTACTCGGTGAACGGGCCGGCCACGATCTCCGAATCGGCCTCCACCATGTCGAACGGGGTGCGGTTGATCTCCGCGGCGGCGGCGATGAAGAAGATCGGGAAGCCGACCAGCTGCCAGATGACCGCCCAGCCGTGCTCCAGCTGCCATTCGACGATGTGCGTGAAAGACAACGTCCCGGTCAGGACCACCACGCCCACGATGGACAGGGTCAGCGGGATCTCGTAGCTGACCATTTGGGCCGCACTCCGCAGCCCGCCCAGCAGGGCGTACTTGTTGTAGCTGGCCCAACCGGCGACCAGCATCCCGACCACCGACAGACCGATGATGGCGAAGAAGTAGATGACGCCGATGTCGGAGTCGAAGGCCACCAGCCCGGGGGCGAACGGGATGACCAGCATGCTCATGGCGGCCGCCATGAACACCATCCAGGGCGCCAGGGTGAAGACCGGCACGTCGGCTCGATCCGGCGTCTGGTCCTCCTTGGCCAGGATCTTGAAGCCGTGGATCGCGCTCTGGAACATCCCGCGCGGGCCGACCCGGTTGGGGCCGTAGCGGAGCTGCATGAGGGCGATGATCTTCAGCTCCAGCTGGCCCACGATGAAGGCAGTCGGCACCGTCAGCAGCAGGAGCAGGGTCGTGGCCGCCACGAAACGGCCGACGCCGAGCAGGGTTTCGATGGTCGCCGGATCCATCTCCGCCCTACTTGTCCACGCCGCCCATGATCGGATCCAGGCTGGCCATGATCGCCATGGTGTCGGCGATGAGGTGCCCGGGCATGAGCTTGGGCATGACCTGGAGGCTGATGAAGCTCGGGTCGCGCATGCGGAACCGATACGGGTTCGGGCCGCCGTCGCTGATGGCGTACACGCTGTACAGCCCACGGGGCGACTCGATGGCCGCATAGGCGCGTCCGGGGCGAGGGCGGATGATCCCCGGCACCTGGGCCTGGACCGGGCCGTGGGGCATCTTGTCCACGATCTGGTCGATAAGGTGGATGGACTGCTTCAGCTCCGCGATGCGCTGCATGTAGCGGGCATAGGTGTCGCCCTCGGTGTGGGTGATGACGTCGAACTCGAGCTCGTTGTAGATGCAGTACGGGTGGGCCTTGCGGACGTCGAACGGCACCCCGCTGGCCCGCAGGTTGGGTCCGCTGACCCCCAGGGCTATCGCTTCCTTGCCGCTCAGGGTGCCCATCCCCCTGGTCCGAGCTCGGAAGATTTCGTTATCGGTCAGGATCTTCTCGTTCATCTCGACGTTGTCCAGGACGTTGGCCCGCCATCGGCCGAGGCGCGACATGAACTCGTCATTGGTGTCGAAGTTCACCCCGCCCACACGGAAGAAGTTGAACAGCATCCGCTGGCCGGAGATGGCGGCCAGCATCTCCACCACTTCGTCGCGGTTGATGAAGCCGTACAGGATGGGGGTCAGGCCGCCGATGTCGAGCGCCAGGAAGCCCATCATCAGGCCGTGGCTGAAGACCCGGTTCAGCTCCACCACCAGGGCTCGAATGTACTCCGCGCGGCGCGGGGCCTGGATCCCGTACAGCTTCTCGAACGCGATGGCCGGCGCGTGCTCGTTGTGCATGGCCGACATGTAGTCCATGGGGTCCACGTAGGTCAGGACCGTGGTGTAGGTCGCCTCCTCGCACAGCTTCTCGATCCCTCGGTGCAGGTAGCCGAGCACCGGGTCGATGTCGATGACCACCTCGCCGCGGACCTTGACCACCAGCCGCATCACCCCATGTGTGGAGGGGTGCTGTGGGCCCATGTTGACGAGCATTTCGCCGTCGCCGAGGGTGTAGACCTCCTGCTCGCGCTCGGTCTGGGGCGGCCGGTCGGGGGGCGGGACGATGTCGAACCCAAAGAACTCCTGGCGCGGCGTGGCGGTCGCCAAGGCGTCCAGGGCAATGGGGTCCGGGATGCGCGGCTCCTCGGAGGGTTGCTCCGGCGCGGGGCGCGACCTGGTGGTCGTCACACCGGGCCTCCCGGTTCGTCGCGGTGCGCGGCCGCGTCTTCCAACTTGGTCAGGTCCCACGTTTCGGGCCGCTCCAGCGGGCGGTTGCCGGCGGCTGCGGAGTCGGCGGCGTCATCGGGGAGCAGGAAGTCCTTGCGCTGTGGGAATGACCGGTAGTCGGGCGACATGTAGATCCGCCGCAGGTCGCGGTTGCCCTCGAAGACGATGCCCATCATGTCGTACATCTCGCGCTCGTGGAACATCGCCCCCTCCCACAGGGAGGTGATGGTGGGCGTCACGGGATTCTCGCGGTCGACCTTGACCCGGACCCGCAGCCAGGTGGGGTGGCGGTCCGAGTACAGGTGGTACACGACCTCGAACCAGTTGCCTACCCCGTAGTCGACCGCGGCCGCATCGGCCAGGAAGTAGAAGCCGAAGTCAGCGTCGTCGCGCAGGGTGCGGAGAGAATCGACGATCTTGTCGCGGGGAACCTGGATCTCGACCGTGTCCTCGTCGGTCCACAGGTCGCTCGCCGCGTCGGCGAGACGGTCGCTCAGCAGCCGGACCAGCGGGCCCGCCGCGGCCGGTGCGCTCAGCGCACGTCTCCTTCCCAGGATCGGAGGTCGGGACCTCGGTCGGCATACGTTCCCCATTGGCCGCGGCGCTGCTTGACCAGCTCCTGGAGCTTCATCAACCCGTAGATCAGGCCCTCGGGGCGCGGCGGGCAACCCGGCACGTAGACGTCGACCGGCATGACCCGGTCCACGCCCTGGACGACGCTGTAGCTGCGCTTGAAGCGTCCGCCGGAGGTGGTGCAGGTGCCCATCGCGACACACCATTTCGGTTCCGGCATCTGCTGCCACAGGCGGACCAGCGGCCCGGCCATCTTGGTGGTCAGGGTGCCGGCCACGATCAGGACGTCGGCCTGGCGCGGCGAGGCGCGGAACGGGAACATCCCGAATCGGTCGATGTCGTTGACACTGGTGGCGGTGCTCATCATCTCGATGGCGCAGCACGACAGGCCTGACAGAAGCGGCCACAACGAGTTGGCCCGGATCAGGTCCAGGATGTAGTCGGCGCGGGTGGGGATGACCTCCAGCAGGCCGTGGAACCCACCCTGGGGGTGGTTCTCCATCCCGAACTCGCCCAGCAGCGGATCGTCGCCGGCCGCGTCGGGGATGACGATCGGCTCGTCAGCCTTGGGTGGGGTTGTTATCGCCATTTCAGGTCACCCTTCTTCCAGGCGTAAAACTCGCCGTACATCAGGACCACCAGGAAGATCCCCATCAGGATCATGCCGGTGAGTGTGAGGTCGCGAATCACGATCGCCCAGAGGTAGATGAAGATGATCTCCACGTCGAACGCAACGAACAGCAGGGCGTACAGGTAGAACGCCAGCCCGAAGCGGGACCACGTGTCACCAATGGTGTCGATTCCGCACTCGTAGGGCAGCCCCTTCTGGGCCTCCTTGCGCCGATGCGTGATCAGCCACGAGAACAGAATCGTGCCGAACACGAAGGTCGTCGCGGCGAAGCCGAACCCCAGGACATAGAGCAGCCCGGTCTGGTCCATCGTCGTTGTGCTTGCTCGAGCGGGCCGCTACGGCCCGCAATGCGGATCAAATCTCCTGATCAGAGTCTATCAGGAGAGCCTTCCGACGACGAACTCGGCTACCTGCCAAGCCAGGCGGCGTCTGTGAGGATGCGGAGGCCGTCGCTGACCAAAGTGTGGGCGCCGAGCAGGAACGGGACCGATGCGGAGGCCGCAGCCGTAGTGAGGTCACGGAGCCACGGAGTGGCTATAGGCGAAGGGTCGCCGAGGTCGGAGGCGTACCGCTCTTCTGGCGATGGCCAAGCGGCGGTGTCCGATGACCCGGCAAGGGACGCCATCACGACCCGTGTGTCGATGATGACCGCATCGCCGAGGGTCGCCAGGTGCTCCATAAGCGAGGCGCCCCCGTGTTCCGTCACCCAATCCGCGAGTAAGGATCGTGGACGGTGGATGGGTGCGGCTCGCATCCCACGCTCCTCGACGAAGAGGCGGACACGGCAGGCGGCCTGTTCCTCGAGGTACGCGAAGGCGCTCGACGGGACGCGACCGGCCACCAGGAGCTCCGCGTTCCGGTTGCGCAGGACCGCCAGCAGATCCTCGAGGCGCGGGATCTCCAGGGGGCGGCCGCCGGGCAACTGCGCGCCCTCGAGGAACGCGACGATCGCCGGATCCAGCGTCCGCGTGCCGGCGATGCGCGTCGCCACGCGCAACAGGGCGAGATCGAGCGGCGTGTCGACGTCGAATCGCGTCCACGGCGCGCCAGAGAGGTCGCGGACCGTAAAACCGGCCGCTTCCAGGGCCCGCGGGGCGCCGTTATCGGCCCCCAATCCGGCCAGTACGCCCAATGCGGCGGTCAGGTCTCCGGCCACCACGAATGCATCGGAGCTGAACCGGTTGTTGGTGACCACCTCTCCGGGGATGGGGCTCAGCAGCGTGTCCAGCGGCTCGTCCCCGAGCATGGCCAGGGCACCGGCGCCGACCCAACCCAGTGCGTCTACTCGGTCGCCGGCGTCGTCCAGCGCAGCCCGGGCCGCGCGCGAGTACCAACTTCCCCAGTGAAACGGCCCGGCCTCCGCGGCCGGCGGGATCAGCTCCACGGCGGCGCCCTGGCGGGCCAGGCGCTGGCTGAGCTCAGCGGCCAGCAGGTGCCGGCCGGTGGCCAGCACCGCTGCGTACGAGCCAAACGGTGCCTCGTCGGCCGCGGGGGCGCCCATCAGGACCAGCGGCGCGGGGCGCTGGTCGCCGCTCATCCCGAGGCGCGGTCCAGCAGGTCGTGGAGCTGCTCGAGGTGCATGAGGTCGTGGATGCCGCAGAACAGGAGCCACTCCCCGCAAAGCAGCCGGGTGCCGATCAGCGGATGGTCGAGCGGGCAGGGATCGGTCTCGTGACCCGCGATTGCCGCGGCCGACAGGGCCATGGAGCGGCGACTCTTGCCCAGCAGCATGAGCAGCGCCGCGCGGTCGGCATCGGCAGGCCCGGGGATTCCCGGCGTGACAACCGGCGGTGGATCGGGCCACTCGCCGCGGGCAGCCATGGCAGCCGCTGCGGCCAAGTAGCGTCGCGACCCGGTGGCGTGGGCGAAGGCCTGGGCCACGTTCCAGTCCTCCTCTCCGCCGGGCGCGCTGAGCAGAGCATCGGGCATCTCGGCCAGGATCGCCTCGAGAGCGCCGGCGATTGCTTCCTGCTCGGCCAGCACACGTGCCGCGCTGCCGGGTCCCGACCGGCGACTCAGCTCAGCGCGGATCGCCGAGTAATCCTTGCTGAAGTCGGCGGGATCGATCAGCCGCCAGACGGCCACCACGTCCGGCGCCCCGAACTCCAACTCGTCCACCCAGGCGCGCGGAGACGCGCGCATCGGTATCGGTCCTGCTACAAGCGCTCGAAGCGCTCGACGGGGAGGACGAAGACGGTGGCCCCGCCGACCTCGACCTCGACCGGGTAGGGCATGTAGAACTCGCCCGGCTCCATGATCGGGGGCATGGGGTTCACGAACTGCTTGCGGGCGTGGCAGTTGGCGCTGATGAGGGCCAGCACCGCGTCGACCTGGTCTTCCTCGCACCCGATCAGGATGGTCGCGTTGCCCTGCTTGAGGAACCCGCCCGACGAGTTCAGCCGGGTGGCGCGGTACTCCTTCTCGAGCAGGGCGTCGACGAGGGCTCCGGCGTCCTCGCTGTGGACGACGGCAGTGACGAGCTTCATCGCGGTCTCGTGTGCAGGGGCGGCTAGTATGCCAGACGACCCCCCGCCAATCCGCATCCTGGAAGGGACCGATGTCCACGCCGGAACCCGCCCGACAGGCGATCGAAATCCCCGACCAGGTGGAGTACGGGGCTGACGAACCGGAGTCGGCACCATCGGCCGCGACCTGGGGCGACATTGAGGCGCGGCTGCGTACTGAGCGCTATTTCTGGCTGGTGGTGATCCGCCCCGATGGCCGCCCGCACGCGGTGGCGGTGTGGGGCGTCTGGGAGGACGGGTGCCTGTGGTTCACCATGAGCCCCCGGACGCGAACGGCCCGTCACCTGGCCCGCGACCCACGCGCCTTGGTGCACCTGCCAGATGCGGCCAATGCGGTCGTCGTGGAAGGGGAGGCACGGCAGGCGGCACCGGCGACGGTCCCGGTCGCTGTCGTCGACCGGTACGAGGCCACGTACGGCTGGCGGCTTGACCCTGCCGACCCCCAGATGCCGTATTTCGCGGTCCGGGCGGCGCTCGTCCGGGCCTGGAGCGCGGCTGACGTGCGGGGTACCGCGACCCGCTGGGACCTGCTCAGCGGCTGAGGAGGGGCTCAACGAGCTCGCGGATGGCTGCGTCGGTGTCGTCGACCGATCCGGAGGCGTCAAGGACCCGGTACCGATCAGGCTCGGCCGCGGCCAGTTCGAGGTAGGTGCCGCGCACGCGCTCGAAGAAGGCAGCGCTCTCCGTGTCTTCGAACCGGTTCCAACGCTCGCGTCGCTTGCGCCCGAGGCCGATCTCGACCGGCACATCCAGGAGGATGGTGAGGTCCGGTTTCAACCCACCCGTGGCGAACGCCTGGAGGTCGCGCAGAGCGTCCATGTCGAGGCCGTAGCCGCCGCCCTGGTAGGCCATGGACGAGTCCAGGTAGCGGGCGCACACCACCCACTCCCCGCGCACCAGCGCGGGGCGAATGCGGCGCTCCACGTGCTGAGCGCGTCCGGCGGCGAACAGGAGCGCGTCGGCCTTGGGATCAAGGTCGTCGGAGAGAGTCCGGATGTGGAGCAGGAGGCGCCGGATCTCCTCGCCCACCGGAGTTCCGCCTGGTTCGGCGGTCAGGGTCGTCAGCACGCCGCGGGTGCGCAGCCATTCGGCCAGGTGGCGCGCGGCGGTGCTCTTGCCGCTGCCTTCGGGGCCCTCCAGGGTGATGAACAAACCTAGCGCCAGGCGCGCCCCTCTTCGGGAAGGAGCTGAACCCGACGGTTCGGCTCGCTGCCCCGCGAGCGGCTCATGAGGTTGTGCTGCTCGGCCAGCTGGTGCTGGAGTCGCCGGACGTACGCGTTCTGGGGCGCCAGCTCCATGGATCGGCCGCTTTCCTGCACCAGACCGATGGCCTCCGCCGTCTCGCGCAGGGCGGCCTCCTGGGGATTGGCCTCCAGCTCGTACAGGTTGGCGAGCATGGACTCCATCTGAAGCAGCGTGTTCGTCTTGAGCACGAACAGGGGGGTGCCGCCCGCCTCCGCGTCGCGCAGGGCCGGTGGCTTCCTCCGGTAGTAGGTCCGCAGGGTGATGACGGCGTCCGATTCCTCCAGGTCGCGAGCCACGGTCACCGGCACGCCCAGCTCGCGAACCGCCTGCTCCAGGCGCTTGCGGCTGACGCCATACGGGAACACGGCCATGGGCCGCATGCTTGCCACACGCGTTTCGCGCTCGCGGGCGGTCGTGGCCTGGGCCACGTCCGAGGAAACGTCTGATGCGAGCATCGCCTCCTCGATCGACCCCTGACCCCGCCCACCGGGGAGCGGCTGCAGCCCCGACAGGCCGGTGCGCCGGGTGAACGTGCCGTGGCCGCCCGGCTCGGGAGTCACGAACATCGAGCTGTTGGAGGCGGCCTCGTGGATCCGGTAGTCGTACTTGGTCGCGGCGCGCACCTCGCCTGCCTCGTCCCGCCAGCGGGACTCGGGCGGCACCATGTGGCCGCGCAGGATGGCGTCCACGGTCTCCGCCACGCTGCGGTGGACGATGACCCGGTCGCGCTCCACGATCTCGACCACCACGTCGAACGTCGGCGGCGCCTTGCGCTCCAGCACGCTCTTCTGGGTCCCGCGCCGGCGGGCCTCCTCGTCGCCCAGGGTCACGGTCTGGATCCCGCCGATCAGGTCGGACAGGGTCGGGTTGAGCATGAGGTTGTCCAGCGTGTTGCCGTGGGCAGTGCCCACCAGCTGGACGCCCCGCTCGCCAATGGTGCGGGCCGCGATGGCCTCCAGCTCGGTCCCGATCTCGTCGATGACGATGACCTCGGGCATGTGGTTCTCGACCGCCTCGATCATCACCGCGTGCTGCTCGGTGGGAGTCCGAACCTGCATCCGCCGTGCGTCACCAATCCCCGGGTGCGGGATGTCCCCGTCGCCGGCGATCTCGTTGGACGTGTCGACCACCACCACCCGCTTGCCCAGGTCGTCGGCCAGGACGCGGGCCACCTCGCGCAACATGGTCGTTTTCCCGATCCCCGGCCGGCCCAGGATCAGCAGGCTCTGCCCCGACTCCACGATGTCGCGGATGATGTCGATGGTCCCGAACACGGCCCGCCCGATGCGGCAGGTCAGGCCCACCACCTTGCCGGACCGATTCCGGATGGCGCTGATCCGATGCAGGGTGCGCTCGATGCCGGCCCGGTTGTCGTCGCCGAAGGCGCCGATACGGTCTACTACCCAGCCGATGTCGGCCTCGGTGACCTCCCGCTCCAGGAGGAGCTCCTCGCCGTGCGTGAAGCGGGCCTCCGGTCGGCGGCCCAGGTCGAGGACGACCTCCAACAGGTCGGCTCGCGACCCCAAGCCGCGGACGCGCTCGATGACCTCCGGGGGCAGCGCCCCCAACAGGGCTTCGAGGTCGTCGGTGGTTTCGAGTTTCGTCACGCGTTCCTCCGCGCTCGGTTGCCTGCTCAATTGACCGCCGGCACCATCGCCGGTTGGCGTGCCGTGGCCCTCACCTCGCGTACCAGCAGGGTGACTCGCCCCACCGGCGCGAAGCCCGCGTCCGCGGCTGCCTGTAGTCCCGCCGATTCGTATGTTCGCACCGGAGCCAGGATCCCGGCAGCCAGCGCGTCCGCGGGCAGGCGCCCCAGGACCGCATTGAGCAGAGCGGCCCCGTCGGTTCCGTCGCGGACCAGGAAGCGCAGGTAGTGCGGTCCCACCCGGCTGGCCCCGTGCTGAACGAACCCCCCGGCCCGCTGGTCGAGTGGCGCAAGCCAGGCATTGACGGCCGAGAAGTGGAGGATGGGGTTCAGGCTGGAGCGCGGGACGATGGCCTCGTGGCCCGCCGACTCCCAGTCCGCGGCGCGGTAGTCCTCCACCCGCGCGATGGCGGGCGGGGTGCAGTGGCTCCACAGGTCGAACAGGTGCCAGGCGTCGGGGGCCCCGGCGGGCTGGAGGTTGATGTCCGCGGCGACGGCTCCCCGCCTGGGCAGCCGATTCCGGAAGCCGCGGCGCAACCAGCTACGCCCACTGCTCCCCGGCTCCTCGGCCGGGCGGTACAGGATCTCCTCCTGGGCGTATGCCATGAAGCCGGCCGTCCCGAACAGCTGGAGGTTCTCGCGGACGTCCGCGCAGGCCACGTGATAGCGCGCCACGCCGCGCTTGGCCCCCTCGGCGATGAGGGCCTCGAGGAGGGCCCAGCGCACTTCGCCGGCCATCGGCCCGTCGGCGGCGTCGAGCTCGATGATCACCCAGTCGTCACGGTGCGGCTCGGTGATGGCCCGGCATGAGCCGATCAGCGCCCCGTCCGATTCGGCCACCAGGTGGACCGATGGCGGGCGCAGCGGGATCCACGACGGGATGAGGGTCGACAGCTTGATGCCGGGGCTCCCCGCCGGGGCGGGCACGCCCAGGCTGCGCCGATATGCATCCGACGCGGCGTGGACCTGCCCCGACAGCTCGGCCAGGGCCTGGCGATCGGTCAGGCGCGCGGCGCGCACCTCGCCGGCATCGTTGGCCACGCTGGTCATGCTCGCGTCTCGACCCCGATGAGGTCGACCAGCGCGCGGTGGAAGCGCCGATCCCCGGTCAGCTCGGGGTGGAACGCGGTGGCCAGCAGGCGGCCCTGGCGCACGGCCACCGTGCGCCCCATCGGGTCGGTGGCCAGGACCTCGACCCCGGGCCCCACGTCGGTCACCACCGGCGCGCGGATGAAGACTGCGTGGACCGGCTCGTCCCCGAGGGCCGGCACTGACAGGTCGGCCTCGAACGAGTTCAGCTGGCGCCCGTAGGCGTTGCGCCGGACCTCGATGTCGAGCAGCGGCAGGATCGGCTCATCGCCATCGGTGATTCGGCGGGCGAGCAGGATCATGCCCGCGCAGGTGCCCCACATCGGCGCACCCGAGGCCGCCAGGCTGAGGATCGGCTCGGCCAGGCCGTAGGCGTCGATCAGGCGCCGCATGGTGGTGCTCTCCCCACCTGGCAGGATGAGGGCCTCCAACCCGGCCAGGTCACGCGGAAGGCGGACCTCCACCGGCTCGGCGCCAACCTCCCGCAGCGCGGCGGCGTGCTCGCGAACGTCCCCCTGCAGGGCCAGGATGCCGACCCGCGGCCGGCGCTCTGTGCCTACCAACCCCGGGTGGCCAGCCGCTCCTCGGCAGGGATCTCGGCCAGCTCCAGGCCATGCATCGGCTCACCCAGGCCGGCGCTGACCTCGGCCAGGATCTCCGCGTTGTCGTAGTGGGTAGTGGCCTTGACGATGGCGCGGGCGACCTTCTCGGGGTGCTCGGCCTTGAAGATGCCACTCCCAACGAAGACCGCTTCCGCGCCGAGCTGGCGCATGAGGGCCGCGTCGGCCGGGGTGGCGACGCCGCCGGCCGAGAAGTTGGGGACCGGCAGCTCGCCCAGCTCGGCCACCTGCCGCACGACCTCCAGCGGGGCGCGCAGCTCCTTGGCGGCGGCGAAGAGCTCGTCCGAACGCATGGTGCGCAGCTCCGCGATGCCCGACCGGACCGCGCGCATGTGGCGCACGGCCTCGACCACGTTGCCGGTGCCCGCCTCGCCCTTGGTCCGGATCAAGGCCGCCCCCTCGCCGATCCGGCGCAGCGCCTCACCCAGGTCTCGGCAACCGCACACGAAGGGCACGTCAAAGCGGTGCTTGTCGATGTGGTGCGCCTCATCGGCCGGGGTCAGGACCTCCGACTCGTCGATGTAGTCGACCTCCAGGGCCTGCAGGATCTGGGCCTCCACGAAGTGGCCGATCCGGCACTTGGCCATGACCGGGATGGTGACCGCCCGCTTGATGTCCTCGATCAGCTTGGGGTCGCTCATGCGAGCCACCCCGCCATGCTTGCGGATGTCCGACGGGACGCGCTCGAGGGCCATCACCGCCACCGCGCCCGCCTCTTCCGCGATTCGAGCGTGATCGGCGGTCACGACGTCCATGATCACCCCGCCGGCGAGCATGCGCGCCAGCCCGACCTTGGTCGCCCAGGTCGAGGTTTGGGTGCCGTCGTGGATGGTTGGCTCGGTGGTCGTCATCAGGCCCGCATTGTACTCGCGGCCCCTCGAGGATCCGATCGGTGGGCCTGGCTGCCGGGCCTCGTTGGCGGCTCGGCTATCATCGCGCCCACGGAGGCGCGGATTGCTCAACGCACCGGTCCTGGTTCTCAACCAGAATTACGAGGCCCTCAACGTCTGCGACATCAGGCGCGCCTTCCGGCTGCTCGGCGCCGAGAAGGCGGAGCTGATCGCCCGCAACCACCAGGTGATCCACACCGTCAGCCGCGCCTTTGACGCGCCGTCGGTCATTCGCCTGGTGTACCTCGTCCGCCGGCCCCAGCCGCGGGTCAAACTCTCGCGACGCGAGGTGTTCGCCCGGGACCGCCACACCTGCCAGTACTGCGGCACCGCCACCCACGACCTGACCATCGACCACGTCGTGCCGCGGCACCGCGGCGGCCGGCACGAGTGGGAGAACCTGGTTGCCGCCTGCCGGCGCTGCAACCACCGCAAGGGTTCCAAGACCCTGGCCGAGTCGCGGATGGCCCCGCGCCGCGAGCCGCGCGCCCCGCGCGCCGACGCGCGCTACCTGTATGGCTCCTACCTGACCGATGAGCGGAACGACGCCTGGCGCACGTTCCTGTTCCTGGACGAGCCCAAGCCACGGAACTGAGGCTCCCCGCCCCGGTCACCGCCATCCTGGGTGACCTGGCCGCCGCCGGTCACGGGGCCGCGCTGGTTGGGGGCTGCGTGCGCGATCTGGTGCGCGGGGTCGAGCCCGGCGACTGGGACGTAGCCACCTCCGCTCCGCCGGACGTGGTGGCCGCGCTGTTTCCCGACTCCACCTGGGTCAACCCGTACGGGACCGTCACGGTCCGATCCGGACCGATGGCCGTGGAGGTGACGACCTACCGCACCGAAGCGGGGTACCGCGACGCGCGCCACCCTTCGGAGGTGCGGTGGGGGACGCGGCTCGAGGACGACCTGGAGCGACGCGACTTCACGATCAACGCCATGGCGTGGGTCCCCGATGACCTGGCCGCGGGGCGCGGCCACCTGGTCGACCCGTACGGCGGGCGGTCGGACCTGACGGCCGGCGTCCTGCGCGCGGTGGGGGACCCGGAGCAGCGCTTCACCGAGGACGCGCTCCGCCTCCTGCGGGCCGTGCGGTTCGCCACCACCCTGCGCCTGACCATGGACCCCGCCACGGAGGCCGCGGTCGCGCGGCTGGCTCCCGCCGCCGCGCAGCTCTCCGGGGAGCGGGTTCGCGACGAACTGCTCCGACTCCTGGCCGAGGAGACGCCATCACGCGGGTTCTCCCTGATGGAGCGGCTGGCGCTGCTGGGCGTGGTGCTTCCCGAGCTGGCGGCTCTGCGGGGCGTGGAGCAGGGCAAGGTCCTGGGTGGCGACGCGCTGGACCACTCGCTGCGGGCCGTGGACGCGCTGCCGGCCGCGGACCCGGTGCTGCGCCTGGCCGGGCTGCTCCACGACGTTGGCAAGGCGCCCACCGCGGCCGACGGCCACTTCATCGGCCACGAGTCGGTCGGCGCTGAGCTCGTCGAGCGCCGCCTGCGGGACCTCGCCTTTCCGCGCGCCGACATCGATCGGGTCACGCACC
>JBKJVN010000062.1:0-4720 GCA_046717345.1 Candidatus Limnocylindria bacterium | reverse complement strand
CAGGTCGCGCACAGGACCTCAGTCCGGGCGAATGTTCTGGTTCAACCGGAAGAAGTTGTCCGGGTCGTACTTGCGCTTGAGTGCCTTGAGGCGGTCGTACTTCTGCGGCCCGTATGCCTGGCGGATGCGCTCCTCGCCCTCTTCCATGAGGAAGTTCACGTAGACGCTGGTGTGGTACGGGGCGAGGGCCGCCCACATGGCCCGCGACCACTCCCGTTCCTCGTCGAATCCCTCGCTCGTGACGGTCGTGGCGTTGATGTTGAAGGTGTAGCCGGCGCGACGGCCGTTGAAGACCGTGTCCGCCTCGCCAACGCGCCCCACGGCACCTCCGAGCTGGAAGATGGGAAACGCCGTCACGGGGGACTTCAGGCGCAGCGCGTGCTCAGCCGTGATATCGATCACCTCATCGGTCAGCTCGGCGACGTCGCAGGCCCGGAAGTAGTACCAGTAGCCGGGCGGCAGCGAGGAGTCGAACATCGACTGGTGCTCGAGGAAGGGCTTCGGCGCACAGAGGTCGAGCACCGGCGAGCCGAACTCCCGGAGCGGCCGAACGACCTTCTCGCCCTCTTCGATGGGTCCGGCGTAGCAGACGGTCACGCTGACGACCCTCCTGCCGTGCAGATGCGAGGGGATGAACGACAGCGGCGGCGCCTTGCGGTGCACGACGATCGTGGTCAGGTCGTCGGGGACATCGGCGATCCAGTCGCGATAGAAGCGCAGGACCCGCGCCGAGTCCTCCATCGGCCAATAGATGGGACCGGCCAGCACCATCGGTCCAAGCGGATTCAGGCGGAACTCGAACTCGGTGACAATCCCGAAGTTGCCGCCGCCACCGCGCACCCCCCAGAACAGGTCCGCGTTCTCCGTCTCGCTGGCCTTGACCAACTCGCCGCCGGCGGTGACGAGATCGACCGATAGGAGCTGGTCGATCGTCAGCCCGTACTTGCGCATGAGCCAACCGATGCCGCCGCCTAGGGTGAGGCCGGCCAGCCCGGTGGTGGTGACGATGCCAGCCGGGACGGCCAGGCCGAATGGCTGCGTGGCGCGGTCGAGCTCGCCGAGGCGAACGCCCGCTCCGGCGCTGGCGATGCGGGCTTCCGGGTCGACGCGGATGGCGTTCATGAGCCCCAGATCGATGACCAGCCCGCCGTCGATGACGGACAGTCCGGGAAAGCTGTGGCCACCGCCTCGCACGGCGACCGGCAGGCCAGTCTCGCGCCCGAACGCCACGGCCGCGATGACGTCGTCCACGTCGCGGCACCGGGCGATCAGCGCGGGAAACCGGTCGATCGCACCGTTCCAGATCTTCCGGTGCTCGTGGTAGGTGGGATCGCCTGGACGGATCAGCTCGCCGCTGAATGCGGTCTCGAGCTGCGAGTACGCAGCCGGCTCCAGCTTCCCAGTTTCACGCAGCTCGGTGCCGATCTCTGTCACGGCGCCATGTGTAGCACAGCCGCGGCTTCCTCAACGCTCCTGGCGGTTACCCGCCCGTTAGACCTGGGTCATCTCCTCGCGCTTCTCGCCAGGCTCGAGCTTCAAGGCCGCCGGTCGGGGCTACGAAGCCGATCGTGAACGGCTCGAGCGCGCGGCCGATTGCCAGCAGTCGCATCTCCGAGAAGCGCGGCCCCACGATCTGCAGCCCGACCGGCATTCCGGCTCCATCGCGTGCCAGCGGCATGGCCAACGCCGGCAGCCCGGTCAGATTGGCCAGACCCGTGTAGCGGTTGAAGTGCCAGTAGGAGGTATCGACGCCGTCGACCGGAATCGCGCTGCCGGTCGGCCGATGGGGGAATGCGCTCGTCATGGCCACCGGGCAGAGTAGGGCGTCGTACTCGCCGAAGAAGGTTTCCCAGGCGGTGAGGTACCGATCGCGCTCGTGGAGGGCTCCCGCATACCAACCCAGGGTCAGGTGCTCGTCCGGCACCGACGGCTCTCCGGCCTCGACGTGGTGCAGCAGGTTGGCGAGGTCCCGGAAAAGCTGGTGCTGTGCGGCGAAGTCGAGATCGGGCAGCCGCTGCTCTACCGGAGCACCTCCCGCCAAGAGCTCGCCGGCGAGCTCTTCCAACGCGGATGTGATCGCCGACGCAATCGGCGCTCCCGGGAGCGTCCCCGTCCACGCGAGGCGCAGCTCGGCCAGCGTCGGTGTGGGAGAAGGCGCGAGCGGCAGCGGCTGTACGTCGCTATCGCGCATGTCGGGTCCGCTCAGGAGGGTCAGCGCCAGCTCGAGATCGTCCAGGCTGCGAGCCATCGGTCCGGCGACGGTCAAGATGCGATCCGCGCGCGGTGTTCCCGGAGGCGGCGGAATATGGCCACTCAGGGGGATGCGGTGCTGGCTCGGTTTGAGGGCGTAGACGCCGCAGCAGTGGGCCGGCAGGCGCACCGAGCCGCCGGTATCGCTGCCGACCTCCAGGGGAGACAGCCCGGCGGCGAGCGCCGCGGCGGCGCCACCGCTCGAGCCCCCGGCGGTGCGCGACGGATCGTGCGGGTTGGCGGTGCGGCCGAAGATCGGGTTGGCGGTCTGGAAGTCGGCGAGTAGCGGGGGGACGTTGGTGTGGCCGATCACGATCGCGCCGGCCGCCGCGAGGCGGGCCGCGACGGTCGAGTCCGTGACTGGCACGCGCTCGGCCAAGGGAGGGTGGCCGCAGGTGGTGCGCATGCCTGCCACGTCGAAGGCGTCCTTCAGCGTCATCGGCACCCCGTGGAGCGGCCCCGGCACTTCTCCGCGGTCGAGCGCCGCGTCGGCGTCGCGGGCGCCGGTCATGCCGCGCTCGGGGTCGAGCGTAACGATCGCGTTGAGCGTCGGGTTGCGACGCTCGATCTGCGCCAGGTGCGCCTCGAGCACCTCGACCGCCGAGGCACGCCGCTCGCGGATCAGGCGGGCCAGCTCAGTGGCGGGCAGGAAGCAGAGCTCAGCCACTGGCCGAGTATGGCGGCGCCGCGCCGCTATGGACCTTCGGCGCACTTGGCGCTCAGACGCGGTCCATCGGCTGAACCGATCCCGCGAGGGCGTAAGCGACGGCCCGCTCAATGGTCATCGCCTGGCCTTCCGCCCACGCGGCCGCCAGCTGCCGGTCGCCCTCCGCCCGCGCCGCCGGATCCTCGCGGCCCCTCATTCTTCTCGAGACCGCGGCCAGGTCGACCCCACCAGATGCCTGGAGGGCCGCCGCGGCACCGGCGAGTCGCATGCCGCGTTCAAGATTGCCTTCGGCTTCGGCAATCGGCGCGAGCCCATCGAGGCAGAGGACGATCCCCGTCACGTCATGCACTGCGTCAAAGATGGTCAACGCCTCAGTGGTCAATGAGTGAGCGGACGCCAGCTCCATCTTCTTCAGCGCCAGGGCGCCCAGCGCGTAGAGTGCCCAGCCGGTCATGAAGCGGTCGTCCAGGTCCCGAAAGACAGCCAGGCTCTCGCGGTATCGTTCCCCTGCAGCGTTCAAGTCACCCGCCGCGGAGCTCGCGGCGCCAAGCGCCCAGAGCACTTTTGCCACTCCTCGCCGATCGCTGAGCTCCCGGTGGAGTGCGAGGCTCTCTTCGAGCAGTGCCTGACCGAGTGGGCTTGCCAAGCCCAAATTGGGCGTGTCTTCCGTCTCGGTCACAAAAGCCAGGTTGTACGCCGCGTTGGCGATGGCCGCATCGTCCCCCAGCTGCCGCGTGAGCGTCAAAGCCTCCTCGTAGAAGCCGTGCGCGGAGACGATGTCGCCCAGCCAGTAGGCGACCCCGCCCGCCGCCTCGAGCGCCCTTGCCCGGACCTGCTGATGATCGGACGCATCCGGAAGCGCAAGGGCCTTGGCGATGCGCCGCTGGGCCTCGTGGAGATGGCCGCGCATCTGCCAGAAGCGCCACGTGGCGGCGACGAGTCGGAGGGCGGTCTCGGTTTCGGCAGCGTCGACTGTCCAGTCGATAGCGGCGCGCAGGTTGTCGTGTTCACGCTCGACGCGATCGAGCCAGTCGCGCTGATCGGGGCCGGTCAGCTCAGGCTCCGCCTGCTCGACGAGCGCGAGATAGACGGCCGCGTGGCGTCGACAGATCTCGCCGAACTCCGCGCTCTCTTCGATTCGCTCGCGGGCGAACTCGCGGATGGTTTCGAGCATTGTGAAGCGAGACTCGCCGTGCACCTCTTCTTGGCGCACCAGGCTCTGGTCGACGAGGGCGGCCAGACCCTCCAGCACATCGATACCCAGCTCAGAGGCGGGGCCACAGACCGTGTCGGCCTCGTTCAGCCGCGCACCGCCCATGAAGACGGCCAAGCGCCCAAAGAGCCGTCGCCCGGCGTCGTCGAGGAGATCGTGACTCCAGGCGATGGCGCCCCGCAGCGTCTGCTGGCGGGCTGGCAGGTCACGGCCACCTCCGCTCAGCAGGCCGAGGCGATCACCGAGGCGGGCGAGGATGGCCTGGGCTGGAAGCAGCTTGATGCGAGCCGCTGCCAGCTCGATCGCGAGGGGCAAGCCGTCGAGGCGAGCGCAGATCGCGGCCACTGCAGGGGCGTTCTCGTTGGTAACTGCGAAGTTGGGCTTGACGGCCATCGCCCGCTCGATGAATAGCCTGACCGCCTCGAATTGCGAGAGTGCGTCGAGCGACGGCAGATGTTGCGGATCCGGCACCCCCAACGGTTGGACGGGAAACTCGCGCTCGCCGGAGACGTGCAGGGGAGCCCGGCTGCTGACCACGATCTTGAGGCGCGGGCCAGCCTGGAGGAGCTCCACGACGAGCGGCGCGGCGG
>JBKJVN010000061.1:0-2655 GCA_046717345.1 Candidatus Limnocylindria bacterium | reverse complement strand
GTCGAGGGGAGTGGGAACTGGGGGTGGGGCCACCCCCGAATTCTAGGCGGGGCGTCGTCAGGAATTGCTCGCGCTCAGGGGACCGGTTCGACCGCCACCCGCTCGGCGAGCTCTCGCAGCCGGCGGCTGATGCGCATCAGCGCCTGGAGGCGATCCTCAACCCGGCCTCGCTCGGCGGGCGTGGCCTCGTGGCGTAGCGCGAAGTCGATCTCCTGCTTGTGGCCCGTGGCCAAGGTGAACAGCTCTTCTGCCTCCACCTGGTCGTCCGCATCGCCCGCCTCGGCCGACTCGATGACCCGCCGCCGCGACTCGAGCACGTCGACGTAGTACGAGGTCGCCAGCCGATCGAGGTCGAGCTGGTCGCCGTGCTCCCACGGCTCCGGCGGTCCGCCGAGGCCGTATTCGCGCCAGGTTTCGGGCTCAACGCTGGTTGACATGGTCTGCAGGACACCCCTTGGCAAGCAATTGATTGATGGTCTGACCGTACCGATATCGGTGGCCGCCGCGTAGTCCCCGGTCGGCCTATGGCCACCCGGACGATCGGTGACGAATTGGGCCGGTGATAGACTCGCCGAGCCTCGCTGGGGTGTGGCCAAGCGGTAAGGCGCCTGATTCTGGATCAGGAGATCGAAGGTTCGAATCCTTCCGCCCCAGCCAACACCACGACATCGACGCCAACCCGCGTCAGGCCGTGTCCCGGATTCTCTCGAGGCCGTCGAGGATCAGATCGAGGCCGAACGCGAACGCGCCTTCATCGTCCGGGCTGCGCTCTTTGAGGTGCTGATGGACATGCTCGACGAGGTGGGGATACTTGTCGACCGGGAGCTCTCGGAGAAAGGTCGCCGCCAGGTCGGGTAGCGTCCCCGGGTCGATCTGGAACTGCACCTCCCACAACGTGAACCCCGTGATGTGGCTGTCCAGGGCGTGATACGCGTGATCGGTCATGTCGGCCGAGAAGTCCGCTTCCCGAAGGCATCCGAGAATCGCGTCCACATATCGCCATCGCGCGGGACTGGCCCCGGTTGCCGACAACATGAGGCTCGCGGCCCAGGGGTGTCGCACCAGAACGTCGTGGGCCGAGATGGCGGTTTTGCGGATGGCCGCCTTCCAATCGGCTCCCGGTGACGGCAACTCGATCTCGCTCACGACGAGATCGACGATGGCGTTCAGGATGTCGTCCTTCTTGGCCACGTAGTAGTACAGCGACATCGCCTCGACCCCGAGCTCCAGTGCGAGCTTGCGCATGGTGACCGACTCGATTCCGCGTGAATCGGCAAGGCCGATGGCGGCGCGCAGCACCCGGTCCCTGCTCAAGGGGAATCGGGGCTTTGCGCTCGGTTCGGTTTGTGTAGCCATGGGCCTTGACAATCTTACGGCGTACGACCTATCTTACAACGTACGAATCAGCAGTCAGCAAGGATTGGACCCGCCCGATGAAAGCGATCGTCTACGACAAGTACGGATCCCCGGATGTCCTGAGCCTGAAGGACATCGACAAGCCGGTGGTCGACCATGACAGCGTCCTCGTACGGGTGCATGCCGCTTCCGTCAATGCCCTTGACTGGCACCTCTTGAGAGGCCTGCCCTACCTCGCGCGCATGGGGGAAGGGCTGCGCAAACCAACCAGGAAAGTTCCGGGCGTTGACGTAGCAGGGCACGTCGAGGCGGTTGGCAAGAGCGTGACCCAATTTCAGCCCGGTGATGAGGTGTTCGGCACCCGCGGCGGCGCATTTGCGGAGTACGTTCGCGGTACAGAGCAAGACTTCGCCCTGAAGCCGGCCAACCTGACGTTCGAGCAAGCTGCGGCCGTACCTGTCGCGGGGATCACCGCCCTGCAGGGTCTGCGTGACAAAGGACAGATTCAGCCACGGCAGAAGATCTTGATCAATGGTGCGGCGGGAGGCGTGGGTACCTTCGCGGTGCAGGTTGCCAAGGCGTTCGGAGGGGTCGTGACCGGGGTCTGCAGCACGAGGAACGTGGACATGGTGCGATCGATCGGCGCCGACCATGTCATCGACTACACCCGAGAGGACTTCACGCGAAGCGGGGCGCGGTATGACCTGATGCTCGATGTCGCGGCCAACCGCTCGTTGCCTGATTGCAGGCGCGTCTTGGAACCGAATGGGACTCTCGTGATGGTCGGCCCCGGGGCCGGCAATTGGATCGGACCTGTGACTCGCATCCTCAGAGCGGTCCTTCTGTCACGGTTCGGGAGCCAGAGGATGCTCCCGTTCCTGTCGCAGAACAGCCGCGAGGACCTGCTCGCGCTGACAGAGCTCATTGAAGGCGGAAAACTAACCCCGGTCATAGCCAGGCGTTACCCGCTGAGTGAGGTCCCCGACGCTATGCGGTATCTGGAAGAAGGACACGCCGAAGGGAAAGTCGTCATCACCGTGTGACGCTCGGATCGCAGTGCGTTGGGCATAATGACCCGAGCCGATGGATGAGCAGGCCGTGCGGGATCACGCCCAGGCCTTTTTCGACGCGCTTCTTGCCGGCGACATCGGTCAGGCCGCCGAGGAGCTGAGTAGCCAACTGCGGTCGAACCTGGGCCCGATCGTGGCCATGCTGCCGCTCCCTCTGACCGAGGCCAGCATCGAGTCGGTGGAGACGACAGCTACCGGCTATCGGGCTGTGATACGCCTCGTGGGGGAG
>JBKJVN010000060.1:0-3510 GCA_046717345.1 Candidatus Limnocylindria bacterium | reverse complement strand
GCCGCGGGGCGACCCGGCGGCATTGTAGCGGGCACAATCAGGGCATGACCGATCCCGCGCCGCTTCGCGACACGGTTCGTCCGCTGCTCCGCGCGCGCCAGGTCCGCGAGTTCACCGACCAGGCCCTGACCGATGGCGAGCTGGGGGCCATCACCGATGTCGCCCGCTGGACCGGCAGCAGCCGCAACACCCAGCCATGGCGGTTCGTCGTCATCCGCGACCGGTCCACCATCGCGCGCCTCGAGGCGGCCGGCATGCCCCAGACCCGCGCCCTGAAGACCGCGACCGCGGTCGTCGCCATCGTCCTCCCCGATGACCCCGAGCGGGGGGTGTCCCACGCCTACGACGATGGCCGGGCCGCGGAGCGGATGCTCATCGCGGCCGGAATGCTGGGTTTGGCGGCGGGGATCGCCTGGGTCCGGCCGGACGTCCTTCCTGCGGCACGCGAGATCCTGCACCTGCCGGCGGACCGCATGGTCCGCACCCTCATGGCCCTCGGGCGCCCCACGCCGGAAGCCCAGAAGCCCAAATCACCGCCAGGCCAGGCCCGCCTCCCACGCAACGAGACGGTCTTCGACGGGGACTGGCCAGGGACGGAATAGGACGAACCCCGGGCGGTCGGACCCGGGGTTCGTGGGAGTAAGCGTTGGTTGCGGGGGACAGATTCGAACTGCCGACCTTCGGGTTATGAATCAGGCCTGGCCAGTTCCCATCGCTCCTCGCAGGTCCCCCAGTGTATCGAATTGTGCTCGTTTCGCAATGGCGGCCTCCCCGGCAATCCCCGACAATCACCGCCTGACCCTTGGAGTCTGTGACCATTGCGTGACCATTGGGAGGACCCGTGGATGCGATGGAGGCGGCGGCCCTAGCCGTCCTCGGAACCCTTGGCGGCGCGATCGTCGGCGCGTGGGCGACCCTGGCTGTCGAGCGCAGCCGGCGGGAGTACGAGGATCGGACGCGCTGGCACACTGACAGGCGCCAGCTTTACGCGCGGGTCTTCCGAGCGGCAGACAGCGTTCACAAAGCAGCACAGAGCTATGTCGTGCATCAGCTCGCGGCGATGGCCGGCGAACCTGATGCGACGCAGGGCCCTGACCGTCCTGACCTCACCGATTACCTCCAGATTTCGAGCGAGCTCGAGCTGCTCCTGCCCACGAGGAGCCGAACAGCTCTGCTGCTACTCGATAACGCCGTCCTCTATCTATCCCTGGCGGCGGAGATTACCCATCCTCCGAAGTTGTCGAGCGGCCGGGAGGTTCCCGCATTCGGAAAGGCGGACAAAGACTTCTCCGCCGCGAGTCGACGGCTATTCGATCGGGCCCAGGTGGACTTGGGCATACCCCAACCGCGAGCGCGGGTCTGGCGTCGACTCTGGCGCCGTATCCTGCCTAGTCGAAAACCGGCAGATCCGTCGTGATGTCGAGATGACGAGCCGCCAATGATGGCCATCGCCCGCATCCGGATTACGTCGTTTGTCGACCGGCATGAGACGCCGTGGGAGCTGACAATGGCGGGCCTGGCCGTCGTGTTCGTCGCCCTGGCGTTCGTCGAACAGAACCCGACCGTGCTGGCCCTGGACACCGCCCTGACCGTCATCTTCGCGACGGAGTTCAGCGTCCGGTTTTGGGCCGCACCCAGCCGTCTCGCCTACGTCCGCGGTCACTGGATTGACCTGCTGGCCCTGATCCCCGCCGTACGGGAGTTCCGCATCCTGCGCCTGGCGCGACTGCTGCGCGGGGTCCGGGCTTTCAGCGGGGTGTATCGCGCCCTGGATCGCTACGGCTCCCTGGCCCGGAACCGCGGGTTGATCGGTCTATTCGCGGTGTGGGCCGTGGTCATGGTCCTGTCGTCGGTGGGCCTATACGCCGCAGAGAAAGGGGTCAACGCGGCGATTGATTCCCCGTTCGACGTGTTGTGGTGGGCCGTGGTGACCATGACCACGGTCGGCTATGGCGACGTGACCCCTGTCACCCCTGAGGGCCGCCTGGCCGCAATGGTCCTGATGATCCTGGGCATCGGCCTTTTCGCAGCGATCACGGCGACCGTTACCGGCGCCCTGATCGGGGGGCGCACCCGGGAGGACCCCGTCGTGCGCCTGGACCGGCTGGACGCGCTGCTAGCGGCGGGCCGGGTGTCTCAGGCGGAGTACGACGCGAAGCGGGCGGCCATCCTGGACGGCATCTAGACGGCCGACAGGTACGGCGACCGCTCCAGGGCCCGCTCCTCGAAGTAGTGGCCGTGGGTGCGCATGATCGTCTCGATGGAATCAGCGCCGACCAGCACGATCTCGAACCCTTTGTCGAATCGGTGCTCAGCTTCGGCTTTCGCGTACTCCGCCGTGGCGACGTTCGCGTTGTCGAACGAGTCCTGACTAACCAGGCGTTGCTCTTTCACGTCGTACACGAGGAGGAAGTGGATCATTGCCATGGGGCCATCTCCATCGTACTACTGCAACATCTGCTCGACGTCTGACCTAAGTCGGCTCAGCTCGTTCGCCATGTCGGGGTCCTCGGGCTGTCCTTGTTCCCGATCCGACATGAGAGCGGCCGCCACCTGGAAGTATCGCTGCGCCGGGCGAGGGCCGGCACCGTCCTTTAGTGGGTGACCCGAACGTAACTCCGCTCGCTCCACGGCTTCGGCCCATTCGTGCTGAGCGGGAGTCCTGAGCTGGATCTCGATCAACCTGCCATTTCGGCGCTCAATGAGGTGCAGCGCCCTGTAACCCGTCTTCTTGGGGTCGATGATGTAATCGTCGTGATCGACGATATCCCAGCGTCGGGCCGCGCGGAGACGCTGTTCGACGGCTCGGACTTCGGGCAGCCCACCGGGAAAGATCGCCCGGCATCCTCCAATGTCCTGCATCTGGGTCAGGCGCTGGGTAGGAAACCTGACCAGCTTGTTGATGATCTGGGGAAGCCGCTTGAGGCGCTGCGCAACGATAACCCGGCTAGATTCCTGCTCGACGTAGTAGCGAAGGTTCGCTGAAACGAGAGTGAGCGGGTCCTGAAACGTCGCCCGGTACTCCCAGAGCACGTTGACCGCGGCCTGGATCTCCGGGGTGTAGTCCGCAGGTTTCCTCCACCAGTCGCGAAGGGTGTTGCCCGCGAGGTCGACCGAGCGATTTGAGATCACAAGGCTGACTCTAGCCGCCCGCGGACTGTGCCCCGCGGGCATGGATGGCGGCTATCTCGAGCTCCAGCTTCGCTCGGAAGAGCCACTCATCATCCGTGTACTCGGTGCGCCGCTGTCTGACCGAGGTCGGCATCTACCATGATCGTTGCCATCCGGTCGGTTGTGAGCACATCCTCAGCATACCCGGGGCTGCCTTACAACGCCCTTACCAGGCCCGACTGGCATTGGCCTCGCGAAAACCACGAAAGCCGGGCGGTCGGACCCGGCTCTCGTGCTTAGATGCGTTGGTTGCGGGGGACAGATTCGAACTGCCGACCTTCGGGTTATGAGCCCGACGAGCTACCGCTGCTCCACCCCGCGACCTCCTAGGGTACCGGG
>JBKJVN010000059.1:0-4524 GCA_046717345.1 Candidatus Limnocylindria bacterium | reverse complement strand
GACTTCCTCCGGTAAGCCGGTGGGGGGCCGGGGGGGCCGGGCGGCGGGGGGGGCCGCTCCCACCCTGAGAGGCTGTCCATGAAGAAGGACGGGATCATCCATCCCGAGCTGCTGGCGACCCTGGCCGCGCGCGGGCATAACGACCAGATCCTCGGCTGTGACGCGGGGTACCCCATTCCGATGGAGGTGCCTCGCATTGACCTTGGTTACCGTCGCGGGCAACCGCGGTTTCTTGAAGTTCTCGAGGCCATCACTGCCGAGATCGTCCTGGAGACCGGGATCATCGCCGCCGAGACGTCCGAAGAGCTCGCGAGGCACCTGGCGGGCGTCCTGGGGTTGGAGCCGCAACGGATCCCGCACGTGGACCTTAAGGCACGTGCCCACGGCTGCAAAGCCGCGGTGCGCACCGGGGAATTCACCCCCTACGCCAACGTCATCCTGGTGGCAGGAGTCGCTTTCGGATGACGAGTGTCGTCGGCCTGTTCGGCGACCCGGTTGAGGGCAATCCCACCTCGCGAATGCAAAACGCCGCCTTTCAGGCTGCGGGGCTCGACTGGATCTACCTCGACTTCCACGTTCGGCGCGACGAGCTGGCGCACGCGGTGGCGGCCGCCCGCCTTCTCCGCTTCGGCGGACTCAACCTGACCATCCCACACAAGGTCGCCGTCGTCCCGCTGCTGGATGAGCTCGAGCCATCGGCTCAGATCACAGGTGCCGTCAACACCGTACGCCGCGATTCATCTGGGCGGTTCATCGGCCTGAACACCGATGGCTTCGGCTTCCTGGCGGCGATCCGTGAGGCGGGGATCGATCCTGCTGGCACGTCCGTCGTGCTCCTGGGCGCGGGCGGTGCGGCCCGGGCGGTGGCGGTAGAGCTCGCCCTGGCTGATGCCACGCGCATCACGGTTGCGAATCGAAGCGTCGCACACCGCGAGGAGCTGGCCGAGCTAATCCGTACGCGGACAGCTGCCGCATCCGACTCGATCGCATGGACCGACCGGCTAGTTCCGCCGCCGTGCGACCTCCTCGTCAACTGCACCCCCGTTGGGATGGGGTTCGGCGCGTCCGCCGAAGAGATGCCAGGGGTCGACCTGGGCAGACTCGCAGCGTCCACGGTCGTGTGCGATCTCAATCTCGACCGAGCGGAGTCCGCCTTCCTGCGGGCCGCCCGAGAACACGGTTTCCACACCCTCGGCGGGTTGCCGATGCTGGCCCGACAGGGGGCGGCTGGCTTCACGGCCTGGACCGGCGTCCCGGCCCCCCTCGAGATCATGATCGGCGAGCTCGAACGGCTGGCCGCCGCGAGTCGCGAGCGGCACGCGTGATGTCGGACCGACGGGCGGTGGACGTTCTCGTCGCGGGATCGATCAACGTCGACTTCGTCGTGAGGGTCGATCGTCTCCCCGGACCGAGCCAGACGGTGGTTGGAGGCGTCTTTGAGCGCCATGGCGGCGGAAAGGGCGGGAACCAGGCCGTCGCGGCCGCTCGGTGGGGCGCCCGCGTGCGGTTCATCGGCGCCGTCGGCCAAGACGACTTCGGGACTGAAGCGCTGGCGGAGCTGGCGGCCGAAGGGATTGACACGGACGCGGTGGCCATCCTTCCCGATGCGTCGACCGGGGTGGCCCTGATCGTGGTCGACCGGAGCGGCGAGAACCAGATCGCGGTCGCCTCCGGCGCGAATGAGCGCGTCGATGCTGCGGCCGTCCGCCGTGCCCTCGAGGGTGTCGCCCTCGCGCGCGCCGGCGTGTGCCTGCTCAACCTCGAGATCTCGGACGATGCCGTCCTCGCGGCCGCCATGGCCGGGGCGGCCATGGGCATGCGCACCGTGCTCAACCCGGCCCCGGCCCGGGCGCTAACCGAGGCACTTCTCCACGTGAAGCCAATCCTCACCCCGAACGCGGGGGAGGCGACAGCCCTCACCGGGCTGGCGGACCCTTCGGCGGCGGCCCACGCGCTATCGGCGCGGACCCGGGCATCGGTGGTGGTCACGCTCGGGGCGGCTGGCGCGCTGGTGGTCGCGGCCGGGATCGAGGAGATCGTCCCGGCCATCCCGGTCGCGGTGGTCGACACGACCGGCGCGGGCGACACGTTCAATGGCGTCCTGGCCGCTGAACTGGCCCGCGGTTCCGCCCTGCCCGCGGCCGTGCGCCTGGCCACGGCGGCCGCCTCTCGCTCGGTGACGTTCAGGGGCGCCCGCGAGGGGATGCCGACGCCCGAAGAGGTGGCGGCCCTCCACGCCACTTCGCGTTGAGCTCGGGCTGAGGGGTGGCCACCCTGGTGGCCGGCCTGGGCGATGGCTGTTCGACTTCAGGCACGACCGGCCGGTTGGCTTCGTTGACCCTCGTTTTGGCATCGGTGTATAGTCGGCCGGCATATCGCGCAGATGTGGGCCACGCGTCCGTCATCGGACCGTGGCTCATGTGTTGAAGGAGTAGATACCGATAGCCAAAGACCTCCGCACCAACGAGATGATCCGTGTCCGCGAGGTCCGGGTCATCGATGACGAGGGTCAGCAGCTCGGCGTGATGCCGACCGCGGAGGCTCTCGCGCTGGCGCAGGAGCGGGGCCTCGACCTGGTCGAGGTGGCTCCCACGGCGGTCCCTCCGGTGTGTCGGTTCCTCGACTACGGCCAGTACAAGTACGAGATCCAAAAGCGCGAACGCGAAGCGAAGAAGCGCCAGAAGTCGCAGACCTTCAAGGAGATCCGGTTCCGGGTCAAGATCGACAGGCACGACCTGGAGACGAAGACCCGCCGGGCGTCTCAGTTCCTGGACGATGGGGACCGGGTGAAGGTGGCGGTCCAGTTCCGCGGGCGGGAGCTCAATCACCCGCAGCTCGGACGGGCATTGCTCGATCGGGCGGCCGAGATGATCGGCGACCACGGAGTGATGGAGCGGTCGCCGCTGATGGAGGGCCGGAGCCTGTTCATCGTGATGGCTCCGCCTGGTTCCAAGGTCGAGCGCAGAGAAGACCAGCCGGGCCAGACCGATGGGGCAGCCGCCCCGGAAGCTCCGGGCGAGACGATCGGGGAGGCACTGGCGGCCAAGGGACAGGTGCCCGATGTGGCGCCGGAGGTGGCGCCCGAGGTCGTGGTACCAGAGGTGGAGGGCGACGAGCCGCAGCCGGCACCGCCGGCGGCGTAGGTCAAGGAAACAAGCATGCCGAAGATGAAGACCCATAAGGGCACCGCCAAGCGATACCGCAAGTCGGGTTCGGGCAAGTGGCTCCGGCCCAAGGCCTGGCGTGGCCACCACCTGGAGATCAAATCCAGCCGGCGCAAGCGTCGCTACGCGGGGATGGCGGAGGTCAGTTCGGCCCACGCCGCCCAGCTCAGGCGGCTCATGCCGTACGAGTAGCGACCGAGTAAGGATCGATGGCCCGAGTCAAGCGCGGCGTTCCCGCTCATCGGCGGCACAAGCGCCTGCTGAAGCAGGCCAAGGGCCGTCGGATGACGCGCTCGAAGCTGATCCGCCCCGCCCGCGAGGCGCTGTTCCATGCCCTGCGCTACGCGTACCGCGACCGCCGAGACCGGAAGCGTGACATGCGCCGGTTGTGGATCCAGCGCATCAACGCCGCGTCCCGGTCCCACGGCATGCCGTATGGGCGATTCGTGTCCGGGCTGAAGTCGGCGGGGATCGAGGTCAACCGCAAGCAGCTCGCCGACCTGGCGATCCGCGAGCCGGCGGCGTTCCGAAAGATGGTCGAGATGGCCCTGGCCTCGTTTAGCAGCTGACCGGCGCACGCTGGCGCCGGTCCCACGGCCCTGCTCCGGATGACGGAGCGGGGTCGTTTGTTTCACCGACAATGACGACTGACCGATGGAGATGGCCTGACCCATGAGCAACTCGACGGACGCCGCGGAAGCGCTGTTGGCCGAGGTTGCGCGAATTCGATCCGACGCGAAAGTCCGCCTGGACACGATCCCGGACGCGACTGGTGTCGAGGCACTTCGAGTCGACGTCCTCGGCCGATCTGGCTCGCTGACGGCGCTACTGCGCGGCCTGAGCAACGTGCCCCCGGCGGACCGGCCGGGGGTCGGAAGAACAGCCAATGAGGCCCGCCAGGAGCTCGAAACGGCTTTCGCCGAGCGCCTTGAACGCCTAGCCGAAGGAGAGCTCAGCGAACGCCTCGCCCACGAGGCCGTCGACATGACCGCTCCCGGACGGCCGGTGCGGGTTGGCCACCTTCACCCGCTGATGACCGTTGAGCGCGACCTGCGGGAGATTTTCCACGCCTTCGGGTTCGAAGTCTTCGAGGGGCCAGAGATCGAATCGGACCTCATGAACTTCGAGCTGCTGAACATCCCGCCCGATCACCCGTCGCGGGACCTGTGGGACACGCTGTACGTGGCGGAGCCGGGTTCGGTGGTAGCCGGGTCGCCGCGCCCCGCCGAGGATGGCACGATCCTGCGGACCCATACCTCCCCGGTCCAGATCCGCGCCATGCGGGCGCTCACCCCGCCGATCCGGGTCCTCATGCCGGGCCGCTGCTATCGGTACGAGGCGGTCGACGCCGCGCACGGCT
>JBKJVN010000058.1:0-10077 GCA_046717345.1 Candidatus Limnocylindria bacterium | reverse complement strand
AGGCACCGATCTTGGACGAGTACGAGCGCCAGGGCTCGCCCTACTACTCGACCGCGCGGCTGTGGGACGACGGGGTGATCGATCCCATGGACACGCGGCGGGTGCTGGCCATGGGCATCAACGCCGCATTGAACGCCCCCATCGCGGAGACGCGCTTCGGCGTCTTCCGGATGTAGTCGCCGCGCCGCCCTACGGCTAGACTCTGGCCTGGCTCCGCCCTAAAGCCACACGGAGGGACTACGCGATGATCAGCCTGGGTGTCCTCCTCGTCATCCTCGGCGTCGGCTCGCTTGTGCTGCCCAGCCTTGGCCTCCAGTTCACGTTCATGGATTGGCTCGATGCCTATCAGCCGTGGGCCGGCATCATCGTGGCTGCGGTGGGACTGATCACGGTCCTGTTCGGCGCGCAGCGACGCGGACGCGCGGCGGCGCCGGTGGCCGCGGCGACGGCTCAGGCAGCTCCTCCGCCGCAGGCATCGGCGGCTCCGCCGGCAGCTCCACGGGCAGAGGCATCCGGACCGCCGGCGGGCGCGCCCCCGTCCGCACCGGGAGCTCCGGCTGGCGAGAGGACCTGGCCGAAGGAGCCGCCCGAGCGCCCGGAGGATTAGCCTCGACCCACCGCCCACCTACGGTAGGCTGGTGGGGATGACCGAGCGTCCGGCACAGGACCGGCCACTCCCCGGCTCCCATGCCCGCGGCGTCCCCAGCGGGACCCTGGAAGAGAGCGCGGCTGCTCTGTACGAGGCGGCCATCGCCGCCCGGGACGCGGAGGGCGGTGACGATCCGGCCCCGCTCCAGGCGTTCTACCGGGCGATCGGGGCGGCCACGTTGCTCCTGCCCGTGCCACCGGGCGCCGAAAAGGAGGCTCGCGAGTCGGTCGAGCAGGTGGTCGACGACGAGCAAGAAGTGGAGGTTGGCGTCCTGCTCGCTCGCGCCCCGGACGGCTCGTCGGTGAGCGTCGCGTTCGGTTCGCACGCGGCGATGGCCGCCTGGTCGCCACTGGGATCCACCTCCCTGGCGCTGCCAGCGCGGATCGCGCTTGCCAACCTGGCCGCGGCCGGGCTGCCTGTGATTCTGGATCCGGCCGGGCCGATCCCCTACCGCTTCGAACCGGACGAGATCGCGGATCTGGCCGCCGGCCGGCTGCCGGGCAGCGACGAACCGCTCGCCTCCGCCGACGGCGGGCAGTCGATCCGGGTGCGGCTGCCGGGCCCGGAGGCACGCGAGGCCGAACGCCGGCTGGCGGCCGATCTGGCCGGCTGGCCGGGCATCCGGGAGGCCTACCTGGTCGAGACCGACATCGGCGCCGGATGGGGCCTGCTGCTGGGCCTGGTTGGTGGTGGCGGCCCGTTGCCTCCGCTCCCGGATGAAATGGAGGCTCGCTGGCTCGCGGAACCGCTGCTGGGCAACGTCCGGGCGGTGGCGGACCCATTCCACCGCGGCCACCGATGACCGGGCCGCTTCGCCTCGAGCGCTCGGGTGCGGTGGCCCGCGTCGTGCTGGCGCGGCCCGAGGTGCGCAATGCCTTCAATGCGGACCTCATCGCGGCGCTGACCGATGCCTTCGCGACACTCGCGACCGAGCCACCCGAGACCCTGCGGGCCGTGGTGCTGGCCGGGGAAGGTTCGGTGTTCTGTGCCGGTGCCGACGTTGCGTGGTTGCGCGCCGCAGCCGACATGGACGTCGCGGCCAATGAGGCCGACGCGGGCGTGTTGGCCACCATGCTCGAGACGATCGACACCTGCCCGGTCCCGGTCGTCACCCGCGTCCAGGGCGCGGCACTGGGGGGCGGCATGGGCCTGTGCGCCGTGTCCGACATCGTGGTCTCCACCGCCGACGCGACCTTCGGATTCACCGAGACCCGGCTGGGGATCCTGCCGGCGGTCATCGGCCCCTACGCGGTGGCCAAGATCGGCGAAAGCCAGGCGCGTGCGCTGTTCCTGCCCGGGAGCCGATTCGATGCCGGCCGAGCACGGGAGATCGGTCTGGTGCACGAGGTGGCGGCCGACGAAGCGGCACTTGACCGGCGGCTGACGGAGCTTCTGGACGAGATCCTGGCCGCCGGCCCGACCGCGGTTCGCGAGGCGAAGGCGCTCGTTCGGCGTCTCCGTGGCCAGCCATCGGCCCAGGCCCGAGCCCTGACCGTGGCTGCCATCGCGCGCCAGCGCACCAGTCCGGAGGGCCAGGAGGGGCTGTCCGCGTTCCTCGACAAGCGCGACCCGTCGTGGAGGCGTTGAGCCGCCCCGTAAGCCTCCGGTCAATCACGTATGACTGGTACCGGGATAGCCACGCGGAATTCCAGGTCAGCCAGTCACGTGTGAATGTGCGTGCCGAAATCTTGGCCGCCGTGCGGGTTACCAGTCACCGGTAACTCGCGGGTGTCGGCGCAGCCCATGAGGTTGGCTGCGACAATCGCGACGTGCGCGACGAGCTGACGCCCCGCGAGGTCGCCCAGGAGCTCGGGGTCACGGTCCGCACCGTCCAACGCTGGATCGCGGGCGGCCGCCTGCCTGGGACCCGTGTCGGCGGCCGGATGCGCATCCTCCGCAGCGCTCTGGAAGCGGTTACCAGCTCGCCAACGGATGGCGGGCCGCGTCAAATCGGCGCCGTCCTGATCGCCAACCGGGGCGAGATCGCTGAGCGGATCGCGCGCACCGTCCATCGGCTCGGGATGCGCGTGGTCCGCGTCCATGCGCCCGACGAGCCGCCGCCCGAGGGCAGCGATCTTGCGCTGCCCATCAGCGCCTACCTCGACGCCGAGGCGGTGCTCGACGCTGCCCGCCGTGCTGGCGCTGATGCGATCCATCCCGGGTACGGCTTCCTGGCCGAGAACCCCGACTTCGCCGCCGCCGTCACCGCCGCCGGCCTGATCTGGATCGGGCCCCCGCCCGACGCCATCCGAGCCATGGGCGACAAGGCGGCGGCGCGTCGGCTTGCCGTCCGACACGACGTGGCAGTGGTGCCCGGCTATGACGGTCCGGCCCAGGACGACGCCACCCTCGCCGAGGCGGCCGGGGAGATCGGCTTCCCGCTGCTGGTCAAGCCCGCCGCCGGCGGAGGCGGCAAGGGCATGCGAGTCGCGCGCTCGGCGGAGCAGCTGGCGACCGAGCTGGCGGCCAGCCGGCGCGAGGCGAAAGCGGCCTTCGGGGACGATCGGCTCATCCTCGAGCGCCTCCTGGAGGGCGCGCGCCACGTGGAGGTCCAGGTCCTGTTCGACGCCGACGGCCACGGTGTCCACCTGGGGGAGCGCGACTGCAGCGCTCAGCGGCGCCAGCAGAAGATCGTGGAGGAGACGCCCGCGCCATCGGTGAGCCGGGAGCTGCGTGAGGCTCTGGGGGCGGCGGCCGTGGCGGTGGCCGGCGCAGCGGGCTACGTCGGGGCAGGCACGGTCGAATTCCTCCTGACCGATGACGGGGGCTTTCACTTCCTGGAGATGAACACCCGGCTCCAGGTCGAGCACCCGGTCACCGAGGCGGTCACGGGGCGCGACCTGGTCGAGGACCAGCTGCGGATCGGGGCCGGCGAGCGGCTGGGTTTTGACCAGGCCTCAGTGCGCCCGCGCGGCCACGCGATCGAGGCCCGCCTGTACGCCGAGGACCCCGAACACGGGTTCCTGCCCGCCAGCGGCCGCGTGGTCGAGCTGCGCTGGCCCGCGGGAGAGGGCATCCGGGTCGACGCGGGTGTCCGACAGGGCGACGTCGTCACGGACCGATACGACCCGCTGCTGGCCAAGGTCATCGTCCACGCCCCCACCCGGGCGGCGGCCGTGCGGCGGCTCCGGGATGCCCTGGCCGAGACGCGGCTCCTGGGCGTCCGGACCAACCTCCGCTTCCTGCGCTGGCTCGCCGACCAGCCGGCCTTCACGGCCGGGGAGATGCGAACCGACACCCTCTCCAAGCTCGTCTTGCCTGGGCCGGTGGCGCCGCCGGAGGCCGCCTGGAAAGGCGCGGCCGCGATCCTTGTGGCGGAGGACGCCGGCCCGTGGGGCGGGGCGTGGCGGACCAACGCCCCTGCCGCCGTGCGCATCGTCCATGGGGAAGAGGCGCGCAGCGTGGAGCCGGCTGATTCATCGGCCGGCGGGCAGGCCGTGGCCCGTCACGGCGACCTCGTCTATGTCGAGGTCGAGGGCCAGTCGCTCGAGTTCGGTCTGGCTCGCCCGCCGGCGATCGAGGAGGCCGTCCGCCACGCGCATGGCGAGGGGACGGCTGTGCTCAACGCCCCGATGCCGGGACGCGTGCTGTCCGTCCGGCACGGCCCCGGAGCGCGCGTGGCGGCGCACGAACCGGTCATCGTGATCGAGGCCATGAAGATGGAGCACGCGGTCAGTTCCCCGTTGGCCGGAACCGTGACGGCGGTCCACGTCCGCGAAGGGGACCAGGTCCAGCGCGGCGACCTGCTGGCCGAAGTGTCGGCGTAGCATGCCCCGGCCATGACCCACGTCGACGTCCGGATATACGAGGTGGGACCGCGGGACGGGCTCCAGAACGAGGCGCAGCCGATCCCCACCGAGACCAAGCTCAGCTTCATCGCATTGCTCGCCGATGCCGGTCTGCGCGAGATCGAGGCCACCTCGTTTGTGGCACCCGGCGCCATCCCGCAGCTGGCCGACGCCGACGACCTGCTGCCGCGCCTGGAACGACGGCCGGGCGTCCGCTATCCGGTCCTGGTGCCCAATGCCCGCGGCCTGGAGCGCGCCGTCGTGGCCGGGGCGGACGCGGTGTGCGTGTTCACCGCGGCCTCCGAATCGTTCACCCGCCACAACATCGGGATGTCTATTGCCGAGTCGCTCGACGCGTTCCGGCCCGTGATCGATCACGCCCGGCGAGCGGGCTGGTGGGCCCGCGGCTACGTTTCCACTGCGTTCGGCTGCCCGTACGAGGGACCGATCGCCGAGAGCGCGGTGGTGGACGTCGCCCACCGCCTGCTCGAGCTCGGGGTGGACGAGCTGAGCATCGGCGACACGATCGGGGTAGCCGGGCCCGCCGACGTGCGACGGGTGACCGGCGCCCTGGAGGGCGCCGGCATCGGTCCTGACCGTCTGGCGATGCACTTCCATGACACGCGCGGCACCGCGCTCGCCAACGTGGCGACCGCCATCGGCCTGGGCATCCGCTGCTTCGATGCCAGCACGGGTGGAATTGGGGGCTGCCCCTACGCGCCCGGAGCGGCCGGCAACCTGGCGACCGAGGACCTCGTCTACCTGCTCGACCGCGAGGGCCTGCGCCACGGGGTGGACCTGAATGGTGTCCTGGCCGCGGCCCGGTTCATCAGCGGGGCGCTGGGCCGGCCGCTGGCATCCAAGGTGGGCCAGGCCGGGGGCTGGCCGGCGTAGGATGCGGCCGATGCCCGAGGACTCCGCGGAGCGGCGCCCTGTGATCCTGGACGTCGACACCGGGATCGACGACATGGTGGCGCTGCTCATCGCGGCCACCGCCCCGGAGCTGGCCCTGCGGGGCGTGACCTGTGTGGCCGGCAACGTCGAGCTTCAATACGTGGCCCGCAACACCGGGACCCTGCTCCAGTTGGTGGGCCGTGGCGACGTCCCGGTTTCCATCGGGGCGGCGCGTCCTCTGAGCCGCCGCCTGCGCACCGCTCCCGAGACCCACGGGCCGACTGGGACCGGCTACGCCGAGCTGCGCGGCGAGCAGCGGGCGCTGGAAACGACCGACTACACGGCCGTGCCGGCCGCCCGCTACATCGAGGCGCACCTCACCCGTCGCCCGGGCCAGATGACGATCGTGGCCACCGGGCCGTTGACGAACATCGCGTCGGCCGCCCAGAACGGGGTTGATCTGGCAGGCGGGGCACGGGAGGTGGTCTGGATGGGCGGCGCCCTGCGGGTCCGGGGCAACACGACCGAGACCGGCGAGTGGAACGCGTGCGTGGATCCGGAGGCGGCCGAGATCTGCCTGTCCAGCGGGTCGTTGGACCGCGTCTTCCCGCTGGACGCCACCCAACAGGCGGTGTTCACGCTCGACGACCTCGATCGGCTGCCGGAGAGCGAACTGGCCGGCGTCGTGCGCGATGCGATCCGCTTCTACGTCGGCTACCACCGGGTGGCCGACGGCATCGACGGCTGCTACCTGCACGACGCCGTCACGCTGGTCGGAGCCCTGCTGCGGCCCGAACTGGTGACCGACAGCCGCGACCGCCGGCTCGTGTGCGACACGTCGTCTGACGTGACGACCGCCGGTACGATCCGTCCCGCCGACGACGACCCGCGGCCGATGCTCAACGTGGCCATGGCCATTGATGCCCCGGCCATGCGCGAGGAGATCCTGGAACGCCTGGCGCAGGCAGTTGCCTGACGCCGAACCCAATTACCGAGGAGGATGAGACCAATGACCAGCATGGATAGCCCAGCGCGGGCCGGCGGGTCGGGCGGGTTGCGCGTGGCAGCCGGGGTGGTGGCGTTCGTGATCGCCACCCTGGCCGGAGTGGCCGCCTTGGGCCAGTTCAGCGACACGACGTTCGACCCGAACACGTTTGCCCGCCCGACAGCCGCCAACTCGTTCGCGCTCATCCTGGCGGTAGCGATGCTCGTTGGCGCGGCGGTGACCTTCGCGCTGGAGAAGATCCAGACCGGGCGCCTGGAGTCCCTGTCCCGCCAGTTCACGCTGCGGGTGATCGTGCTCATGCCATTCGCGATCGCGATCAATATCGTGCTCGGCCAGACGGTCGCGGCAGCCCTGAAGATCCCGATCTACCTCGACTCCATCGGCACCATCCTGGTCGGGGTCGTGGCCGGGCCGGTCGCTGGAGCGGCGACCGGGTTCCTGGCCAACATCCTGTGGTCGTACGTCATCCCGCCGCCGTTCCAGTACCCCCCGGCGGCCGCGTTCGCGGTGGTGGCGGCGGTGATCGGCATCGCGGCCGGCCTGGCCGGACGCTGGGGGCTCATGCGGCCGCGCACGAACCGCTCAACCGGCCACCTGCTGATCGCCGGGGTGCTGGTGGGCGGCATCATCATCGGCCTGGCATGGCTGGCCTCAGTCGGCTACCAGCTCATCTTCCAGACCGACATCAACCCGCTGCCGTCGAGCGACAACCAGCTGTTCGTGGTGCTGGGCTACGTGGCTCTTCTGCTGGTCGTGGCCGCCGTGCTGGGGGTCTTCGCGCTGCTGTTCGGGCGGCGTGACCTGACGGCCGCGTACGCGGTGGTGACCGGGGTGGCGACCGGGATCGTGGCTGCCCTCATCAGCGCGCCCATCGCGGCGGGCGTGTTCGGCGGCGTGACCGGCGCGGGCACCGACTTCCTGGTGGCCGCCTTCCGCCAGGCCGGGGTGGACATCTACGCCGCGACCACCGGACAGGGGCTGATCAGCGACCCGATCGACAAGGCGACGACCTTCGTGATCGTGTACCTGATCGTGGTGGCCATGGCCGTCCGCCTCAAGGCCCGCTTCCCGCAGGGCGAGCAGCTGATCGAGGAAAGCGCGCCAACCGCGGGTAGCAGGGAGGCGCCGGGCTGAGCGTCGCCGCCGAGCCGGCGGCGCCGGCGTTCCTGGTCCCGCCCGCGCCGACGGCCTGGCATCGGCTCAACCCGCTGACCCGGCTGGTGGCGGCCACCGTCACCGCCGTCAATGCCACCCTGCTGGGCGGCGTCCTGGGTCCGGTGGCGCTCACCCTGGTCGCGGTCGTGCTGCCCGCTGCCGCGGCCGGGATCCTGCCGCGGCTGCTGCGCGTGGGGCTGGTCGTGGCGCTGCCCCTGGCGATCAGCGTCCTGGTGGTCAACCTGTTCTTCTTCCCGTCGGGTGCCAGCGTCCTGTTCCGGATCGGCCCGGTCACAGCGACCGCCGAAGGGCTGGCGTACGCGATCGAGACCCTGGTCCGCCTGGTGGCCATCACCGGCGCACTGGTTCTGTTCTACCTCACCACACCCATCGGCTCGCTGGTGGTCGATTTGGAGCGGCGCGGCGTGAGCGCCCGGGTCGCCTTCGTGGTCAGCGCATCGGTGCGCACCGTGCCGGCCATCGTCGAGCGGGCAGCCCAGATCGCGGATGCGCAGCGCGCGCGCGGCCTCGACACCGAGGGCAGCCTGTGGCGGCGCCTCCGAGGACTCGTCCCGTTGGTCGGGCCCGTCCTGCTGGGCTCGATCGGAGAGGTCGAGGAACGAGCGATGGCCCTCGAGGCGCGTGGCTTCTCACGCCCCGGACGCCGGTCGCTGCTGTGGGCCCCCGCGGACAGCGACGCCGAACGAGTGGCGCGCTGGCTCATGGTCCTCAGCATGCCGGTGCTCATCGTGGCCGGCCTGGCGGGGTGGCTGGGGTGAGCGGGCCTGTGGCATTCGCGCCGTGCTGAGCCTGGAGGCGGTCAGCTACCGCTACGCCGGCGCGCAGGCGCCGTCGCTGGTGGACGTCTCGCTGGCGCTGGGTCCGGGCGAGGTGGTGGGCCTGGTAGGTGCCAACGAGGCCGGCAAGACCACGACGTGCCTGGTCGCGGCCGGGCTCGCTCCGCGTGCCATGGGTGGGGCCCTGAGCGGGCAGGTGACCATGGGGGGGCGGCGGCTGGCCGACGTGCCTCCCGGCGAGGTGGCGGCCGTGGTGGGCATCGCCTTTGCCAGCGCCCAGCTCAGCGGGATCTGCTCCACGGTCTACGAGGAGGTCGCGTTTGGACCGATGAACCTGGGCCTGCCGCGGACTGAGGTCATGGCGCGCACGGTGCGCGCTCTGGAGGCAGTGGCCATCGGGGACCTCGCCGCGCGCGACCCGGCGCACCTGTCCGGCGGCCAGCGGCAGCTGGTCGTCCTGGCGGGCCTGCTGGCGATGGAACCTGAACACCTGGTGCTCGACGAGCCGACGGCCCACCTCGACCCGGCGGGCACGGGCCTGGTGGGCACGGCCATCACCCGCCTGGCGGCGGCCGGCGCATCCATCCTGATTGCCGAGCAGAAGACCGATCTGCTGGCCGCCATCTGTGGGCGGGTGGTCGCCCTCGACCAGGGCAGGGTGGCGCTGGAGGGCCCGGCGAGCTCGGTGCTCGCGGACCCGCAGCTCGAGCGCCTGGGGGTGGATCCCCCGACATCGGTCCGCCTGCGCCGGCTGGCCGTGGCGGCGGGAGTGGATCCGAGCCGGCTGGAGGTACCGGCGTGATCGAGGTGGCGGTCGAGGAGCTCGTCTACACCTACCCGGGTGGAGTGCGCGCACTCGACGGCGTCACGCTCCGGGTTGGAGCCGGCGAGTCGGTGGCCCTGGTGGGCCAAAACGGGTCGGGCAAGACGACCCTGGTTCGCCACCTGAACGGATTGCTGCGTCCGACATCGGGCCAGGTGCGGGTGGGCGGTACCGATGCGTCGGGCCGGCGGGTCGCCGAGCTGGCGGCGCAGGTGGGACTCGTATTCCAGGAGCCCGACCGCCAGATCTTCGCGGGGAGCGTCCGCGGCGAGGTGGAGTTCGGGCCGCGCAACATCGGGCTCCGCGGCGAGGCGCTCGAAGCCGCCGTCCAAGCAGCCCTGGACGCGGTTGGCCTCGCCGGCGAGGAGGAGACCAATCCGTATGACCTTGGCGCGTCGCGCCGGAAGCTGCTGGCCATCGCCTCGGTGCTGGCCATGGGGACCCCGGTCCTGGTCCTGGATGAGCCGACCACCGGGCAGGACCGGGTCGGGGTGGCGCGCATCCGCCAGGCGGTGGCCGACGCCCGCGCGGCGGGTCGGACCGTGATCGCGGTCAGCCACGACCTGCGCTTCGTGGCGGACGTCTTCGAGCGGGTCGTCGTCCTGCGGGCCGGCCGGGTCGTGCTGGATGCAACGCCGGAGCGCACCTTCGCGGCTGAGAACTGGGAGACGCTGCGCGGGACTGGACTCGAGCCGCCCGTCGCCGCGGTCATCGCCAGCCGGTTGGGCCTGGAAACGGTCGCCAGCGAGGATGCGCTGGTGGCGGCCCTTGCCGCGCGGGCGGCCTAGGAACCCGGGGTCAGGGGGCCTTCGGCGGCGGCAGGAGACGGCCCGACGCGTCGACGCGTTCGTTGGCCGGAAGCTCATCACGGTGCCGCCGTCCGCCGGTCGGACCGGGGATCGGCTGGGCCATGACCGAGTGGGGGACTTCGTCCAGGCGCTGCTTCACGCCGCGCAGACCCAGCT
>JBKJVN010000057.1:0-3237 GCA_046717345.1 Candidatus Limnocylindria bacterium | reverse complement strand
TGCTGGAGCCGCCCGTACTCGTCCATCAGCTCCGCCAGCTCGGCTTCGCTGTCGGCCTGGTTGGCGGCGGAAGCAGCGGCCAGGCCCCCGAGCTCGGCCATCTCCTGCTCGATGTGCTGCATCCGGCGCCTGATGCCGGTGATCTTGCCGGCGCCGGCCATGACCTCGGCCAGGACCGTGTGCCCGCGGGTCTCGGCCACCTCCTGGCGCAGGTAGCCGATGACCACGTCCTTGCCTTTTGCAACGGAACCCGTGTCGGCCTGCTGGTCGCCGGTGATGATCTCGAGCAGAGTCGTCTTGCCCGTCCCGTTGGCACCCACGATCGCGATCCGCCGCCCGGCGCTGACCTGGAGGCTGACGTCGCTGAACAGGTGCTGGGCGCCGTGACTCTTCGATACCCCGGACAGCGAGACGAGGCTCATGTCCGGCTCAACTCAGCCCGATGATTCGCGCGGTTCGGTGGCGTTCAGGCGCGCCCCGGAGGTGTCGAAGCGGAGCCGGGTGGCCATGCCGGCCTGGCCGGCCGCGTTCCAGGCCTTCTCGACCGAATGAGCGGTCAGGGGCGAGTCGCAGATGGCCAGCACCGATGGCCCGGCGCCCGACAGGCAGGCGCCGGCCGCCCCGATCTGGTACGCGGTTTCAATCAACTCGAAGGCGCCGGGGAGCAACGGCAGCCGGTAGGGCTGGTGGAGCCGGTCGTCCATGGCGGTACGGAGGAGCGACGCGTCGCTGGTCAGGATGGATGTGGCCAGTAGCGCCGCACGGCCGGCCTGCGCGGCCGCGTCGGGGTGGAGCACCCGTCCCGGTAGGGCGGCTCGCATATCCGCGGTATGGCTCTCGGCCTGTGCGATGAACAGGACCGGGATCCACGCCTCCGGGACGCGGAAGCGGCGCAGGGTGACCTCGCCCTGCCGGTCCGTGACGGCCAGGGTGAAGCCGCCGTACAGGGCGGCCGCCACGTTGTCGGGATGCCCCTCCAGCCGCGCGGCGAGGGCCAGCAGCTGGTCGGCGTTGGTCGGGAGGCGGCCGGCGCTGGCCCCCAGCAGGATCCCGGCCAGGATGGCCGCCGCGCTGCTCCCCAAGCCGCGAGCGGCGGGGATCATGCTCGAGACTTCGATCTTCCACGCGGCATTGCCACCCGGCGGACCGCCCGCGGCGCGCAGGCCTTCCCGGAAGGCGCGGACGACCAGGTTGTCGGAACCGGAACCTTCAGCCTCAGCCGCTCCCTCGCCGTGGGCGGTCAGCACGATCCCGGGCAGGTTTCCCGGGTGCAGCTCGGCCCGCAGCTTCAGGCTCAGGGCAACTGCGAAGCAGTCGAACCCGCTCCCCAGGTTGGCGCTGCTGGCCGGAACATCGACCGATGCAATGGGCGTCGCCACGCGGCCGAGTGTATCGGTCAAGCGAGGCGCGCCACCTCGGCGTATCGGAAGCAGCCGACCTGGTGGTCGTTGACGAGCCCAGCGGACTGCATGAAGGCGTAGCAGATGGTGGGACCCACGAACGAGAAGCCGCGGCGCCGGAGGTCGCGCGACATGGCCCGCGAGGCATCGGTCTCGGCCGGCAGCTCGCCCAGGCGTTCCCATCGGTTCTTGAGCGGCGTGCCGTCCACGAACGACCACAGGTACCGATCCAGGCTGCGCTGCTCGGCCGCCACCCGGAGGGCGGCCTGCGCATTCCCGATTGCGGATTTGACCTTGGCCCGGTTGCGAATGATCCCGGCGTCCGCCAGAAGTCGAGCCTCGTCATCCGGGCCGAAGGCAGCCACGGTGGCCAGGTCGAAGCCGGCGAAGGCTTTCCGGTAGCCCTCGCGCCGGTTCAGGATGGTCGTCCAGCTCAGCCCAGCCTGGGCGCCCTCAAGAATCAGGAGCTCGAACAGGGCGCGATCCTCGTGGAGCGGCACGCCCCACTCGGTGTCGTGGTAGGCGAGCATGTTCGGGGCCGAGCCGGCGGCCCAGGAACAGCGGTCAGGCACCGATGGCGCGGCGAATGGCGTCGGCGGTCGCCGGGACCGGGGCGAGATCGCCCAGCTCGCCGGGCGCCGTGTCGGGGTCCTTCAGCCCGTGTCCGGTCAGGATGCAGACCACCGAGGTGGACCGATCCAGGCGGCCGGCCTCGGCCAGCTGCCGGACGCCCGCCACGCCCGCGGCCGAGGCCGGCTCGCAGAAGATTCCCTCCAGGCGCGCGATGTCGCCCTGCGCGGCCAGGATCTGGGGATCGGTGACCGATTCGATCAGCCCGCCGGATTCGTCGCGCGCAGTCGTGGCCCCCTCCCACGATGCGGGGTTGCCGATCCGGATGGCGGTGGCCACCGTCTCCGGCTCGGGCACCGGCGCGCCATTAACGATGGGCGCCGCGCCGGCCGCCTGGAAGCCGAGCATGCGCGGGCGCTGTCCCACGCGGACGAAGCCGCGCCAGGCGGCGGTGATGTTGCCTGCGTTGCCCACGGGCAGCGCCACGGCGTCCGGGGCGCCGTCCAGCGCGTCGGCGATCTCCCAGGCCACGGTCTGCTGGCCTTCCAGGCGGTCGGGGTTGGTGGAGTTGACCACTACCCCATCGCCGGCCTCGCCCAGAGCGCGCACCGCGTCCAGGGCGGCATCGAAGTTGCCCGACACCATGACCAGCCGAGCCCCGGCGGCCAGCGCCTGGGCCAGCTTTCCGCGTGCCACCTTGCCCGCCGGCAGGACGACGCCACAGGTCAGCCCCGCCGCTGCGGCGTACGCGGCGGCCGACGCGCTGGTGTTGCCGGTCGAGGCGCAGAGAACCATCCGGGCGCCACTCCCCAGCGCGCGGTTCACCGCCAGCACCATGCCCCGGTCCTTGAACGACCCAGTAGGGTTGGTGCCCTCGAACTTCAGGTACAGGTGATCCAGACCAATCGCCGCGCCGAGCCGCCGGGCGTGGACCAGCGGCGTACCGCCTTCCCCGAGCGAGATCGGAAACGACTCGCCCGGGCGCGCCAACCGGTCGCGGTAGCGCTCCAGGAGGGGAGTCGGGGGCGCCACCCTACGCGAACGCGTCGCGGACGATTCGGGCCTGCTCGGCCCGGTGCGCGCCCGAATAACCCTCGGCCGGACGGGAGCGCTCGGGCCGCGACACGTCGCCCAGCGGAATCTCGGATGCCACCAGGGGCCGGATCTTGGGCAGCACGAACTTGCGGGCCCCCATGTTGCGCGGCTCCTCCTGGACCCAGCTCACGCGGGCGATGTGCGGGTAGCGGGCGAGCACCTGCCGCAGGAC
>JBKJVN010000056.1:0-3458 GCA_046717345.1 Candidatus Limnocylindria bacterium | reverse complement strand
AGTTCCGCCGCTTCCATCGCGCCGAGACCCAATGGGTGCGCGACGCGGTCCTGGGAGCCGCTGCCTGAGCGGCAGCCGTGACTGACCGGGTGTGGGAGGTCTTCCGTCAGGAGGCGGAGGGCGACCCGTTCATCCACGGGGGCAGCGTCAATGCCCCCGACGAGGAGCTGGCCATGCACTACGCGCGCGAGTTCTACGGCCGCCGCCAGGAAAGCGTGCGGCTGTGGGTCGTGCCGCGCGACGCGATCGTCGAGCTGGACGACCCGGACCTGCTCCAGCCGCCATTTGATCGGTCCTTCAAGCGCCCCGGCGGCTACCTGATCAAGCACAAGCTGGAGGCGGCCCGGGTGCGCGCCGGTTCGCCGGTCGGGGATGGTGAACCGGAGGGCGAGGCGTGACCGAGCTGGAGGTCGCCACTCGGGACGCGCTGGCCGAGCTGCTCCTCACCCTGGCCGACGACGAGTTCGTGCTCGGCTTCTGGGACTCGGAGTGGACCGGGATCGCGCCCATGCTCGAGGAGGATGTGGCCACCTCGTCGATCGCCCAAGACGAGATCGGCCACGCGAAGGCCTGGTACGAGCTGCTGGCCGAATTGACCGATGACGACGCGGATCGAATCGCGTACGGCCGCGAGCCTGAGGCGTACCGCCACGCCGCGCTCATGAACCACCCGCGCACCGACTGGGCGTTCACCGTCGCCCGTCGCTTCCTGTACGAGACCGCCGACGCGGTCCGGCTCGAGGCTTTGAGCCGGTCGAGCCATCCGGGGGTCGCCGGGCTGGCGGCCAAGATGCGGCGCGAGGAGACCTACCATCTCCTCCATTGGTCGGCCTGGATGCGCCGCCTGGCGGAAGGCGCCGAAACCAGGGCGCGCATCGTGGCCGCCCTGGAGCGGCTGTGGCCCGACGCCGAGGCCATCTTCTCCCCGCTGGACGGTGAGGCGCCCCTGGTGGCCGCCGGCATCCTGCCCGACGGCCTCGCAGCCCTCCGCGCAGCCTGGCATGAGCGAGCGGCGACCGAGCTGCGCGGCCTGGGCCTGCCGGTGCCCGCCGATCAGGCCCCTGCCCTGAGCGAGGGCCGGACGCGGCGGACCGATGACTTCCGCTGGCTGTGGGGCGAGTTCACCTCCGTGGCACGCGCTGAACCGGGAGCCACCTGGTGATCCCGAATCGAGCGGCGGTGGGCGAACCGGAGGCCGCCATCTGGGCCGCCCTGGCCGAGGTGCCCGATCCCGAGATCCCGGCAATCAGTGTCGTCGACCTCGGCGTGATCCACCGCGTGGAGCTCGCGCCCGATCGCTCCACGCTGCGCGTGGAGCTCTTGCCAACGTTCATCGGCTGTCCGGCGATCGAGATCATGCGGGAGGCGATCGGCATCCGGCTGGGGGAGCTGGGGGTCGCGGAGCGGGTCGAGGTCAGCCTGACGTTCGCTGAGCCGTGGACGTCGGATCGGATCTCTCCGACCGGAAGGGAGCAGCTCCGATCCAGCGGCTTCGCCCCGCCGCCGCACCTTCGTGACCGGGGGGCGCTGGGGGAGCTGCCGACGCTTACCGTCGTCCCGTGCCCGTACTGCGGGTCGCGCCAGACGACCCTCGAGAACCCGTTCGGCCCCACCCTGTGCCGCGCCATCTACCATTGCGCCGGCTGCCGCCAGCCATTCGAAGCCTTCAAGCCGATCTAGGAGACGCGCGTGGTCCTCGACGGAGATGAGGTCCGCTCCGCCGCCGCGGAGCTGCTGGATGCCGGCGCCCACGATCCGCTCGACGCCATGCGTCACTCGGCATCGCATGTCATGGCGGCGGCGGTGCTGGAGCTCTTCCCCGAGGCTCGCCTGGGGATCGGTCCCGCCATCCGGGACGGCTTCTACTACGACTTCGACCTGCCGCGCCCGCTGACGCCCGCCGACCTGGAGGCGATCGAGGAGCGGATGCGAGCCCAGGTGGCGGCCAACCACGCCTTCGAGCGATACGAACAGGACCGCCCCACCGCCCTGGCCGAGCTGGAGGCCGCTGGCCAGCCGTACAAGGTCGAGATCGTGCGGGACCTTTCCGCGGAGGACGGGCAGGTCATCTCGTTCTACCGCCACGCGGCCTTCACCGACCTGTGCCGCGGGCCGCACGTGGCATCCACCGGGAAGCTGGGCCCGTTCAAACTCCTCAAAACGGCCGGGGCCTACTGGCGCGGCGACGAAACCCGGCCCATGCTCCAGCGCATCTACGGCACGGTGTGGGAGAGCCAGGCCGACCTGGACCAGCACCTATGGCGCCTGGAGGAGGCGCGCAAGCGCGACCACCGCAAGCTCGGCCGCGACCTCGACCTGTTCAGCTTCCACCCCGAGTCGCCCGCCGCCCCGTTCTGGCATCCCAAGGGCATGGCCCTGTGGCGGGCCCTGGAGGAGTGGTCATGGGAGGTCCGCCGCTCAGGCGGCTTCGACGAAGTCCGGACCCCAGCCGTGGTCCGCAAGGAGCTGTGGGAGACGTCGGGCCACTGGGAGCTGTACCAGGACAACATGTTCGTGCTCGACGACTCGGATCACCAGTCAGGTTTGAAGCCGATGAACTGCCCCGAGTCGATGCTCATCTACAAGACCCAGCTGCGGTCGTATCGGGATCTGCCGATGCGCCTGGCCGACTACTCGTGGCTGTTCCGTCGCGAACGAACCGGGGCCCTGGCGGGGATGTTCCGGGTCCGCCAGCTGACCCAGGACGACTCCCACGTCCTGTGCCGCGACGACCAGGTCATCGACGAGGTCAACCTGGCCCTGACCCTGGTCCGGCGCCAGTACGCGCCGTTCGGGTTCGAGCCTCGCTTCAAGCTGGCCACCCGACCGCCAAAGAAGCTGGGGACCGATGAGTTCTGGGATGCAGCCGAGGGCAAGCTGACCGAGGCGCTCAAGGCGGGCAGCGTTCCGTACGAGATCGATGCCGGGGGTGGAGCGTTCTACGCGCCGAAGATCGACGTGTTCCTGGACGACGCCCTGGGCCGCGAGTGGCAGATGGCCACCATCCAGCTCGACTACCAGCTTCCCCAGCGCTTTGATCTGGAGTACCGCACCGCGGAGGGTGGTTTCGACCGGCCGGCGGTCCTCCACTACGCCATCTATGGCTCGTTCGAGCGCTGGATCGGCGTCATCACCGAGCATTTTGCCGGCGCCTTCCCAGCCTGGCTGGCGCCGGTCCAGGCGGTCGTGATCCCGATCGCGGACCGGCACGTGGCCTACGCCGAGGAGGTGCGGACTGCGCTCGGGGCGGCCAGGATCCGGGCCGACGTCGACGACCGTGCGGAGCGGATGCAAGCCAAGGTCCGCGACGCCCAGCAGCAGCAGGTGCCAGTGATGCTGGTCGTCGGCGATCGGGACCAGCAAGCGCGGGCCGTCAGCCCTCGGCTGCGAACGGGGGAGGAGCGCCAGGGCGTGCCCCTTGACGAGTTCGTGGCCGAACTGGCGGGGCGCATCGAGCG
>JBKJVN010000055.1:0-4482 GCA_046717345.1 Candidatus Limnocylindria bacterium | reverse complement strand
CGACGAGGCGCGCTCGTGTGTGTGCCGTGACCAGTGAAGCGCGGAACGCGACTCAGTCGCAGGGTCCGAATGGCCCCTAACCGCGGGACGTTGGTCATGAGACGCGGCCCGCGTTGCTGCCTAGTCGATCCGGCCCTCGCCGTAGCCGTGGGTGCCGATGAGCGGCACGAACATCACCGGCTCCAGGCTCCGCTCGCGCCACTCGTCGCGATGGCGCTCCACCAGGGTCAGCCACTGCCCCTCGCGGTCACCGATCGGGATCACCATCCGGCCCCCGTCGGGATTGAGCTGCTCGCGCAGGGGAGCCGGGATGGACGGCCCGGCGGCGGTGACCAGGATCGCGTCGTACGGCGCTCCTGCGGACCAGCCCTGGGTCCCGTCGCCAACCTCGGTCAGGACCCCGCCATACCCAGCCGCGGCCAGGTTGCCCGCCGCCTGGGCGCTCAGCTCCGGATCCCGCTCGATCGACACCACCGCGGCCCCCAGTTCGGCCAACACCGCGGCCTGGTAGCCGCTTCCCGTCCCGATCTCCAGCACCCGCGCCCCATGCCACCCCCGCGGCGGCCGCGCGGCCTGGGTCATGAGTGCCACCACGAACGGTTGCGAGATGGTCTGGCCGTGGGTCAGCGGCAGCGCGCGGTCGTCGTAGGCCCACGCCGAATCCACGAACAGGTGGCGTGGCACCCGTCGCATGGCGGCCAGCACCTCCGGGTCGCGGACCCCGCGGTTCTCGATTTGCTCGCGGACCATCCACTCGCGGGCCCGCGCGGTGGGATCGGTATCGGTTGAGGGGTCGTCCGACGACTCGCGCCGGTCGAGCCGCCGGCTCGACCACCGACGCCAGCCGCGAATCCAGGACATGGACCGATTCTGCGCCTCGCGCGCAGGCCCGGACGGGTCAGCGAGCCGCCGTCAGCGGGCTGCCGCCCACTCCGTGGCGAGGATGGCGTAGATCAGCTCGTCGCACCACTCGCCCTTGACGAACTCCGTCTCGCGAAAGTGCGCCTCACGCCGCATGCCCAGCCGCTCCATGACGTGCGCCGATGCTGTATTCCGAGCGTCGCAGCTGCCGTAGATCCGATGCAGGCCCAGGTCCTCGAACCCGATCCGCAGCATCTCGGCGGTCGCCTCGGTGGCGTAGCCCTGGCGGTGGTAGTCCGGGTGCACGATGAAGCCCAGCTCCGCCTGGAGGTGCTCGCGGTTGACGCTGTGCAGGCTCACGTCACCGATCATCGCGCCCGACTCGCGGACGACGGCCGCCAGCCGGAGCGCGTCGCTCCCATCCTCAAATAGCGTCATCCCCTTGAGCCGCTCCAGCTGGACCCGAACCTCGTCCAGCGACCGCGGCCCCCAGTACAGGTACCGGGTCACGTCCTCGCGGCTCTGCATGGCGTACAGGGCGTCGAGGTCTCCGTCGTGGAACGGGCGCAGCAGCAGCCGCTCGGTCTGCACGGGGAATATCACGTGCGGCATCGTACGGGCGCCGCGGCTGCCCGCACGCCGCCATTGACCGGCGTAGACGACGCAGTAATCATGGGTTCGGCATGCTGGCCGGATCGGTCAGCAAAGCTGGAACAGCCGCGAGGTGGTCCATGCGTGCGATCGCTGTCGAGGACGGACAGGCTTCCATCCGTTACGTCGAGATCCCCGGCGCCGATCCCCCACTGGTGTGGATCCACGGCCTCGTCTGCTCGTCCACCGGCGAGCTCATGGCGGCGGCGGTCCAGCCACCGCTCCGAGGACGTCGCTCGCTGCTGGTCGACCTCCTGGGCTACGGCTACAGCGACAAGCCCGATACATTCAGTTACACGCTGGAGGATCACGCCGAGACCGTCGTCAAGCTGCTCGACGCCCTCGACGTGGACCGATGCGCGCTGATCGGCCACAGCATGGGCGGCACCGTCGCGACCCTCGTTGCCGCAGCTCGTCCGGCTGCCGTGGCGGCCCTCGTGCTGGCCGAGCCGGGGATCGACCCCGGCGGAGTTCTGGCGCCCGGCATCGCCGAGCAGACCGAGGACGATTTCGCGGAGCGGGGCTTCGCCGAGTTCCTCGCCGGCATGCGCACGGCAGCGGCGGAGAACCCGAAAGCCCCGCCGGCCGCCCACATCGGAATCACACAGCTCATCAATCCGCGCGCCCTGCATCGGGTCTCGGTCTCGGTCATGCGCGGAACGCAGCCGACGATCCGCTCATTGCTGCGCGAGCTGGACGTGCCGCGCTTTTACCTCGGCGCCGAGAACAGTGACCAGGCGCTGCCCCCGCAGGACGATCTCACCGCGACGGGCATGGTGTGGATGACGGTGCCGAATAGCGGACACGCCATGGGGCTGATGAACCCACACGGGTTTGCCCTAACGGTGGCGGCGGCGTTGGCGGGCCTGGACCTGGACCGAGATCAGGTGTAGTCGCCGGCGTCGTTTCCCCCGATCAATGGGCGCCTAGGCCGCCCGGAGCACCAACACCTCGGTCGGCTCAGTCTTCCCCTTCAGGGCCAGCAGTCGGTGTTCGAGCCCAACGTCAGGAAGGTGGGCGGATTCCGCCGCGGCGGTGGAGACCAGCAGCTCACCGGTTGCGGCTGCCGAGGCCAGGCGCGCCGCCACGTTCACGGGGTCACCCATCGCGGTGAGCTCCACTTGCTCCCCCTGGCCAACGGTTCCGACGAACGCCACACCGGTGTTGACCCCGGCGCCGACGGGGAGCCACGGCTGCCCGGTGTCGTGCCCGGTCGCTGAGAGCAGCGCGCGGCCCGCCGCAATCGCCCGTTGGGCGTGGAGCTCGCCGGTGAGGGCGGGGATGAAGATCCCGATCACCTCATCCCCGACGAACTTGTCGACGATCGCGTCATGGTCGACCAGCACCCTGGAGGCCGTCTCGAAGAATCGGTCCATCAGGGTCCGGAATTCGGTCGGACGCATGGACTCGGCCATGGTGGTCGATCCGCGCACATCGGCGAACAAGAGGCTGCACGGGATCTCCGCGCCGGCCCGATGCTCGACCAGCTGCTTGAAGCAGGCCGAGCAGTACTTGGGGTTCTTCGGCCAGGGCGCCTTGCCGATCAGTCGCATCAACTGGCCGGCCGGCCCATGGAACGGCGACGCACACAACTGGCACCGCGGTTGGCTTGGCACGCGGCGCATCAAGGCCCGGCCGAACCGCAGGCCTCGATTGGTGCCCAAGAGGACCCCGCGGCTGTAGTCCTCGTCGCGCGAAGCGTGCTCCGGATCCGGTGGAGGTGGCGCTCGCGTCACAGCGCCCCTCGTCTATCCGGCGAAGGCGCGAAGGTCGTGGTCGCGGTCAGGACTTGGCCGATGCCGCCGTGCGGCGCTGGCGGGGCGCCGCCTTCTCGTTCGCCTCGGCGTCGTCCGCATCTTCGTTCAGCGCGTCGCCGTTGGCCGGATCGTAGGCGCCCAGGGTGGCGGCATCGAGCAGGTCATTGATCAGGCGATCGGCGCGCTCGCGGAGCATGCGTCGGGTGGCGATGCCGCTGCGGGGGGCGAGCAGCACGCCAATGACCAGGCCCACGAAGAAGAAACGAATGGCGACTTTGACCCGGCTGAAGCTGAACATGATCAACCTCGGAGAGCGTCGGAGCCGGAGCATACCACCGGCCGTCAGGGGATCGGGGATGGGGCTTCTGACGCGGATGGGGTTACCGATGGCGACGCCGATCCCGATGCGCCCGGGCTCCCGGTGGGCGCGGAACTCTCACTCGGCGCGGGGCTGACGCTTGGGATCGGCACCGGCGTGGGCTCCGGGAACAGCACGCTTGGCACGTTCAGTGCCGCGAGCACGAACATGGAAGCGAAGCCCAGGATCACGATCAGCACCCACACCCGGGCCAGGCGCTCCCCGCGGGGCGGCAACGCGCCGCGATACCCGGGCGCCAGGTCAGAGGGCCGTTCCGCGCTCATCGGCCGGGAAGCCTAGCCGATTCCACGCTCATTCGGCGTTGCGCATGGACGGGATGAGCAGCCCGCTTAGGCCGGCGACCACGGCCACCGCCCCGCCCAGCATGAGGGTCTTGTCGGCCCCGATCACCCCAACCAACGCCCCCGACACGGCCATGGATGCGGCCATGACTCCGAACACCAGCGCCTGGCGGGAGGTCACCACCCGCGCGAACAGGGCCTGCGGGGTCCGCTCCTGGAACAGGGTGATGTTGGGGATCACGAACGCCATGTTGGCGGCCCCGGCCAGGAAGAACAGCCCTATCGCCAGCAGGGGATCGGTCACCAGTCCAGCCGCGATGAAGCTGGCGCCCAGGCCCACGAAGCCCGCGATGGCCATCGGTCCCTTGCGGAAGCTGCCGGCCACCGCGCCGATCACGAGCCCACCCACGATGCTGCCCAGGCCGATGGCGGCCATCAGGAGCGAGTAGTTCACCGGGAACCGGACCTGGGACTGGTCGAGGATGGTCTGGGCGTACAGGAGCGAGCACACGACCTCGGCCCCCACCGCCACCTGGGCCACGGTGCTGACCAC
>JBKJVN010000054.1:0-11330 GCA_046717345.1 Candidatus Limnocylindria bacterium | reverse complement strand
CGCATCGGGGTGAACACCGGCGAGGTAGTGGCAACCACCAGCCCGCGCCCGGGAGAGGGGATGGTGACCGGCGATGCGGTGAATGTCGCAGCGCGCATCCAACAGGAAGCGGACCCGGGCCAGATCGCGGTTGGGGAGCGCACGGCCGCCGCCGCTCCAGGGTTCACGTTCCGTGACCTCGGCGCGCACCGGCTGCGCGGTAAGGCGTCCCCGGTCGCGGTGCGCGAGCTGGTGGGCGAGGCCGCCGGCCTGCACGCACGAGGGGTCCACGGCCTGCGTTCACCGCTTGTCGGTCGCGATGCGGAGCTCGACCTCCTCGTGTCGCTCTACGAGCGGGTCGCCGCCGAACGCCGGCCGCACCTGGTGACCCTGTACGGCGAGCCGGGTGTCGGGAAGAGCCGGCTGACAGTCGAGTTTCTGGCCACGTTGGGGAAGCGCCCTCAGCCGCCCCGGGTCGTCCGCGGCCGCTGCCTCTCCTACGGGTCGGGCGTCACGTTCTGGCCCTTGGCCGAGATCCTCAAGTCGCAGGCCGGCATTCTCGACAGCGACCCGCCGGACGACGTCGTGGGCAAGCTGACAGCTTTTGGGGAGCGCGCACTCTCGGCGCAGGTCGCACAGGATCCGCCGCGCGCAACGGGCCTTCTGGGCTACACGGTAGGGATCGCGGTACCCGGGTTCGAGTTCGAGCGCCTCGAGCCGCAGCAGCTGCGCGTGGAGATCCATGGCGCCTGGCGGTCGTTTTTCTCGGCTCTGGCCGCCGACGGGCCGCTGGTGGTCTCCATCGACGACATCCACTGGGCCGACGGAGCCCTACTCGACCTGGTCGAGGACGTCAGCGAAAGAGTCGAGGGAAGCGTGTTCTTCCTCTGTCCATCACGGCCCGAGCTGACCGATAGACGGCCGGGCTGGGGCGGCGGCCGGCGGAGCTTCTCCAGCGTATTTCTGGACCCGCTGCCGCCAGCGGCCACCGCGGCGCTTGTCGACCACCTCCTCCAGGTCGCGGAGCTCCCCGTGCCACTGCGGGAGCGCATCGTGGAACGGGCCGATGGCAACCCCTTCTTCGTGGAGGAGATCCTTCGTCAGCTCATCGACGAGGGGCGAATCGTACGGAGCGAGGACGGCTGGAAGGCCGCTCTCGATCTCTCGCACGTCGACATCCCGGACACCGTCCAGGCCGTGCTGGCGGCGCGGATCGACCTGCTGGGAAGCGACCAGAAGCGGACGCTGCAGGCCGCCGCGGTAGTCGGACGCATCTTCTGGCCGGCCCCCGTCGCCCGCTTCCTGAACGGATCGGCCGGCGCCCTCGATCAGCACCTCCGGGAGCTCGAGGCAAAGGATCTGATCCTGTCGCGTCTGGCGTCGACCATGGCCGGCCAGCCCGAGTACATCTTCAAGCACGCCCTCGTGCGAGACGTGGCCTACGAGAGCATTCCCCGGCGGGAGCGCGCGGCGGCTCACCTTCGGGTGGCCGAGTGGATCGAGGAGGCGATCGGCGAGCGCCGCATCGAGGTCGTTGAGCTGCTGGCGCACCACTACACCGAGGCGCAACGCGCCATCGGCTGGGCCAAGGCTGAACCCTCCGAGAAAGAGCAGATCCGAGCGCGCGCGGTTGGGCTCCTCTTCGAGGCGGGCCGCGAGGCCGCGCTGCACCTGGCCACCGAGCGCGCTCGCGAGCGCGTCGAGGTTGGCATTCAGCTGGCCCAGGGCCCGATCGAGCGCGCCATCGGGCTCGAGATCCTGGTCAAGCTCGACCTGTGGGCGGATGACGGCGACGCCGCCTGGCGCTACGCGCGGGAGGCGGTCGACCTGCGGATGGGCGCGACTCCGCGAACCGAGTCTGAACGGCGCGCGGTTGCGCGGACGGCCGGCACCCTGCTCGCGATCCCCACCCGCTGGCCGGGTCTCATGCGCCACCTCCCCACGCGCGACGAAGCCGCACCCTATTTGGCGCTGGGTTTCGAGATGGTGCCGGACGGCGACAGCGAGGAGCGCCTGCGTCTACTGCTCGCCCGCGGCGCGTGGTGCTGGGGGTTCGGCGAAGCGGAGACGGATCCCCAGCGCATTGCTGAGGATCGAGCGGCCGCGGAGGCCGGGTTGCAGATGGCGCGCCGCATGGGCCGGGCAGATCTCCTGTCCGCGGCCCTGGACTCCCTGGGGGCGACCAGCACGCTACTCGGGGGCTACGGACTAGCGGCGAGGGAACAGGCGGAACGCCTCGAACTGGTGCCTCGCCTCGAGGACCAGACCGAGGTCATCGACATCTACTCCACCGGTGCCTGGGCCTCGGCCCACATCGGCCAGTTCCGGCGCACGTCGGACCTCGCCACGCGCGGACTGGACCTGGCTACCAGCCTTGGGGTCAGCAACGCGGGGCCGGCGGCGTTCCTGTGTGTGGCCCAGTACCGCCTCGGCGAGTGGGATGCGTTCTGGTCGACGTTCGCCGCGGCCGAGGCGCTGATCGACCCCGAAAAACCGCTTCGGTACCATGCCTTCCGCATGTACGGCATCGCCGCGTACATCCGCGAGGTGGGCGGCGAGCAGGGCGCTGCCGACCGCATCTTCGAACGAATCGACCAGTCGCAGGCCGTCCAGGGAAAGGTCGGGGTTTCCGGGGCTCGCCTGTGGACCGTCATGACCCTGGTCCGTCGCGGCGCATTCGGCGATGCGCGTCGCCGCCTGGCCGTGGAGGACCCGGTTCGCGGGATCCAGAATCGCGACCTCGACCTGGAGGGGTGGGCCGACCTCATTGCCGCCGAGGGCACCTGGGACGAAGCGCCCGAAGTGGTGGCCGATGCCCGCGACCTGGCATCACGCACCGGCTTGCTCCTCCTTCCCGCAGTCGCCGACCGCCTGGAGGGACAAGCGGCGCTGGTGACGGGCGAGCCTGAGCGCGCCATCGAGCTGATGGAGCGAGCCCGTGCCACGTTCACCAGCCTCGAGGCGCCGTGGGAGCGCGCCAGGACCGAGATGCAGCTGGGTCAGGCACTCCGCGTGGCCGGGCGGTCCAAGGAGTCGGCGGCCGCTGCCCGGGCCGCGCTCGTGACGTTCCGGGAGCTGAAGGCGCCACTCGAGATCAGCGAGGCCGCATCCCTGGTCACCGAGACGACCGCGGGAGCTAAGCCCTCCTCTTGACCGTCGCTCAGCGACCGAATTTGCGCCTTGGGGCCTGCCCAGCATGAGATGTGGCGAAGCCATTGACCGCCGGACGGAGCGCACCGATGATTCGCTTGGAGGTGAGATGGTCAACCGTCCGTGTATGGCGCGGATCCGAGCGCTCGCGGGCGCGTTCGTCCTCCTCGTGAGCGGCTGCGCCGCCATTCCATCGACCAGCCTCCTGCCCAGCACTCCGCCACCCGTCACCGTGGACCTTGAGGAGAGCACCTTCGTCCCGCCAGGCGGCGCCGCAATCGACGGCGTGCCGGCACTGACCGTCTCGGTCGGCACCACCGTGACGTGGACCAACCGGGACGCCATCGACCACACTGCGACCGAGTATCTCAACGGGTTCAGCAAGCCGGACGCCCGCTTCGATCTCGAACTGACGCCGGGAGCGAGTGGCAGTTACACGTTCGACGAGGCGGGCACGTACGAGGTGGGGTGCGTGCCGCACCCGCCGATGCAGATGCTTGTGATCGTGGAGTAGCGCGACCGGCCTAGGTCAGCGCCCCGATCAGCTCACCCAAAGCGCGCTCGAGCCGGTCGTAGCCGAGGTGCTTGCGGCCGATCGCGAAGTTGTGCTCGGCGTCGGCCACCTGCCCGGCGGGCTCGGCGAGGATGGAGCGGACCGCCCGGACGGTGTCGTCGGTGACGGCGCCGTTGATCTCCACGAACCGGAACCCGAGCGGCCGGATGTCCGCGTCGTAGACCGGGTAGCGGTTGACCAGGACCGGCTTCCCGTAGAAGACCGCCTCCAGCAACGCGTTGCCGAAGCCCTCGTACAGGCTGGGGTAGCTGATGAGGTCCGCCGCCAGGTACGCGTCGGTAAGGGAGTGCGCGGGACCCAGCGGCCGGCCCTCGTGATCAGGCGCAAAGCGGTCGGCCGCGTAGCGCAGGTTGACCTTGGCCCGCTCCGCTCGCCGCTCGAGCGAGATAAGGTAATCGAGGCCCTCGTCACCCGCGGGGCTGGTGATGAGCAGGACGGCGTGCGGATCGCCCAACCGACCCACCAGGTCGATGGCCAGCTCGATTCCCTTGCGCGGTACGACCCGGGTGGGTTGCACGATCAGGTACCCCTTCTCGCTCATGCCCAGCTCCGTGCGGAGCTGGCGGCGGATGTCCGGACGCGGCGCCGGGCGCGGCGTGCTGAAGTCGAACACGTTGGGGACGACGGTCGACGACAGGCCGCGCCGCGCCTGGAGGCCGGCCGCGGCCAGTGAGCTGATGCTCACGTGCCGAACCATGGGCAGGTCGGGCGGGAAGGATGCCTCCAAGAGGTCAGGCACGACGCATCGGTTGAACCGCTCGCGTTCCCACCAGTAGTCGTGGTGGTGCCCGATGGCGGGCAGACCGGTCTGCTCGACCAGGGTGTGCAGAGCGACCCCCAGCGGCAGCTGCATCGGGATGGCCCACCCGTTTTCGATCACGAGCAGATCGAGCCGCTCGGTTTCGACCCACGCGGCGAGGACCGGCAGCAGCTGGCCGGCCAGGCGCTGGATCTCGGTGCGGACCGCCTGCGGGTCGCTGTCCGGATCAAAGGCAGCCGAGGTCACGCGCGCTGCGGGCGGGTGCCGGAAATGCATGGCCGGAACCAGCCGAGCGCTGTAGCGGAGCGCATCCACCTCTCCCGCGCACAGCCGGACCTCGTGACCCATGCGCTCGAGGACCGCCTCCCACTTCGCGGTCTCGAACGTCACGCCGTCGACACCGGCCAGCCGGGTGGCGACGATACCGATCCGCACGGTGGGTGATCCTAGCCGACCGGTGACGGGCCGATACACTCAGGGGCATGTCATCGCTGCCGATCGTGGCCATCGTCGGGCGCCCGAACGTCGGGAAGAGCACGCTCTTCAACCGGATGGTGGGCGAGCGGGCGGCCATCGTGGAGGACACCGCGGGCACGACCCGCGACCGGGTGTACGGCGAAACGGACTGGAATGGCCGCCGCTTCATGATGGTCGACACCGGAGGATTGGAGCTGGAGCCGGGGACCAGCATCGAGGAGCGCGTTCAGGATCAGGCGCGCGTGGCCATCGATGAAGCGGACCTGGTCCTGTTCGTGGTTGATGCCGCGGCCGGCCTGGCGCCACTGGATTACGAGGTGGCGGATCGGCTCCGCAAGGCGCATCGGCCCACCATCCTGGTCATCAACAAGGCCGACAACGTGCGCCGTGAGGCCGAGGGCGCCGAGTTTTACGCCCTGGGCTTCGACCCGGCCATCACCATCAGCGCGGCACATGGGCGGAACACGGGCGATCTGGCCGATCTCATCGTCGAGCATCTGCCGCCCGCGCCGGAGGCGCCCGAGGCCGACGCGGCGGCATCGGTCAGTGATGAGGAGAACCTCCCGACCGACGCCGAGCTGGAGGTGCTGGCCGCGGCCGATATCGGTCCACCTCGGGTGGCCATCGTGGGCCGGCCCAACACCGGCAAGTCGACGCTCGTCAACCGGGTGCTGGGCCAGGAACGGATGATCGTCAGCGAAACGCCCGGCACCACCCGTGACGCGGTGGACGCCGAGGTGACGGTGGACGGCGAGCCGATGGTGCTGATCGACACGGCCGGCATCCGCCGCCGGGGCTCGGTTCAGCGCGGCACCGAGCACTACAGCGTCCTTCGCAGCCTGAAGGCCATCGACCGAGCCGACGTGGCCGTGGTCCTGACCGATGCGGTGGAGGGATTCACCGCCCAGGATGCCCACGTGGTGGGCCACGTGCTGGAGGCCGGCAAGGGCCTGGTGCTGGTCATCAACAAGTGGGACGCCATCGAGAAGGACGACAAGACCGCCGATGACTGGCTGCACACTCTGCGCCGGGATGCGCCGTACCTCCAATGGGCCGATATCGTGTTCGCCTCGGGACTGACCGGCCAGCGGGTGGACCGCATCCTGCGCCAAGCCCGGCGCGTGGCGGAGGAGCGCTACCGGCGGGTGCCAACCGCCGACGTCAACCGAGTGGTGGGTGAGGCGGTGGCAGCGCACACGCCCCCCGTGGCCCGCGGCCGTCAGGCGAAGATCCTGTACGCGACCCAGGTGGCGGTGGCGCCCCCCACCTTCGTGATCTTCGTCAACGACCCCGAGTTGTTCCACTTCTCCTACCGGCGCTACCTCGAGAACCGGCTGCGTGACGCGTTCGGCTTTGCCGGGACCCCGATCCGGCTGCGCTTCCGCGCCCGTGCCGCCGGGGAGCGACCTCGCGCCCGCAGAACCCGAGCCGCCGCTCGCTAGGCCGGCGCTATCCTCGCCGCGCATGGCGGAGCGGATCGCGGTCATCGGGGCCGGGGCGTGGGGGACGACCCTGGCCCGCATGCTGGCCGCGGCCGACCACCCGGTCACGTTGTGGGCTCACCGGCCGGAGGCCGCTGAGGAGATGACGCGCGACGGGGAGAACCGCCGATATCTCCCGGAGCGCCGGTTTCCGCCGGGCCTTCTCGTGACCGGCGACGCCGCGGAGCTGACCAGTCCGCATCGGCTGTTCGTGCTCGCCGTCCCGTCAGCGCACGCGCGGGAGACCCTGCGCCGCGTTGCCGACGAGCTCGCGCCCGGGACACCGTTCCTGTCGGTTGTGAAGGGGATCGAGGCCGGGACTCAGGCCCGGATGAGCGAGGTCCTCGGGGAGGAGGCGCCCGGGCGGGCCGTGGCGGTGCTGTCGGGCCCGAACCTGGCCGCGGAGGTCGCGTCTGGCCTGCCCGCCGGGACAGTTGTCGCATCTTCTGATCCCGCGCTGGCGGCCGAGGTTGCCGCCCTGCTCGGGTCGGACCAGTTCCGCGTCTACACCAACCCCGACGTGGTGGGCGTGGAGCTGGGCGGGGCGCTGAAAAACGTCATTGCCCTGGCGGCCGGGATGGCCGATGGCCTGCGGATGGGTGACAGCGGCAAGGCGGCCATCGTCACCCGCGGTCTGGCCGAGATCACGCGGCTGGGCGTCGCCGCCGGCGCCGACCCGCGCACCTTCGCCGGGCTGGCCGGGGTGGGCGACCTGATCGCCACCTGCATGAGCCGGCTGTCGCGCAACCGGCGGGCGGGGGAGCTGCTGGCGTCGAACATGGCGTGGGCCGATGTCGCCGACCAGCTGGGCGGCGTGGCCGAGGGCGAGACCACGGTCACCGGTGTCCTCGCCCTGGCGGCCCGGTACAGCGTCGAGATGCCAATCGCCGAACAGGTGGACGCGGTCATCCACCGCGGCCGCCCTCCGCTCGAGGCTATGGCGATGCTGATGGCCCGCGCCCAGAAGGACGAGCTGACCGGGCGAGAGGCATAGCGCACGGCGGCGCCTTGCGGCCCATGCCCATCTTCTGGGACCATGCCGTCTCCATCACGTCGGGGCGTAGCGCAGCCTGGTAGCGCACCTGAATGGGGTTCAGGAGGTCGCTGGTTCGAATCCAGTCGCCCCGACCATCAATCTGAGCACGAAAATGCCGATGCGCTCCACCTACATCGGATGCAGTAGGTATCCGAGAGTGAAGGCGATGAGCCCCGCGGCGGCGACGATGCCTATGCCGAGGGAGAAGATCCTGCCCTTGGTGGTACGAGCGGTCATTGCCGGCCTTTCCCTGGAACCCCTGCTCCCTGGAGTTCGGCGCGGTGGCTTCCACGTAGACCCTCCGGGGGTTGATGCCGGCCACCGTAGATCGGAAGTACTGGCCCTGCCCAGTACCTCTGGAACGTCCTCGGTAGGGTGTGGTGAGGTCCGGTCTGAAGTTGGGGGCTGTGGTTGTTGCACGGTTGCACCGGAATCGCGACGACATAGACCCAATTCAACCAAGCGAAACCTCTACCCCGTCCCTCCTCGTCGGGTAGACGATTTGCACCTTCAAACTGGTACCCTGAGCACAGTGGAGCTGATCCACGGCCACGGCTGGCATCGGAGGTAGGGCATGGGATTCCTGATTGCGGTTCTCGTCAATGCCGCGGCCCTCTGGGCGGCCGTGCAGCTGCTCGACGGACTGGACTTCTCGGGCGATCCGATCCAGTGGCTGATCCTGGCCCTGATCTTCGGCCTGGTGAACGCGATCGTGAAACCGGTCCTCAAGATCCTCACCTTCCCGATCACCATCATCACGCTGGGCCTGTTCCTGCTGGTCTTGAACGCGGCGATGCTGTACCTGACCAGCTGGCTGGCCGCCCAGATTGGTCTGACCTTCACGATTGCCGGGATCCTGGACGCCATCCTGGGCGCCATCGTGATCGCCATCGTCGGGATGGTCCTCAACTACGCGCTGGGAGCGATGGGCGTCGACTGACCTGCCTCGGACCTGGGCTCCCCGGGCCGCGACCAGCTGAGCCGCTGTGCCCGCCCCACCGCGCGTCGCGTTCCTGTTCGCCTTCTGGGTGGGGGTGCTGACCGCACTGACCGGTCCGCTGGCCCTCATCAACCCGCTGTTCATCGGCTGGCTGCAGGACCGCCACGATGTGGCGGACAAGATTCAGCGGTCCCAGGCCGAGCTGGACCGAATCAACGGTGAGATCGTGTGGGACATCATTTCAGGCGGCGAGTTCGCCGTCGCGTTCGCGAATGACCAGGCGGTTCTGGACGCGTCGGAACGTTCGCACATGGACGACGTCAGCCGCCTGGTCCGGATCCTGGTCATCTTGGAACTCGTGGCGGTCGCGTTCGCCGCATGGGGCGGCCGGCTGCTCATGATCGAGGCTCGTCGCTTGGGGCGGCTGCTCATGTATGGGGCGGGCGGCGTCGGGGCGGCGACCCTGGCGATAGGCGCCTTCGCGGTTCTGGCCTGGGATAGCGCCTTCACGCTCTTCCACGAGCTGATCTTCCCGCCGGGCTCCTGGACCTTCCCCGCCGACTCGTCCCTGATCCAGCTCTACCCGCCCGCGTTCTGGTTCGACGCAGCCATGGCCGCCGGTGCGCTGATCCTCATCGCGGCCGCCACCCTGTCATACGCGGGCTGGCGCCGGATCCGCGAGGACGACCCCCGACCAACGTGCTGAGCGTAGAGGAGGCCCGCGAGCGGCTGCTGGCCATGGCGCCCGAGCCACGAGTCGAATCGGTTCCTTTGGCGGGAGCGCTCGGACGCGCGCTCGCTGTCACGGTGATCCAGGCACCCATCGACGTCCCGCCGTTCGCGAACGCGGCCATGGACGGGTTCGCGGTGCGCGCGGCGGACCTGCCGGGCCGGCTACGGGTGACCGGCGAGGTCGCGGCCGGAGCCTCGGAATGGCCATCCGTCCAGCCCGGGCACGCAATTCGCATCTCGACGGGCGCACCACTTCCGCCGGGTGCGGACACGGTTGTCCCGCTCGAGCGGGCCTCGGAAACCGACGGGGTCATCGAGGTCACCGAGACGTTTCCAGCCGGCTCCGACGTCCGGGCCGCCGGCCATGACACGCGCGCCGGCGAGGCGGTTCATCTGCCGAATCCGCTCACCTCGGCGGGAATCGGGGTCCTCGCCTCGTTGGGCGTGGCTGAGGTAGCGGTTCGAACTCGACCGCGTGTCGCCATCCTGTCCAGCGGTGAGGAGCTCGTCATACCCGGCAAGGCGCTCGAGCCCGGCCAGATCTACGACGCCAATGCGCCGTCCCTCGCCGCCGCGGTCTCCGAGGCCGGGGGCGAACCGATCCTGCGCGGCCATGTCGGTGACGATGCTGACGCAGTGGCCCAGGCTCTGACTGATGCCGCCTCCGAGGCCGACGTGGTGCTCACCTCTGGGGGGGTCAGCGTCGGTCGCCACGACCACGTCCGCGGCGCCATCGAGCAGTTGGGCCGGCTGGACTTCTGGCGCATCGCCATGCAGCCCGGCAAACCGCTGGCCGTGGGTGTCGTGAATGGCCGCACGGTCATCGGCCTTCCGGGTAACCCGGTCAGCGCGCTGGTCGTCACCGAGCTCCTGGTCCGACCGCTCATCCGGACGGTCCTCGGCCTGGCCGGGGACGGTCGTCTCCATGTGCAGGCGGTGCTGGACAAGGATCTGCCCAAGGATCCGGAGCGCACGGCCTACCTGCGGGTCCGCGTGGGCCGGACCGATGGCGGCTGGGCCGCCCGCCCAGCCGGGGGTCAGCTGTCGTCGCAGCTGCGCGCCCTGGCTGCCGCCAACGGCCTGCTGGTGGTCCCCCAGGGCGAACCCGCTGGACGGGCTGGCCTCCCGTACGAGACGATCCTCCTGGGCGAACCGGATACGGCGGAGGACCGATGAAGCCATCCCACCTGGACCTGGACGGCGCGCCGCGCATGGTCGACGTGGGCGACAAGGCTGTCACCGCCCGCCGGGCGGTCGCGGAGGCATCGGTGCGCATGCGCCCCGAGGTGCTGGCCACACTGTTGGACGCCGCCGGGCCGAAGGGAAACGTGCTGGTCGTAGCGCGACTGGCGGGAATTGGGGCCGCGAAGCGGACGGCCGAGCTCATCCCACTGGCGCATCCGATCCCGCTCGATGTGGTGGAGGTCGAGCCGACCGCCGACCGAGATGCAGGCACGCTCAGCATCCGGGCCGAGGTCCGGGCCACGGCACGCACAGGGGTGGAGATGGAAGCGTTGACCGCGGCGGCAGTGGCGGCGCTGACCGTGTACGACATGGCCAAGGCCCTCCAGCGCGACATCGTCATCGAGCACGTCCGCCTGCTCGAGAAAGAGGGCGGCCGAAGCGGGGACTACCGCGCTGCCGACGCCACCGCGCCAGAGCCGAAACCGTCCCCGGTGGTAGTTTCCCCGCATGAGGCGGTGGTCGTGGTCGTCAGCACCCGCGCAGCAACCGGAACGCGCCCCGACACCGTCGGCCCCCAGCTCATGGAGCGGTTGGCGGCCGAGGGCTGGACGGTGGCACCCGAGCCGACCGTCATTGCCGACGACGAGTCGGCCGTGACCCGGCTCCTGGCGCAGTTGGCGAAGGCGGGGTACCGGCTCATCCTCACCACCGGCGGGACCGGCCTCACGCCCACCGACCGGACCCCGGAGGCCACAATTCGCGCGTCGGACCGCCTGGTGCCCGGCCTGGCCGAGCTCATGCGGAGCACCGGGCTGGCCTCCACCCCGCAGGCCGCCCTTTCAAGGGGCGTGGTGGCAGCCCGCGGCACCACCCTGATCGTCAACCTGCCGGGCTCGCGCGCCGGAGCCGTGGAATCGCTCGACGCGGTGCTGCCGGTTCTGCGTCACGCCACCGATCAGCTTCGAGGCGGCGACCACCACTGAGCGCCCGCTAGGATGGGCGGCGCATGCCGCCCA
>JBKJVN010000053.1:0-7037 GCA_046717345.1 Candidatus Limnocylindria bacterium | reverse complement strand
GCCGCGAGTCGGACGGGGTGGCGGAGTTCACGACCCTGACCCTGTGGGACTCCATGGACGCCATCCGCCGCTTCGCCGGGGACGATCCGGAACGAGCTCGCTACTACCCGGAGGACCCCGAGTACCTTCTTGAGATGACCCCTTTTGTCGAGCACTACGAGGTCGCCTGGCACGACCTGCCGTAGACCCGATCAGCCACGGGTGTTCAGTCACAGGTGGCTCGCACCACGCATGGAGTCCCAGATTCGGGTGATATCCCGCCTTCTCATGCACATGTGACTCGGCTTCGGCCAGAACGGCACCTCGTGTTGGTTACCAGTCTCGTGTGACTAGCGGTGGGATGCCTCAGGCGGGAATTGACCGATGCGGTGACCCCGCCGGCGGCTAATCCAGGCTGAGGCGGACGATGGGCCGGCCTTCGGTCCGGCGCTCGACCTCGGTGAACCCCACCCGTCGGAACATGGCCAGCGTGCCGGTGAAGACGGTCGACTGCGGGTGGCGCTCCTCGCCGGTGTCGATCGGGTAGGCCTCGAGCACCCGGGCTCCGCCAGAACGGGCGTGCTCGACCGCCGCTCGGAGCAGGGCCATTGCGTTGCCCTTCCCGCGCTGAGCGCGCGGCATCCAGAAGCACACCACCGACCACACGCCGCTGTCAGCCGCCTCCGGGCTGCGCCGCCCTGGACCGATGCTCGGTGAGCGGATGAGCCTCCCGTAGTCCGGTCGCGGCGCGACACTGATCCAGCCCACCGGCCGGCCGTCGCGGTACGCAATGAGCCCCGGCTGGCGCCCCTGCGTCGTCAAGCTGCTCAGAAGGGCTCGGTTCCCGGCGCCGCGCTGGCGGATGCCGCGTGCGAACTCGCCGCCCGTCTGCCGCCACCACATGCACCAGCAGTTCGCGAACGCCCCGCTGGCTCCGAACAGGGCCACCAGGTCGTCCCAGCGGTCGGCGGTCAGGGGGTGGACCTCCAGTCCCCCCGAGGTCATATCGGCTGGTCGGCGTCCGGCGGCTTGTGGGCGTCCCGCGGTCCGGAGATCCCGCGCAGCAGGATGAGCACCCCAATCCCGATCAGCGCCGCCGGCATGACCCACTCGGGGAGGGGAAGCGGGTCGCCACTCAGGCCGATCACTTGCTCGAAGAACAGGTAGAACCCGCCAAACAGGGCCAGGCCGACCGCGATCTGCCACATCCCGGCGTCGCGAAGCTGCGGATTCCCGGTCCGCAGTCCGCCCAGGAACGACCCGACGCCGGAGGCGGTGGGACCCACCAGGGCCTAGGCGTAGGCCCAGCTCTCCCAGCGGCCGGTCACGTTCTGCCAGGCCAGGACCAGGCCCACTGTGGTGACCACCGAACCCCCGACGAGCATCCCCAGATTGGGCAGAAACAGCCCGAGCACGAGTAGCGCGAGGCCGGGGCCGATGATGAAGAGCGGCCATACGTCGGCGCCGGCGAATACGTCGAGGTACCGGACGGCGAGAAAGGCCAGACCGATGAAGATCAGGATCGCGCCCAGCACCGCGCCGGGCGGCGCCTGACGATCGACGCTCACCTATCCATGCTACCGGTCAGGGCCGCCTCGAAGGTGGCCTCGTCCACGTTTCCGCCAGTCGTCACAACGGCCACGCGATGGCCGGCCAGCTTCCCCAGCCGGCCGGTCAGGAGCGCCGCGATGCCCAGGGCGCCGCTTCCCTCCAGCCGATGACGGGGCCCGTTCCACCCCCAGCGCATGGCGGCCGCGATGGCGTCCTCGTCGACCAGCACCACCTCGTCCACCAGCCGCCGCGCCAGGCGCAGTGTGATCGAGCCACGCTCGATGTTGCCGGCCACGCCATCGGCCAGAGTCGGCCCGATGGGTATCCGGCGCGCACTGCCGGTGACGAGAAACGCATGCATCGGGAACGACGCCTCCGGCTGTACCCCGACCAGGCGGACAGTGGGGCTGATCGACTTGACCCACAGCCCGATGCCACTGATCAGCCCGCCGCCGCCGACGGGGACCACAACGGTGTCGACATCGGGCCAGTCCTCGAGGATCTCGAGCCCCACCGTTCCCTGTCCAGCCACCACTTCCGGATCGTTGTACGGCGATACATACACGGCTGCCCCCAGCTCATGGCGGCGGCGGGCCTCCGGTTCGGTGTCATCCGTGTCGCGACCGAAGATCTCGACCGTGCATCGGTCCGTCTCGAGCTCGCGCAGGTGCGACAGCTTGGCTGGCGACACGGATCCGCCAACCAGGATCGTGACCGCCAGGCCGTGCCGCGCGGCCGCCCGCGCGACCGCGATCCCGTGGTTGCCGCTGCTGGCGGTGACGAGCCGCGCGCCTCGGCCGGCGGCCGCGATGGATGCGACCCGGGATTCGGCGCCGCGGACCTTGAACGAGCCGGTGGGCTGGAGGTGCTCGAGCTTCAGCCGGACCTCGTCCGCGCCGCAGGCCTGGGCCAGCGCCAGCGACCCGATCAGCGGGGTTCGGCTGGCGGCATCACCAATCCGCTGCCGGGCGCGGAGGACGTCGAGGGGAGTCGGAAGGGGGGGTGGGGCCACCCCCGCAGTCTAGGGCTGGGTGCGCCCCGTGGGCCGCCCCGGTGCTCAGGGGACCGGGTCGACCGGCCACCCGATCGGCGAGCTCTCGCAGGCGGCGGCTGATGCGCATGAGGGCCTGCAGGCGATCCTCGACCCGGCCTCGCTCCGCGGGCGTGACCTCGTGGCGTAGCGAGAAGTCGATCTCCTGCTTGTGGCCGGTGGCCAGGGTGAACAGCTCCTCTGCCTCCACCTGGTCGTCCGCATCGCCCGCCTCGGCCGACTCGATGATCCGTCGCCGCGACTCGAGCACGTCGACGTAGTACGAGGTCGCCAGCCGATCCAGATCCAGCTGGTCGCCGTGCTCCCACGGCTCCGGCGGTCCGCCGAGGCCGTATTCGCGCCAGGTTCCGGGCTTAACGCTGCTTGACATGGTCTGCAGGACACCCCTAGGCAAGCACTTGATTGATGGTCTGACCGTACCGATATCGGTGGCCGCTGCGTAGTCGGCCGGTCGGCCTATGGCCACCCGGACGATCGGTGACCAATTGGGCCTTTGTTAGAATCGGCGAGCCTCGCTGGGGTGTGGCCAAGCGGTAAGGCGCCTGATTCTGGATCAGGAGATCGAAGGTTCGAATCCTTCCGCCCCAGCCAACTCCACGACATCGACGCCAACCCGCGTCAATGACGTTCGGCTCGCAAGGCGTTGGGCATAATGACCCGAGCCGATGGATGAGCAGGCCATACGGGATCACGCCCAGGCCTTTTTCGACGCGCTTCTTGCCGGCGACATCGGTCAGGCCGCCGAGGAGCTGAGTAGCCAACTGCGGTCGAACCTGGGCCCGGTCGTGGCCATGCTGCCGCTCCCTCTGACCGAGGCCAGCATCGAGTCGGTGGAGACGACAGCTACCGGCTATCGGGCTGTGATACGCCTCGTGGGGGAGGGTGACACGATCCATCTCGTTACCCGGTGGAAGGATCGCGACGGCCGGCCGACGATGGTGGAGGCGAGCCGAGTCCACGAGGAACCAATCGGGGAAGGCGCGCAGACCGAGTCCACGGAGGATCGGGAGGAGACCACATGACTGCGCGCTTCGACTTGATCGGCCTGGTGGTCGACGACATGGCCCGATCGCTGGCGTTCTACCGCAAGCTCGGGTTGGAGATCGCGGACGATGTGGACGCGGAGGATCACGTCGAGGCGGCACTGCCCGGAGGGCTGCGGATGGCATGGGACACGGTCGAGACCATCAAATCGTTCGATCCGACCTGGACGCCGCCGACTGGCGGCGGACACCGGATCGGTCTGGCGTTTCTGTGCGCCGATCCGGCCGAGGTGGACCGGATCTATGCCGATCTGGTGAGCGCAGGCTACGAGGGGCACCTCGAGCCCTGGGACGCGTTCTGGCGCCAGCGTTACGCGACCGTCCGCGACCCGGACGGGAATGGCGTCGATCTCTTCGCGCGGCTCCCCACGGCCGACTGAGTCAGCGCTCCGGAATGAGGACGGCGGCCGCGGCGCCGATCCGACCCGCGGCCAGGTCTGCCAGCGCGGCGTTGGCATCCGTCAGGCCATAGCGCCGGATGGACGTGCGGATCGGGATGGCGGCGGCCAGCTCCAGGAACTCGACCGCGTCGCGGCGGGTGACGTTGGCCACGCTGCGCAGGCCGCGCTCCTCCCACAGAAGCCGATACGGGAATGCCGGGATCTGGTCGAGGTGGATGGCGTTGATGACCACTGTCCCCCCGGGGGCCAGATCGTGGAGCGCGAACACCACCACCGAGCCCACCGGGGCGAACGTGATGGCGGCGTCCAGCGGCTGGGCCGGCGGCTCGGCGTAGCCCCCGACGGAGGCCGCGCCCAGCTCCACGGCGCGCTCCCGCTCTTCCGCCGATCGGCTGGCGACGTGGACCACGCAGCCCAGGTGGATGGCCTCCTGGATGGCCAGGGAGGCGGAAGCCCCAAAGCCGTACAGGCCCAGCCGAAACGGCTCTGACCGATCCTCGGCCGCGCCCGAGGCGTCCTCCGCCAGAGCCGGCACGCCCGCCAGCCGCAACGCCCGATGACCGACCACGCCACCACACAGCAGCGGGGCGGCATCGGCATCGGCAAAGGCGTCCGGAAGGCGGACCGCGACGTCGGCCCGGACCGTCATCTCCTCCGCGTAGCCCCCATCCCGGTCCCACCCGGTGCAGGTGCCCCCTAGACAGAGGTTCTCGCGCCCGGACCGACAGTATCGGCAGGTGCCGTCTGATCCGGCCAGCCAGGTGACGCCCGCGCGGTCGCCGAGCTCCCAGCCTGAGGCCCCTCCCCCTATGGCCGTCACCTGCCCCACCACCTGGTGCCCGGGCACGATGGGGAGGCGACGGGCTTCCAGGTCGCCCTCGACCAGCTGGAGGTCGGTGCGGCACACGGCCGTGGCGGATACGCGCAGACGCAGCTCACCCGGACCGGGCTCCGGCGTGGCGCGCTCGGCCGCGACCAGCGGACCGCTGGCGACCGGCGCCGGCTGGCGCAGCTCCATGACGCGCATGGCTAGTCGTCGATCTCCCGATTCATCCCGCGCCCAGCTCGCGCGCCGCTCGGGTGAAGGCCCACCACATGACCCGGGACAGTGTTGGGAAAGCGTTGATCGTGTCAGCCAGGACTGTGAGCGGAGTCCCGAGTTTCACGGCGAGCACCGCCTGGTGGATGGCTTCCGAGGCGCCGGGACCGGCGAGGAAGACGCCCACCACGGTCCTGCGCGTCCGGTCGACGACGACGATGACGTGGCCCTCGGCCTCGGCGGTGTATCCCTTGGCGCTGGTGGCCAGGTCCTCCTCGAACTCCACCGCATCGATGCCCGCCGTGTGCGCCTCCTCCACCTGGACGCCGACCGATGCGGTTTCGGGATCCGTGTACGTGGCCCGCGGGATGGCCCGCAGGTCGGGCCGGACGTCGTCGCCCAGCGCCATCCGGACGACCATCTCGCCCTCGTAGTGAGCCACGTGGGTGTGCAGCTCCGGCCCAGCCGGGTCGCCGGCAACCCACACCCCTGGCGCGATCTGGAGTCGTTCGTCGGGGCGCAGGTGACCCGCGGAGGGGTCCACTCCGACCGTTTCCAGCCCGAGGCCGTCGAGCGGGAACGAGCGCCCGATGGCCAGCAGGACGGCCGACCCCTCGACCCGGGTCTCATCGTCCAGCTCCACCTGGTGACGGCCGTTGGTGCCGGCCCCAGGATGCACGCGCACCGCCCGCACGCCAGTTCGAACGGTCGCGCCCGCGCGCTCCAGGGCGCGGTGGAGGATGGCCGAGTTGCGCGGATGATCGCGAGCCAGGATCCGCGGGTTCGACTCCACCATCGTCACCGGCACGCCGTAGCGGGCGTAGACCTGGGCCAGCTCCACACCGGTGGGGCCTCCGCCCAGGATGAGCAGGCTCTCGGGGAGGTCGCGGGCCGAGGTCCCCTCGCGGTTGGTCCAATACGGGATCCGGTCCAATCCGGGCAGGTCCGGGATCCGGGAGTTGGATCCCACAGCCACGATGACGTTGGCGGCCTCCAACTCGTGCTCCACCTCCTCGTGGCGGACGACCACCCGCCCGGGGCCCTCCAATCGCGCGCTGCCGCGGACGACGACCGCACCCACCTCCTCCAGGCGCTGAGCGTGTCCGGTGTCGTCCGGGTACGGGATTCCTTCGCGGTTGATGTTCCAGTCCCGCCTGGCCGATGCACTGGACCACGGGTAGTCCCCGCCGCCAGCGTGCACCGCGGCAGAGTGGAGGAGGGACTTGGACGGGATGCAGGCCCAGTGCGCGCAAGAGCCTCCGAACAGGTCGCGGTCGACGATGGCCACGCTTGCTCCCCGCTCGCGTGCCAGGTAGGCGGCACCCTCCCCCGCCGCCCCGGCTCCGATCACGACGAAATCGAATCGATCCATGACTCCTCCCGGCGTCAGCTCAGCGCTCGCTCCTCGCCCCCGATCCAGATTCTGGCGGGTGCCACCCCGCCCAACCGGAGAGCGAAGGCGCCCTCGTGCTCTGCATCCCACGCCACGAGGTCAGCCGTCATGCCCTCCCGCAGGACACCAATCTCATGTGACAGACCGATGGCGGCGGCCCCGCCGGCGGTGGCCGCCTCGATTGCCTCCTGCATGGTCATGCCGAGGACGGTCGCTCCCAGGCCGATTACCAGCGGCATGGAGGGGTTGGCGTACGTCCCGGCGTTGGCATCGGTGGCCAACGCCACGCTGGCCCCGGCGTCCAGTAGGGCGCGTGCCGGGGGGAGCCGGTCGCGCATGGCCACCGCCGGCCCGGGGAGCAGGGTGGCGACCGTCGCCGCCCCCCCCCCGGCGCCCCCCCCCCCCCCCGGGGCCCGGGGGGGGAGGTGAACCCCCCCCCCCCCCCCGCCCCCGCGGGGGGGGGGCCCCCCCGCGGGGGCGGCCGCGACGGTCGCTACCCTGCTCCCCGGGCCGGCGGTGGCCCTGCGCGACCGGCTCCCCCCGGCACGCGCCCTGCTGGACGCCGGGGCCAGCGTGGCGC
>JBKJVN010000052.1:0-6659 GCA_046717345.1 Candidatus Limnocylindria bacterium | reverse complement strand
ACGCCGCGGCGCTGATCGTGAGCTCACCGGCGTATGAACCGGGCAGCCTGCGGCGTCCAACCCTGCTGAGGCCGGATGGGATCGACATTCCGGCGGTGTACGCCTCCGGTCCCGCCGGAGCCGCCCTGCGGCAGGCCGCGGCCCTGGGCACATCGGTCCATCTGTCGGTCCATACCCTGATCGAGGACCGCGTCACGGCGAACGTCATCGCCGAACGTCCCGGCATCGGTGCCGGCAGTGTCGCGGACGAGGTTGTCATGGTGGGGGGCCACCTCGACTCGGTGCTCGACGGCCCCGGGATCAACGACAACGGCTCGGGCACGATGACCATCCTCGAGATGGCCCAGCAGTTGGCCGAGCTGGAGCCGACCTCTCGCACCGTGCGATTCGCCTTCTGGAGCGCCGAGGAGCTGGGCCTGTACGGGTCACGCGACTGGGTGGCTCGCCAGTCGGACGACCAGCTGCACGCGATCATCGCGTACCTGAACTTCGACATGCTCGCCTCGTCGAACTACGGCCGGTTCGTCTACGCCGCGGCGGGCATCGCCGATTCCGAGGAGATCAGTGCCGCCTTCGAGGCCTACTTCGACACCGTGGGCCTGGCGTACGAGACCCTGGACCTGGGCGGCGGCTCGGACCATGCCCCATTCGACGACGCCCTGGTCCCCAACGGCGGGCTTTTCAGCGGCGCCTCGGAGCGGATGACCGACGCGCAGGCCGAGCGGTTCGGCGGTTCAGCCGATCAGCCCATGGACCGCTGCTACCACTTGGCCTGCGATCGACCCGATCAGATCAACGAGACGGCCTTGGACGAGATGTCCGACGCGGCCGCCCACGTCCTGATGGTGCTATTGCTGGCCCGGTAGGGTTGCCTCAGTCGGCCGGGCAGTGTGTTCGCCGGTGATACCTAACGGCCAATTTGGTGCGGCTGCGTGGCCGTTGTGAGCCGGTCGCAAGCACAATTGGCCCAAGAACTGGCGATCAGCGCGGGTGGCTGCCAATTCAGCGCTCATCTTGGCCTATAGGTGTCAACGACCGGCACATCGGCGCATCCGCTCCCCACTTCAGCGCGACTACAGCGCGGCGAGCGCCTCTTCCAGTCGGGCCGTGGCTTCGGCCGGGGTGGTGTCCGAGCTGAACCAGATGGGTTCGCCAAAGACGACGTCTACGTCTCCCCGCCAGCCCGTGCCGTTGAGCGGGGTCTTGGCCGATCCCGCCTTCCACACGGCTTCCAGGCGGCTCATCCGGTTGACGCGAAGCTTGATGGGCACCACCGCCGTGGCTCCCTCGACGGCGACCAGCCCGGTACCGGCCAGGAACGGCTGCATCGGGCCGCCGACAGTCAATTTGCCCTCGGGGTAGATCAGGATGCTGAAGCGCCGGTCCAGGCGGGCGCCGAGCAGCTCCAGGCTGCGCCGCACGCCGCCCTCCCGGGCGATTGGGAAGGCGTTGGCCAGGAGCCCACCGGCAAGGGCCATGGCCGGGTTGCTCCACACTCGCTCAGCGGACGCGGCCACCGAGATGCGCCAGCGCCACGCGAACGGAAGCGACGACATCACGATCTGGTTGTCGGTGTGGAGGATGTGGTTGGACGCGAAGATGACCGGACCCTCCAGGCCCACCAGGTTGTCCTGGCCGCGGATCCCGATCCGATAGAACAGGTTGAGGATGGGCGCCGTGATCAGCTCCTGGACGGCCATCCCCAGGGCCCGCGGCAGCGGATTGAGCGGCCAGGCCAGGACTCCGGATTCGTGGGGTGTCTCGCGGGACGCGTCAATCAAAGCCGCGATCTGACCCACGGTCGCCTCGGGATCCAGGGCCGAATCGTCCACGAAGACCCCGAGCTCCTCCTCGATGACACCCAGCAGCTCCACCCTCTGGAGGGAGTCCATGTTCAGGTCCGATGACAGCCGGGCGGTCGGTAGCACCGCTTCCGGTGGAACCTCGGCGATGGAGGCCACCAGCGGGATCAGGGTCCCGAGCGTCCCCTCCGCCAGCTTCGGAGCGCCCGCCGGCGGCTGATCGACTCCAGCACCGGAATCGGCGACCGCCACGTCGGCCACGCCCCCAGCCGCAGCGGCATCGGCCTCCAATCGGGAAATGACCTCCCGTTTCTTCACTTTCAGGGTGTGGGTGCGCGGGAAGTCGTCATCGGCCCACAACGAGTGCGAGCGGATCTGCTGATGCGCGCCCAGCTTGGCGTTGGCATCCCGGACGACCGCGTCGACCAGATCCGGCTCATTGCGATCCTCGATCAGGAATACGGCGTGGATCTTCAGGTTGGGGCCGATCGGGAAGCCGACCACGGTGGCGTCCTGGACCCGCTCGTCCCTGGCCAGGACCGCTTCGATGTCCTCCGGGTACACCTTTGTCCCGTCCGGCATGGCGAGCATGTCCTTCTTCCGGCCGCGCAGGGTCAGGAAACCCTCCGGGCTGATCTCACCGATGTCGCCCGTGTGGTACCAGCCCTGCGCGTCGATCGCCTCGGCGGTCTTCTCCGGGTCCTCCCAGTACCCGGCAAAGACGTTCGGCCCGCGGACCAGGACCTCGCCGTCACCGGCGATCCGCATCTCGACCCCGGGGATGACCTCGCCCACGCTTCCAATCCGGTTTCGCTCCTTCCGGGTGAAGCTGACCAGCGGCCCCAGCTCAGTCGCGCCATAGCCCTGGAGGACGTCGAGGCCCATGTCGGCCCATCGACGACCCAGGTCGGGGTCCATGGCCGCCCCACCGATGCCGATGGTGTGGAGCCGCCCGCCAAAGCTGCGCAGCACCGGTCGGAAGAGCAGCCGCTTGACGAAGCGCGGCGCATGCGCCGCCCAGCGGTGGAGCTTCTCGAAGGTCGCGCGCTTCCCGCCCTGGTCCACCTTGCGCTCGATGGCGTTGTCCAGCAGCTTCAGGCCCTGCGGGACGATGAGCAGGATGCTCACCTTGAAGTCGCGGAACGTCCGAAGCAGCACTGACGGCTGGCGGCTGACCGGATACACGATGCTGGCCCCGGCGTGCATGGGTGCCAGGAAACCGGGCGACTGCTCGAACATGTGCGACAGCGGCAGGACCGAGAGCATCCGCTCCTTGGGCCCGAGCGGGAAGACCTTGAGCAGGGCCTGCGCATTGCTGGCGATGTTGCCGTGGGTGAGCATGGCTCCCTTCGGCTCGCCGGTGGTGCCCGACGTGAAGACCACCTCGACCAGGTCGTCAGGACCGATGTCGGCGGCCGGCAAGGGCTCGGCCTGCCGGGCCAGGTCCGGGACCCGCTCGATGAGGAGCACGGGCAGCCCCAGGCCGGCCGCCTGGGCCGCGGTCTGGGCCGATGCCAGGACCAGGCTGGCGCGCGTCTTGGCGGCCACCTTGGCGGCGAAGTCGGGCGCGCTCCGCACGTCGAGCGGGACGAGGACGATTCCCCCATGCACCGCGCCCAGGAAGCTGATGCCCCACTCGGGGCGGTTCACGGCCCAGATGATGGCCCGATCGCCCGGCTGAAGGCCTCGGTCGCGCAGGACGCGGGCCACGCGCGGCACGAGCCGGCCCAGGTCTCGGTAGCGCGTGACGCGCGTCCGGAAGCCGGGTCGGATGAGCAGGAACGGCTTGCGGTCAAACCGCCTGACCGAATCCTGGACGAGTTCGAGAACGGTCTCCATCGTCACTCCGGGTCAGCCCGATCGGCCGGTGGCGGCCTGGCGGGCGAGTCCCGCCAGCGCGGCCGAGGCGCCCTCACGCATCGGCCGGTAGTGGCTGAAGGCGATGATATCCACGTCCAGGTGGGCCAGGCGCTGAACCGATGCGCGAGCCTGGGCGTGGTCGTGGCTGAAGATCGGGCTGGCGAAGGCCAGCTTTCCGAAGCGGACCTGGAGCACATCGCCCGTGAACAGGATCCGCGGTCCCCGCGCGTACAGGCACACGCTGCCCGGCGTGTGGCCCGGGGTGTGGATCACCTCCAAGCCCCCCAGGACGGGGAGCACGTCCCCGTCGCCCAGGGGCGCCGCCGCTCCCGGATGGGGCGTCACGTACTGGAGGAGATGGCCGAGCCGAGTGCCGCCCTGGGGGGCAGCGAGCGCCTCCCGCAGGGTGAGGCTCACGCCCTCCAGGTCGGCGGGATGGACGAAGACCTCGATCCGGTCCTCATCCAGCAGCTCACGGACGCCGCCCACGTGGTCGGGATGGCCATGGGTGCAGATGATCCGATCCAGCTCATCGATCGAGCGGTCGATCTGGCGCAGGTAGCGCAGGAGGAGTGGTCGCGAGCCGGCGAGCCCGGCGTCGATCAATGTCATCCGCGGCTCGGCGATCAGGAACGCGTTCGCGCCCAGCAGTTGGACGGAGTGGACGTGGGGGGCGATTTCCATCGGACTGCCGATTGTAACGACGGTGCACATCGGCACCGCCAATTCGGTCCTGCGGTTGACCTGCCCACGGGTCGGGGCTAGCGTGGGCGCCCGGTTCAATCCTCGGAGGAGACCGATGACCAGCCGCACACGCCGAATCATGGTGCTGCTCAGCGTGACCACGCTGTTGACCCTGGCCCCGCCCATGGCCCTGGCCAAGCAGCCCGCGGGCGATGGATCGACGGCCAGCGCCTTGGTCTTCGCGCCCAATCCGGTCGTGACCAGCCCCAACCCCCAGGACCTGGTGGATAACAAGGATGCCGACTCGCCAGCCCTGACGGCTGAACTGGTTCTGGTTGAGCTAACGAACCTCGACGGCAGCGGCTACCTCGTCGGTGACTGGGCCAACGTGCGCAGCAGCACCGGTCCGTTGGCCTTCGAAACCGACGAGTCGTTCCTTTACACGCGCAACGACGACCGTTTCGAACAGGTGATGGCCTACTACTGGGTCACCAAGTCGCAGCTGTACATCCAGTCACTCGGATTCGGCTCGACCTTGGATCCGATCAACATGGAGTCGCAAGACGTCCGGATCAACACGTGGGGAGTCGACAACAGCTACAGCTGGGACAAGCACGACGTGCTCCGCTTCGGCAAGGGCGGAGTCGACGACGCTGAGGACGCCGACGTCATCCTCCACGAGTACGGGCATTCGATGCATGACAGCCAAGTGCCTGGGTTCGGCATCGGTGCCGAGGCGGGCGCCATCGGCGAGGGATTCGGAGACTACTGGGCGGCGACCGTCGCGCAGGTCTTCGCTCCGTCTGCTGATCCGGCCTGCATCGCGGACTGGGATTCGGTCTCGTACACCTCGGGAACTCCACATTGTCTGCGGCGACTTGACACCACGCTCAAGTACGCGGACCTCGACGGGCGTATCCACCGCGACGGCCAGGTCTGGTCGCATGCGTTGTGGAACATCCGCACTGCTCTGGGTAGCGAGCTGGCGGACACGATCATCCTGCGAGCGCAATTCGACTTCGCGCCGGATACGACCATGCGGCAGGCGGCCCAGGCCACGGTGGCTGTTGCCGCCCTGTATGGGGCCGCGGCCCAAGTCGAGGCGGCGTTCGCGGACCGGGGGATCCTCCCCTAGGCGCTTGCCACCAGGCGACGATAGGAGTCCATGCGGGCGGGGCTGATCGCCCCGCTCGCCGCGGCGGCGGTGATCGCGCATCCCGGCTCCGGGCCGTGGGAGCAGTCCGCGAACCGGCAGTTCCCGAGGTGGGGGCGGAGCTCCGGGTAACACCACGCCAGCTCGTCGGGCGGGATCTGCCACAGCCCCATCTGGCGCAGTCCGGGCGAGTCGGCGACGTGCCCGCCCATCGGTCCATCCACGGGCAGCAGCTCGGCCATGGTTGTGGTGTGGCGTCCCTTGTGGAGCGCCTCGCTGATCGGCCCGGTGGCCAGGTTGAGGCCCGGATGGACGGCGTTGAGGAGCGTGCTTTTGCCGACGCCCGAAGGACCGGCCACCAGGCTGATCCGCCCGGCCAGGCGTTCGCGGAGCTCGGCCACGCCCTGCCCGGTCCGCGCGCTGGCGTACAGGACCGGGTAGCCGATGCGCTCGTACGCCCCGAACAGCGCCTCGGCCGCCTGCGGTCCGCACAGGTCGAGCTTGTTGGCCACGATGAGGGTCTGGACCTGGTTGTGCTCGGCAATGACCAGGAAGCGGTCGAGCATGCGCACGTGGGGAACCGGATCGGCGCAGGCGAAGACGACGACCAGCTGGTCCAGGTTGGCGACCATCAGGTCTTCCTTCCACGCGCCCCGGCCACCCGGCTGGCGACGCGAGAAGCGGGTCCGCCGGGGGCCGACCTCCTCGATCAGGCCGTCGGCCTCGCCGAGGGGCGTCAGCGTCACCTGGTCGCCGATGACGACCAGGTCCTCGGATTGGCGCTCACGCTTGAGGCGGCCGCGGAGCTGGCACTCATAGGTGCCCGATTCGGTAGTCACCGTGTAGAACCCGCTGCGCGCGCGCAGCACGGTCCCGCTGATGGTGGGAACGGACAAGGGTGCGACTCCTTCGACTGGGAAATGTCCACGAGGAGCGCGCCCGCGTGCACGGGGAGCGGCCGGCGGCCGGATCAGGCCGGGAATATCGCTCCGGGCAGGCGCGAGCGCGATCGGTCGAGGACAACGGGCGTCGTCATCGGTGCGTCTCCTTTTCGCCTGCGAGTGATGAGGCTCCCGACGGTATCGGCCCGGGAGTCCAGTGTCAACGCGGCCCGCCGGTGCCTTCGGTCCGGTTGACCGATCTTGGCCTAGGGAGGATGA
>JBKJVN010000051.1:0-6037 GCA_046717345.1 Candidatus Limnocylindria bacterium | reverse complement strand
TCGCCGTCGTCCTGTTCGTGCTTGCCGCGTTCGCGGTCCAGGTCGGAACGTTCGACCTGGTAACACTGGGCCTCGCCGCCTTCGCGGCGTCATTCCTGGTGGAGAGCTGGAAGCGATAGCCTTCCGCCACACCACGTAAATCCGAGGCTCAGCCCTTCGCGAGCAGGGCCTCGAGGCGGTCCCAGGTCTCGATCGCGCCACGGACCATGCCGGTCGCCAGGGCGCCTTCGATAGCCTCGGGCGAGCCCATGTGCCCGACGGAGGTGACCTTCGTCTTGCCATCGACGTCCTCAAAGGTGAACGTCTCCGGGCCGCCCTGCGGACCGATGCCCTCAACGTCGAACATGAAGGTCCACTTGAAGCCCGCCGGTGGGTCGACTTCCAGGTACTCCCCGTAGAACGCCACATCGTCCCGATCGGGTGAATGACTGACGTATCGCCACTTGCCCCCCGGCCGAACGTCCATCTTCGCCACCGTGGTCGTGGTCCCGTGAGGACCCCACCAGCGGGGGATGATCCCGGGGTCGGTGAAGGCCTTCCAGACCTGCGCGCGTGGCGCGTCGAAGGTGCGCTCGAACACGAGGTCGCCGCCCTCCGCGTAGATGGCTGTCGTGTCGGTGCTACCTCGGTCGATTCGGGTCGTGCTCATCGTCGTCTCCATTCCATTGCTCCTGCCTGCCTTGTAGATCGCGGAGATAGGTGTCCAAGCGTTCGAAGCTCTCCTCCCAATGGCGGCGGTATTGACCGACCCAGTCAGCGACGTCCCTGAGAGGCTCCGGCTTCAGCCGACAGGGTCGCCACTGCGCGTGTCGACCCTGTTCGATGAGCCCAGCCCGCTGCAGCACCTTGAGGTGCTTCGAGATACCGGGCAGGCTCATGTCGAACGGCGCGGCCAGCTCGGTGACCGTCGCCTCCCCCAGAGCCAGGCGGCCGAGGATCGCCCGCCGGGTGGGATCGGAGAGGGCGGCGAACGTCGTGCTGAGGGGATCAGCTTCCATGTCATCATTTCGCTTAGCGGCTAATTAACCCACGGGCATAATACATGCCGTCGACAAGTTGTCAAGAGACCCGCCGCTCCGCGTCCGGTCCGAACTCTAGAGGTCGATTTCCGATTGGCGCACGCTCCGGGCGACCACGCAGCATTCATTGGGCCGCTCCCGGCGAGTCACGAGCACGTCGGATGCGCCGACGCCCTCGACGACACCGCTGACCAGCGACACGCCCGCTCCGCAGACGACACGTGGATGGCGCCTCGACAACGGAGCGAAGGGACAGTTGCGACATCTGAGCTCGTCGCGCCCGATCCGATAGGGTTCGAAGCCGAGCCGTTCCAAGACACTCTCGACGCACGCAAGCAACCGGTTGCCGGTAGACCCCGAGCTGATACGCCGGCGCGCGCGGGCTCCGAGCGAGCGCCCGTAGGCCGAAGCCGAATCGCTGGCGCGAAGGCCGTCGGGGACGGATGGCAGCGACTGCGCCAGGAAGCCAGCCAGGAGCTCATGGTTTCGGTCCGGAAGCATCAAGCTGACTTCGTGGCGGGAGCGGCGGTACATTTTCGAGGGGCGCCCTGCGCCCGGTCCGCTACGAGCGGTCAACCGGCGATATTCGGGCCTCAGGAGCCCGGCCTCCACGAGTTCGTCGAGATGGAAGGCCGCGACTGACCGGCTGACTCCGACGGCCTCCGCAGCCTGTTGGCGGCTGACCGCAGCGGGTTGCCGGCAGACATACTCGTATAGCCGGTATCGCGTCGGTTCCCGAAGGACGGTCAATGCCTCGATCTGGCGCCGCTTCGGCATCATCGGCATCAGATTGCTCGCGCCGGGCGGGCGTGAGAGCCGTGGAGTCGACTCGGAGATTGACAGTTCCGGGCACGAATCTCTAAAATTGCCATCGGCTTCCGTTAGTAGGGGTGCTCCGCTTCCGGCGGCCTCGGCGGCCGACCCATTGTGCCTCGGGTCGAGCCGATACAGCGGTCGTCATGATTATCGGATATGGCTTCAGCGACTCAGCCGGAGATCATCCGGCGGCGGAGAAAAGAGGTGTAATTCGCGACCTCCCCGGGACATAGCTCGTCCATCAAGTTCGCGACGAGCCCTGCCACACAGAAACCATCAGACGAGGTGACTGAACAATGGCTGAGGCAAGTCTGTACGAAAGGCTCGGTGGCGCATTTGCCATCGCAGCGGTCATCGAGCACTTCAGCGATGCGGTTGTGCAGAACCCGATCGTTGGTCAGAAATCGGAAAACCCGGCCTTGCGCGAATGGCACACCAACAATCTGGCCAGGCTGCCGGGCCTGAAATTCATGCGCACCCTTTGGGTGTGCAACGTTGCGGGTGGACCCTTCCAATTCACAGCCACGAGACCAGGCAGCACTCCCCTTGGTTTGGAAGAAGCACATCGCGAGCTCCGGATTTCTCCCGAGGAGTTCGATGAAGTCGCGGCTGAACTTGGACGCACCCTTGACTTCTTCAAGGTGCCCGAGCGAGAGAAGGGGGAGGTATTGGCTGCCTTTTCAGCACACAAGGGCGAGGTGAATGAGGGATACACGGCCGCGGCTTAGGCAAGCCGTTGATGTCCTGCACGTGAGCGACGCCGCTAACAGAGGGTGATCACGACCTTTCGTCGAGTGTGTCGCTCTACCACGAACCGCATGGCCTCAGGGACCTCACTCCACCCGTAGGTTCTGTCGATGACGGGCGTGACCTAGGTCCACGGGCAAGTCCCCCCGAGGATCGGCCAGAATGCGTGCGCCGATTGCCGTAGGTATCGACTGTCGGTATCCTCCGAATGGCGTGGCGGAGTAGCTCAGTGGTAGAGCAGGGGACTCATAAGCCCTTGGTCGGTGGTTCGAATCCGCCCTCCGCTACCAGCCCCCAACTCGCCTCCTGGTTGGCGGACGGTGCCGCCCGGACCGACATCCCAGACGGCGTATCGCTCGTCCTCGCCGTTTCCGGCGGCCCGGACTCAACGGCCCTCCTGCACGCCGCGGCCGCGCTGGCGCCCGCGCGCGATTGGCAGTTGGTGGTCGCCCATCTCGACCACGGCCTGCGCCCGGAATCGGGAGATGACGCCAGGTTCGTGACCGATGCCGCCGATGCCCTCGGGCTGCCCTGGCGGCTGCGCCGGACCGATGTCGCCGCCCAAGCGAAGCAGGAAGGATCCGGAGTGGAGGAAGCAGGCCGGCTGGCGCGCTACGTGTTCCTGGACGAGGTCGCCGACAGCCTGGGGCCGGAATCGCTGGTGGTCACCGCCCACACCGCCGATGACCAGGCTGAGACGGTGCTTTTCAACCTGGCGCGCGGGAGCGGCCAGCACGGGCTGCGTGGCATGCCCGCCCGCCGAGGCCGGATTGTGCGGCCGCTGCTCCACGTCCGCCGGGCGGCGCTGCGTGCCGTCCTGGACGCGGCCGGCATCGGGTACCGGCTGGATCCGACCAATACGGATACCGACCGATCCCGAGCGTGGGTGCGGGCCGAGATCCTGCCGGCCCTCGAGCGCCTGAACCCGGCCGCGGTCGATGCTCTCCTCCGGTTCGCGGAGCTGGCTTCCGATGACGACGCCCTCCTGGACGCCCTGGCGGCCGGTGAGTTGGCCCGCCGGCGGGACGCCGACGGCGCCATCGACTGGCGCCGACCCCCGCCCCACGCCTTGGGGCGTCGCGTCGTGCGCCTCGCGATCGGGGACCCGGCGCCGGCCGCGGATCGTATCGAGGCTCTGCTGGCGGCCGCCGGCGGACCCCGCGGCGGGCTGGTCATCGAGCTAGGCCGGGGGCGGAATGCGACGATCCGCGGACACCGCATCCGCATCGGTCCGTGATCCTATCGGGGTAGTCCCATCGAGCCCATTTGTTGCGATGGGGGGGCATCCCTATACTCAGGGCCGGTCGTACCCTTTGCATTGGAGTTCGCCTCCGCCTCGTGAACAGCCGACTCGTCCGCAGCAGCATCCTCATCGTTGGCGCCCTGTTCGCCATGGCCCTGCTGTGGACCTACCTCATGGACTCCGACGCCGGGCCGGCATACACCTACAGCAACCTGCTGGCCGATGCTCAGGCGGGCAAGGTCGAGACCATCACCCAGGACGGCATCACGCTGACCATCAAGCTGGAGGGCACCGCCGAGCCGAAGACGACCGTCGTCCCGTCCGACAACATCAACGTCTACACCGAGGTGTGCGCGGCCACCGGAACCAACCCCGGCACGTCGTGCCCCATCGAGTATGAAGCGGTGATCCCGAGCGCCACGGGCGGGATCATCTTCTCCCTGATCTCGATCCTCCTGCCGGTCCTGATCATCGGCGCGTTCTTCATCTTCATGATGCGCCAGGCCCAGGGCACCAACAACCAGGCCATGAGCTTCGGCAAGAGCCGGGCCCGCATGTTCCTGGGCAGCAAGACGGTGATCACCTTCGCCGACGTGGCTGGGGTTGAGGAGGCCAAGCAGGAGCTGACCGAGGTGGTCGAGTTCCTGAAGTACCCCGAGAAGTTCAACGCGCTCGGGGCGCGAATCCCGCGCGGCGTGCTGCTGGTCGGCCCGCCGGGCACCGGCAAGACGCTCCTGGCCCGGGCGGTAGCCGGTGAGGCCGGTGTCCCGTTCTTCTCGATCTCCGGGTCGGAGTTTGTCGAGATGTTCGTGGGCGTGGGCGCCAGCCGAGTCCGTGACCTGTTCGAGCAGGCCAAGCGCAACTCGCCGTGCATCGTGTTCGTCGACGAGATCGACGCGGTCGGGCGTCAGCGCGGAGCCGGGCTGGGCGGCTCCCACGACGAGCGGGAGCAGACCCTCAACCAGATCCTGGTCGAGATGGACGGCTTCGACACGAACACCAACGTCATCGTGGTGGCCGCCACCAACCGGCCCGACGTCCTCGACCCGGCCCTCCTGCGCCCCGGCCGCTTCGATCGCCAGGTGGTGCTCGACCGGCCCGACATCAGAGGCCGGCGCGAGATCCTCGACGTGCACGTCAAGGGCAAGCCGCTCGACAAGACCGTCGACCTCGACGACCTCGCGCGCCGCTCCCCGGGCTTCTCGGGGGCCGACCTGGCCAACCTGGTCAACGAGGCCGCCATCCTGGCCGCCCGCCGCAACAAGAAGACGATCACCCAGCCGGAGTTCACCGAGTCCGTCGACCGCGTGATCGCCGGCCCCGAGCGGCGGAGCCGGATCATCACCGAGGCTGAGCAGAGGATCATCGCCTACCACGAGGGCGGGCACGCGGTGGTCCAGCGGGTGCTCCCCAAGTGCGACCCGGTCACCAAGGTGACCATCATCTCCCGCGGGATGGCCCTGGGCTACACGATGAGCCTGCCCACCGAGGACCGATACCTCCACAGCAAGTCCGAGTTCGAGGACAAGCTGGCCGGGATGCTGGGCGGCCATGTCTCCGAGGAGATCGTGTTCGGCGACACGACCACGGGGGCGAGCAACGACATCGAGAAAGCCACTGGACTGGCGCGGGCGATGGTCACCCAGTACGGGATGAGCGAAACCCTCGGCCCGCTGGCATTCGGCAAGAAGGACGAGATGATCTTCCTGGGCCGGGAGATCTCCGAGCAGCGCAATTACTCCGACGAGGTGGCGGCCAAGATTGACGCCGAAGTGCGAGCCATCATCGACCGGGCCTCCGAGCGTGCCCGGGAGGCGCTCACCAAGCATCGCGCGGTGCTCGATCGGCTGGCCAACCTGCTCGTGGAGAAGGAAACCATCGAGGCGGCGGAGTTCGAGGCCCTGTGGGATGGGATCCTCCCGCCACGCGACCTGGGCGGCCCGAAGCCGTCCGAATCGGCGCCGGTGGACGAACTCCCCGAAGTGGTGGGCGGCGAGGAGAAGGCGGCGCCGCGCCGCCGACGCGGCCCCGCACCCCAGCCCGCCTAGGCGGACGCTGCTAGTCCTATCGGCCCATTCCGGACCGTAAAGGCCGGGTCGTATACTCGCCCCTGGTGCGTCCGGGCACCTGCCCGGAGCACGGTACGACAGCGAGGCCGAACCTTCCCCATGATCGACGAATCGCCCCCGCAGACCATCGAGACCGACTGGAA
>JBKJVN010000050.1:0-3141 GCA_046717345.1 Candidatus Limnocylindria bacterium | reverse complement strand
GGCCCAGCTCCGCGAGTTGCTCCGGGGTGACAGGCGCGGGCGCGCCCATCATCAGGTCGCTCCCCGACTGCGTCTTCGGGAACGCCATCACCTCGCGGATGTTGTCCACCTGCGCGAAGAGGGCCGCCCACCTGTCCAGGCCGAAGGCGATCCCGCCGTGCGGTGGTGCGCCGTACTCGAGGGCGTCGAGCAGGGCGCCGAACTCGTCGCGCATGCCCTCGATCGAATGGCCCATGAGCGCGAAGGCGCGCTCGAGCAGCGGGCGCTGGTGGATGCGCACGGATCCGCCGCCGAGCTCCCAGCCGTTGAGCGCGAGGTCGTACTGCTGGGCATGGACCGATGCGGGATCGGACTCGATCCGATCCGCATCCTCGGGTACCGGGGCGCTGAACGGGTTGTGGGTCGCGTCCCAGCGGTTGCCCTCGGCATCCCACTTGAACATGGGGAAGCGGTGGACCCACACGTACGAAAGCACGCCCGGCTGGCCGAGGCCGAGCTGAGCCCCGAGGTCCACCCGGACCCTTCCCAGGGCCTCGGCCCCCCGATGGCCGTCGGCGTCGGCGACCGCCAGGATGAGGTCGCCCGGCGAAGCCCCACTGACCTCGATCACCCGCTTCGCGGTGGCCGGCGGCAGGTGGCGGGCGACCGGTCCCTTCAAGGTGCCATCGGGTTCGACCGCCAGGTGGATCAGGCCACCGGCGCCGTGCCGGATGGCGAGATCGGTCAGCTCATCGGTTTGGCGGCGTGAGAACCCCGCGCAGCCGGGCGCGACCAGGCCGCGGATCGCCCCGCCGGCAGCCAGGGCATCGGTAAAGACCCGAAGGTCGGTGCCCGCCACGGCCGCGCCGAGGTCCACCAGCTCCATCCCGAGCCGGACGTCGGGCTTGTCAGACCCGTAGCGGATGATGGCGTCGGCGTAGGTCAGGCGCGGGAACGGAACCTGGGCGATGGGACGCTCCGGCACCACCGCGGCGCTGACCGCAGTCACCATCTCCTCGACCGTGGCCATCACGTCGGCCTCGCGGACGAAGCTCATCTCGATGTCGATCTGGGTGTGCTCCGGCCCCCGATCGGCGCGAAAGTCCTCGTCGCGGTAGGCATGCGCCAGCTGGTAGTAGCGGTCGTATCCGGCCACCATCAGCAGCTGCTTGAGGACCTGCGGCGACTGCGGCAGAGCGTAGATCTTTCCCGGCTGCAGGCGGCTGGGCACCACGAAGTCCCGCGCCCCTTCGGGGGTGGAACGGATGAGGGTCGGCGTCTCGATCTCCACGAATCCCGCACCCTCGAGGTGGCGTCGGACGGCCGATGCCAGCCGGCTGCGCAGCAGCATCCGTGCCTGCAGCGGCGGCCGGCGCAGATCGAGGTACCGATAGGTGAGCCGGAGGGACTCGTCGAGGCCGGGTTGCTCCTCGTTGATGTAGAACGGCGGCACTTTGGACGGGTTCAGCACGCTGAGACGATCCACCCCGACCTCGACCTCCCCGCTGGGAAGCTCCGGGTTCGCCGTGCCGTCCGGGCGCTGGCGCACGACGCCCTCGACCTGGATCACCCACTCTGCCCGTGCGTCGGCGCCCGCGTGGTGCGCATCGGGGGCCTCGTCCAGGTTGGTCACCACCTGCGTGATCCCGTAGCGGTCGCGCAGGTCGAAGAAGGTCAGGTGGCCGTGGTCACGACGGCGATTGACCCAACCGGCCAGGGTCACTCGCTCCCCGATGTGGGCGGCGCGCAGCTCCCCGCAGGTATGGGTCCGGAAGGATGGGGGCGTCATGAGGTGGAGCTGCCGCGCGTGGCGCTCGCCACCTGATCGAGCGCGATCTCGCGCTGGCTGCCATCGGCGAGGTCGCGAAGCACGACCGCACCCCGGGTCAGCTCCTCGCCCACGATGACCGCCCACCGTGCGCCGACCTTGGCGGCCGCCTCCAGCTGGCGTCCGAGCTTTCGGTCCGACCCGTCAGGGCGCACACGAAGTCCCGCCTCGCGCAGGGCGCCCGCCACCAGGAGCCGTTCGGCGACGTCGTCCGGTTGCGTGCCGACCACGGCCACCAGGGCGGGCGTGGGCTCGCCGGGAACGCCACGCTGAGCCATGGCGAGCACGACCCGATCCAGTCCCAGGCCGAAGCCGATCCCCGCCGTGGGCGGGCCTCCCAGCAGCTCCACCAGGCCGTCGTAGCGGCCGCCGCCGGCCAGGGCATCCTGGCTCCCGGTTCGGCCGGCCGGGAACAGCTCGAACGTGGTCCGGGTGTAGTAATCCAGGCCCCGGACCAGACGATGGTCGATCTGGTACACGACTCCCAGCCGATCCAGGAGGCCGGTGACGCCGGCGAAGTGGGCCTGACACGCGTCACATAGGTGGTCGATGGATTTCGGGGCGCCGGCCGCCAGGCCGCGATCGAGGTTCTTGTCATCCAACACCCGCAGCGGGTTGGTGTCCAGCCGGCGGCGGCCGTCCTCGCCGAGTGCCTCCCGGTGGGGGGTGAAGTACTCGACCAGCGCAGCCCGGTAACCGGGTCGGCAGGTGGCGTCGCCAATCGAGTTCAGATGGACCAAGACGTCGTCCAGGCCGACCTGCGCGCAGTACCGTCCCGCGAGCTCGATCAACTCCGCGTCCACCGCCGGCCCGGGATCGCCGATGACCTCCACGTCCCACTGCGTGAACTGGCGGAAGCGCCCGGCCTGCGGTCGGTCGTATCGGAACATGGGGCCCATCATCCATACCCGGAGCGGCCCAGGGCGAACGTGCAACCCATGCTCCAGGTAGGCTCGGACGATGCCGGCGGTCGGCTCCGGGCGCAAGGCCCAGGCCGGCTCCTCCTCGTCGCTGCCGGCCGCGCCGCCCACCCGGAACATCTCTTTGGCCACAGCGTCGCTGCCCTCTCCGAGCCCGCGCACGAACAGCTCGGTGGCCTCGAAGAGAGGCGTTTCGATCCGCTCGAACCCGTATCGCGATGCCAGCTCAGCGGCAGCTGCCTCGGCACGCTCCCACGCGGCGGCATGCTCGGGGAGCCGGTCTTGGGTGCCGCGAGGGGCGCGTACGGCAGGCATGACCGCAGTCTACCGGCGGACTCCGATCCCGCGCCCGGGTCGGGTACCGTGTGCCGATGCCTGGGATGGCCCTGATCGTCCTGCTCCTGGTTGGGCTCG
>JBKJVN010000049.1:0-2731 GCA_046717345.1 Candidatus Limnocylindria bacterium | reverse complement strand
GGACTGGAATGGTCAGGAGCAGACGGCGGGCGATGAACTGGAGCATTGGCGCCGAGTGTAGTGCGCTGTCCCGAGGTGGGGAATAGCAACGGACGCCACCCGGAGGTGGCGCCCGTTGAGACGTTTCGTCTGCGGGCTCGCGCCCGCGGCTGGCTATGCGGTTACTCCTCCGGGACGTTCAGGAACCCGGCGAACAACCCGGCCCAGTACTCGAAGGACCCGGTGCGCCCGATGTGGAGCGGATGCGCCATGTCCCACTGCACCGCGTACGACAGGACCACGTCATTGGCGTCGAAGCGAGCGCCATTGTGGAACGTCACGCCGGAGCGCAGTGTGCAGGTGAACGAGGTGGCCTCGGCGTTGCCGATGCACTCCTCCGCCAGGGCCGGGATCGGGGCCACGCCGCCGACCTCGTACTGGTACAGCGGTTCGTTAACCTGCTCGCAGAGGCGGAGAGTCTCGCCGTCCGTCTCATCGGCGCAGTACAGGGCAATCGGCTCGGCGTTCTGCATCCAGACCATCTGGGCGCGGTCCCCCGGCGTCACGTGCGCGAACGACTCGTTGCTAAGCGGAGAGGCATGCGCCCCCGCGACATCCAACTTCCAGGCGGTTGCCGAGGCTCCGTGGGAGATTGGAACCATGGGGACGTTCTCACGGATGGCGTTGTTGGCCTCCACATAGGCCGCCTGACGCACTTCCGTGTCGAGCGTGGTGGCGGCCGTGGTGAGCGGCTCGGTCACCGATGGGAAGGTGTCCCCGAACTGGTGGTTGGCATCGTTGTTGAAGTGGTAGTCCAGGAAGTTGGTCGGATCGGGGTAGTCAGCCCCCCAGCCGAGCAGGTAGAGCCCACTCAGCGCACCGGCCGTCGAGTTGTCGAGGAACGTCCCCGACTCCTGGACTTCGATCGTGATGTCGATGTTCAGGTTGGCCTTGAGCTGGGCCTGAATGTCCTGGGCCACGACGTTCGGATCGGGCAGGTAGCCACGAACCACGTCGCGGTAGTTCAGGACGGTAGAGAAGCCATTCCCCAGGCCGGCTTCGGTAAGGAGGGCCTTGGCTCCGTCGACGTCGAACTCGTACCACTCGTCGCCTTCGCAGCCGAGCGGAATGGCGCACGGCGTGAAGTGCGAGGCGGTGACCGAGCCTTCGGGGTAGAACTGGTCGACGATCCGCTGCCGATCAATGCCCATCGCCAGCGCCTGGCGGACGCGCACGTCGTCGAACGGCTCAAAGTTCTCGTTGAAGCCGACGTAGAACGTGTTCAACGCATCGCGCAGCTGGAGCTGAAGGTTGGCGTCGCCTTCGATCGTCGCGAAGTCGTTGGGTGCCGGGTTGTCGATCCCGTCAACCGTTCCCGCCTGCAGCTCGAGCAGGCGCGCGGCCGACTCGGTGCTCCAGCGGAAGACCAGCTGATCGGCGCCCACGTTCTCGCCCCAGTAGTCGGCGTTCTTGTCCAGGACGAGCTGGATGCCGCGCTGCCACTGGGTCAGGGCGTAGGGCCCGGTGCCATTCGGGGCGGCCAGGATCAGGTGGTTCTCCATGTTGTTCTCGAGATCGGCCGTGTCGGCGATCGCAAATGCGGTGAACGCGATCTTCGACAGGAAGGCCGGGTCTGGGTAACACAGGGTGAATTCGACCGTCAGCTCATCGACGGCCTTGATCTCGGAGAATTCGCCGCCGTAGTCGCAGTCCGCCGGACCGCCCTCGGGGTACGAAATCGCCGAGAAGGCCGCCGCGCTCTCGGCGGGACCCTCGCTCGCCGCCGGCGACTCCGATGCGGTTGGCTGACAGGCAGCCAGCACCAGGCCGAGCACTACGAACAGGGGGAAGACTTTGCGCATCCGGGTAACCCTCCGCTTCCTCGTTTGATCCAACAGGGTGTGGGCGATGGGCCGGCCTGAGGGCCAGCCAAGTCGCATCAGCATACAGCGCCGCCAAATCCCCGGCGACCGGTCGCTCCCCTCCTCTACGCAGTTGCGGCCGCGGCGCCCGCCGCGGGCTTCGCCGTCTCATCCAGATGGGCCACGCCGATGTCGCTGCGCAGGGCGTCCTCCGCGAAATGACATGCGGCAAAGTGCTGGGGCCGGACCTGGCTCAGTGCCGGCTCCTCCGTCCGGCAGACCTCGGGTCGCCCGAGGCTTTCATACAGCCAACACCGGGTGTGGAACCGGCATCCGGGCGGCGGGTTGACCGGGGAGGGCACGTCGCCGACGAGGATGACCCGCTTGCGCTTGCGCTCGGTCTTCGGATCGGGGATCGGAACCGCCGACAGCAGAGCGCGGGTGTACGGGTGCCCCGGGCCGGCGTACAGGATGTCCGGCGGACCCACCTCCACCAACTTGCCCAGGTACATGACCCCGACCCGGTCGCTGATGTGGCGCACCACCGACAGGTCGTGGGCAATGAACAGGTAGGTCAGACCGAAGCGTTCCCGAAGCTCGACCAGGAGGTTGAGGACCTGGGCCTGGATCGATACGTCGAGCGCACTGATCGGCTCGTCGCACACGATGAACTCCGGCTCGACCGCCAGGGCGCGGGCGACCCCGATCCGCTGGCGCTGGCCGCCGGAGAACTCGTGGGGATAGCGGTTGCGGTAGTTCGGGTTGAGCCCCACCAGCTGCAGCAGCTCCGCCACCCGGTCCTGGCGCGAGCTCTTGCTGCCCAGGTTATGGGTGTCCAGGGGTTCGCCGATGATGGACGACACCGTCATCCGCGGGTTCAGCGACGAATA
>JBKJVN010000048.1:0-3482 GCA_046717345.1 Candidatus Limnocylindria bacterium | reverse complement strand
CGCATCGGGGTGAACACCGGCGAGGTAGTGGCAACCACCAGCCCGCGCCCGGGAGAGGGGATGGTGACCGGCGATGCGGTGAATGTCGCAGCGCGCATCCAACAGGAAGCGGACCCGGGCCAGATCGTGGTCGGCCAGCGGACAGCCGCCGCGTCGCCCACGTTCGAGTACCGCTCGCTGGGAGCGCGCCGGGTCCGAGGGAAGACGGCGGCGGTCGAGGTCCGGGAGCTGGTGGGCGAATCGGCCGAAGCGAGCGACCGTGGTGTCCCTGGGCTTCGCGCGCCCCTCGTCGGTCGCGACGCCGAGATGGACCTCCTCACCACGATCTACGAGCGAGTGGCCAGCGAGGGGCGGCCGCACCTGGTGACCCTCTACGGACAGCCGGGGGTCGGCAAGAGCCGGCTGACGGTCGAGTCTCTGGCCGCCCTGTCCCGTCAGGATCCGGCGCCGAAGGTCGTCCGAGGCCGGTGCCTGTCCTATGGGTCGGGGGTGACGTTCTGGCCGCTGGCCGAGATCCTTAAGTCACAGGCTGGCATCCTGGACAGCGACCCGCCGGCGGACGTGCTCCGCAAGCTCGTGGAGTTCGGCGATCGGGTCATCACCGGTGCCGTGGCGCAGGACGCGGCACGCGCGACCGCCCTCCTGGGCTACACGGTCGGGATCGCCGTTCCCGGATACGAGTTCGCGCGCCTGGAGCCGGAGCAGTTACGGGCTGAGATCCACGGCGCGTGGCGGTCCCTGTTCTCGGCCCTCGCTGCCGATGGGCCTCTGGTCGTCGTCGTCGACGACATTCACTGGGCCGACGGAGCGCTCCTCGACCTGGTCGAGGAGGTCAGCGACCGCGTCGAGGGCAGCGTGCTGTTCCTCTGCCCGTCGCGACCGGAGCTCACCAACCGCCGTCCGGGCTGGGGCGGCGGGCGGCGGAGCTTCTCGAGCGTCGTGCTCGACCCGCTGCGGCCCGAGGCGACCGCCGAGCTCCTGGACCACCTCCTCGAAGTGGCGGACCTCCCGGCCGCGTTGCAGGCACGGATCGTGGAGCGGGCGGAGGGCAACCCCTTCTTCGTGGAAGAGATCCTCCGCCACCTCATCGACGAGGGCCGCATCGTGCGGAAGGAGGGCGGCTGGCGGGCTGCTCCTAGTTTGGCCGATGTGGACATCCCTGACACCGTCCAGGCCGTTCTGGCCGCGCGGATCGACCTGCTGGGCAGCGACCAGAAGCGCACCCTGCAGGCCGCCGCGGTGGTCGGCCGCGTCTTCTGGCCGGCTCCCGTCGCTCGCTTCCTGAACGGGTCAGCCGCCGCCCTCGATCAGCACCTGCGGGAGCTCGAGGCGCGGGACCTGATCCGGTCGCGCCTGGCCTCGACCATCGCCGGACAGGCGGAGTACATCTTCAAGCACGCCCTCGTCCGAGACGTCGCCTACGAAAGCATCCCCAGGCGCGACCGGGCGGCCGCTCATCTCCGTGTGGCCGAATGGATCGAGGACGTGATCGGGGAGCGGCGGATCGAGGTCGTCGAGCTGCTCGCTCACCACTACACCGAAGCCGAGCGGGCCATGGCATGGACGAAGGTCGAGCCGGACCGGCGCGAGGAGATCCGGGCGCGGGCGGTGGACCTGCTGTTCGAGGCGGGCGAGGAGGCGGCTCGCCACCTGGCCACGGAACGCGCCCGCGAGCGCCTGCGCGTCGGACTCGAGCTGGCGCAGGGACCGATCGAGCGTGCCCGGGGCCTGGAAATCCTGGTCGGCATGCAGCTGTGGGCCAACGAGGGGGACAACGCCTGGCGCTCCGCCCGCGAGGCGATCGACCTCCGTATGAGCGCCGGTCCGGTCAGCACCGAGGAACGCCGCGCGGTCGCCCGCCTGGCCGGGGTCCTGCTCGCGATGCCTACCCGCTGGCCGGGGTTGATGCGCCTCCTTCCAAGCCGCGAAGAGGCTGCCCCCAACCTCGAGCTGGGGCTGACCATGCTCGAAGAAGGCGACAGCGAGGAGCGACTGCGGCTCCTGATGGCTCGCGGGGCCTGGAGCTGGGGCTTCGGCGAGGCGGAGACCGACCCGGAACGCATACAGGAAGATCGAGCCACCGCCGAGGAGGCGGTCGCCATGGCCCGCCGGCTGGGAAGGGCGGACCTCCTGTCCGCCGCCCTCGACGTGCTTGGCGCGACGGGGTCTCTGCTCGGTGGCTACCGACTCGTGCTGGAGCCACAGGAAGAGCGACTCCGGCTGGTTCCCCAGCTGGACGACATGCTCGAGGTGGTCGACATCTATGGAACGACCGCATGGACCCTCGCTCACATCGGTGACTTCCGGCGAGCCGCCGAGGTGGCAGCCATCGGCTGGGCGCGCGCCACCGAGATGGGTCTCGCCCACTCCGTGTCTGGCGCCTTCTACGCAGTGGCTAACTTTCGGCTGGGCCGCTGGGAGGAGTTCTGGCGAACGTACACCGCGATCGAGGCTGAGTTTGGTGGATTGGCCGACCCCGCGACGATGCTCCGCTATCACTCCTACCGCCTTTACGGCGTCGCGGCCTACCTGAGCGAGGTCGTCGGCGATTCAGCATCTGCCGACCGAAACCTCGCTCTGCTCGACCGGTCCCAGGCCGTCCAGGGAAACGTGGGGATCTCGGGGCCACGGCTCTGGATCGTGCAGACTTTGATCAGGCGACGCGAATTCGGTGAGGCCCGCGCTCGCCTGGCTGTTCGGGACCCGGTCCGCGACATCCAGAACCGGGATCTGACCCTCGAGGGGTGGGCCGACCTGATCGCCGCCCAGGGGACGTGGGATGAGGCGCCCACGATCGTGGCCGAGGCCCGCGAATGGGCCGGCCGGACAGGGTTGCGGCTCCTTCCGGCCATTGCCGACCACCTGGAGGGACAGACGGAGCTGGCGGCGGGCGATCACGATCGGGCCGCCGACCATCTCGGGCGGGCCCGGGACACCTTCGCCAGACTGGAAGTCCCATGGGAGCGCGCGCGGACCGAGCTGTCGCTCGCGCAGGCATACCTGGCTTCCGGTAGGGGAGCTGAGGCAGCGAAGACTGCCCAGGCAGCGCTCGAGACTTTCACAGCCCTCAGTGCGCCAGTCGAGCTCGAGCGCGCTGCCGCCCTGATCGCCCAGGCGAGCGAAATCACAGGCTCCGCCACCGGCGCTTGACCGCGCGCACGGCCAGGGTCGATTATCGGGGGGGAGGCGAAATGGCCGGCGGTCTGCGAGTGGCTCGGCTTCGGGTGCGGGGGAATCCAGCCGTCCTGTCGGTTGTCCTCCTCGCAGCGGGTTGCACCGGTACCTCGTCAGCCACGCCAACCCCGAGCGCGCCGCCGCCGGTCACCGTGGTCCTTGAGGAGAGCACCTTCGTCCCGCCAGGCGGCGCCGCAATCGACGGCGTGCCGGCACTGACTGTCTCGGTCGGCACCACCGTGACGTGGACCAACCGGGACGCCATCGACCACACTGCGACCGAGTATCTCAACGGGTTCAGCAAGCCG
>JBKJVN010000047.1:0-3961 GCA_046717345.1 Candidatus Limnocylindria bacterium | reverse complement strand
GCCCGCCGGGCCAGCCCGATGGTCCGCCATTCGACGCCCAGGATCGGGATTAGACGCAGCGACGCCAGGGCGCCGATGGCCAGCCGGTCCGGGACGTGGAGCTGACCGATGAGCCCGGCAGCCAGGTCCGCCGGATCGATGGTGGCCAGGGCCAGGCTGCCGGCCAGCGCAATTGCCGCAATCCGCAGGCCCAGCGCCAGCCCAATCGTCGCGCGGTCGACGACGGCCCCGGGTGACGAGCCGACCGGCGTTCCGGCCAGGAGCGCGTTCAGGGCGCCCAGGATGGCAGCCGCGACCAGCAGCGGACCCACCAGGCGGGCGAGGTCAGTTGGGCGGAGCCCGGTAAGGGACATGGCCAGTCCCACCCCGCCCAACAGGATCGCGGGCGTGACCGGGTCGCGGGAGAGGAACGCAACCAGCATCACGATGAGCGCGGCGCCCAGCTTGGCCACGGCGTTCGCCGTTGGGAGGAACGCGGTCGGATTGGCGATGGCGGGCCGGCGCAGGTGCATCGGTCAGGCGCCCAGCGGCAGGTGGAGGGTGCGATCGGCGAGCGCCTCGACAAGTGCCCGATCGTGCGTCGCAAGCACGACGCCCCGGCCGCTGTCGGTCAGGCCGGCTAGCAGCGCGAGCATCTCGTCCCACGTCCGCCGGTCCTGGCCGTAGGTCGGCTCGTCGAGGATCAGGGCCAGCGGTGCCGTGGCCAATGCGGTGGCCACCGAAAGGCGCCGCTGTTCGCCACCGGACAGCGTGAACGGGTTCGCCTCCCAGACCGCATCCAGGTGGAGGCGCTCGGCGAGCTCCAACCCGCGCCGGCGAGCCTCCGCCTCCGCCAGCCCGGCCCGCATCGATCCAAGCGCCAGCTCATCCGCCACGCGGCCGGTCAGGAATTGGTGCTCGGGGTCCTGGAATACAGATCCGATCCGGGTCACCAGCCGACGGGCGGGCCACTGCCAGACGGCGGAGCCGGCATGCCCGGGAGCCAGGGCCTCGCTGGCGCTGACCTGCCCGGCCTGCGGCCGGTAAAGGCCGCCCAGGAGGTGTGCCAGCGTGGATTTCCCCGAACCATTGGGGCCCACGATGGCCAGCGTCTCGGCAGACCGCACGACCAGGTCCAGACGCGCGAACAGCGGTCGGTCCCCCAGCGGCGCCTGGGCGGACAGCTGCTCGGTCACGATCAACGACTCGGGCTGCGGCGCCAACAGCGGTCGCGCCGGGCGTTGCCCGCGGTGGTCGGGCGTCCAGATCCCGTGTCGGGCGAAGAGCTCGTCGTGCCCGACGAACACCTCGGAAGGTGGCCCGTCCAGCAGGATGCCTCCGCCCGCCGCCAGGACCACGACCCGGGTCACCAGGGGGAGCCACTCCGCCACGCGGTGCTCGACCAGGATGAGGGTGGTTGCGCGGTGCTCCAGCACCCGGGCCAGCGCCTCGCGGACCAGGCTCGCTCCTTCGGGGTCGAGGTTGGCGGTCGGTTCGTCGAGGAGGAGCAGGTCGGGCTCGAGGGCCAACGCACTGGCCAGCGCCAGGCGCTGCTGCTCACCGCCGGACAGCTGCTCGGTGGGGCGGTTGGGCCCGTAGGCCCAGCCCACCGCATCCAGCGCGGCCCGAACCCGCGGCCAGATGTCGTTGGTCGGGACCCCCCGGTTCTCGAGCCCGAAGGCGACGTCATCACCGGCTCGGCTCATGACCAGCTGGGCCTCGGGATCCTGGAGGACCAGCCCACAGCGCGGCCTGGAGCTTGGCGGAGTCTCGCCGAAGACACGCAACCGGCCCTCGGACTCCCCCCCTCCGCGCTCGTCGAACAGGCCGGCCAGACCCGCCAGGAGAGTGGACTTGCCCGATCCCGACGGACCGAGGAGCAGGACCCGCTCCCCGGGCTGGACAACCAGGTCCAGGTGCCGGACCGCCCAGGTGCTCCGGCTGGCATGCCGCCAGCCCCAACTGACGGCCTCGATGGCCGGGGCCGGCGGGGCGTGGCTCGCGTTCAGCTGGCGGGCTCCTGACCGCTTCGCCCCGACGGGAACGCGGCCAGCACGCCGGTCGGCCGCAGCAGACGGAGCAGGTACCACGATCCCAGCCCGGCGATGATCACGCCGCTCACCAGCATCCAGGCCCCGTAGGTCAGCTGGATGGCGAAGTCGACTCCAACGAAATAGAACGTCATGTCATGGATCCATTCACCGATGGCGGCGCCGGCGCCGGCGAGCAGCGCGACGGGCAGCGTCCAGCGTCGGTACAGCCCGAGGGCGAACACGAGCTCGGCGCCGACGCCCTGCATCAGCCCCGAGGCCAGCGCGTCGAGCCCCCACACCGACCCGAGCAGGGCGGAGACCGCCGCGGCCATGAACTCGGCCAACAGGCCGGCGCCCGGCAGCCGCACGATGAGCGCCGCCAGGACGGCCGGGATCAGCCAAACCCCGGACAGGATGTACAACGGCGGGGCGAAGGTGCCAGCTCCGATCGCGCTGAAGACCAGTCCCCAGGCCCAGAAGACGACGCCGAACGCGACGCCCAGCGCCGCGGTGACCACGATGTCGACGGTTCGCCACCTCATGCCGCCGCATCTCCTTCGCCATCCGCCATTTCGATGACGAGCAGACAACCGGCGACGAGCGAGACCTCGGCCGGGAGGGCTTCCACGACATTTGCCAGGCCGCGCGACGACCCGGCTTCCAGCCGCTCGTCGACCAACGGCCAGCGCAGGCCCTGGGTCGTCACACCCTCCGCTGCCGGCCCTACGGCGAGCAGGCTGACGCGGGATGCAGGAGGCCCGAGCAGTTCTGCGCGCGCCGGGCCGGCCAGCAGACGCGCCGACGTCGAACCATGCACCAGCCGAGTCGCCCGACCGGCCGCCGCGTCCGAGCCCAGCAGGAACACATTGGCCAGCAGGTGGTCGAGGGCTCCGCCCAGGGCACCGAGCACGACGATCTCGTCCGCCCCGGCTCGGGCCGCCGCCTCCAGGCTGAGCTCGAGGTCCGAGGCGTCCTTGTCGGGGGGATGCCGCTCGACGGGGACCTGGGCCCCTTCCAACCGTTCGACCACCGCCGGATTGGCCGAATCGAGGTCGCCCACCAGCCGATGCGGGGCAACGCCGATGGCATCCAGCCAGCCGGCTCCTCCGTCGGCGGCGATGATCAGATCGGCGTCGGCCAGATGGCGCTGGTCGGCTGGCGCGTGGTCCCCATCCGCCACGATGACTGCCTTCACGTTCGACTCCCTACGCTGGCATGACCCAGGTCAGGTTCGAGGGTCTGCGGATCGATCCGCACTCTCAGCGCCGAGGCGCTCCCCTGTCGTGGTCCTGTGCCCCGCAGCCTAGCACTCCTCGTACCATCGGTCGCATGCCAGGAGCCGATGACCGGGTTGCCGCGGCCGCGGCTGCCGCCGGGCTGCGGATCTCGATTCAGCGCTTTCCGGAGGGAACGCGCACGGCCGAGGACGCCGCCCGGGCCGTGGGCTGCGAGGTGGCCCAGATCGTCAAGTCCCTGGTCTTCGTGGCCGACGGCCAACCGGTTCTCGCATTGATCTCGGGAGACGATCGGCTTGACCCGGCGCGATTGGCGTCCATCCTGGGCGCCCAACGGGTCGATCGGGCAGATGGCGACGCGGTGCGGGACGCCACTGGCTTTGCCATCGGCGGCGTCCCACCCATCGGTCATGCCCGACCGTTGCCCATCCTGATGGACCGCCGCCTGTTGAACCATGCCGAGGTGTGGGCGGCGGCCGGTCGGCCAGACGCGGTGTTCTCGGTCGCTCCCGAGGACCTGCGCCGGGCGAGCGGTGCCCAGGTTGCCGATCTCGCGGTAGAGCGGTCCGGCGACTAGCTACCGCATACTCGCGGCCGTGAGCGAGGCCGCCCTGCCCATCCTGGCCGTGGCCATCGGGCTGCTGGGCGCGGGGTTGGGGGCCGCGCTCATCCGTTCCAGTGGAGCCGACACACGAGCCGGGCGACGCCTGGCCG
>JBKJVN010000046.1:0-11998 GCA_046717345.1 Candidatus Limnocylindria bacterium | reverse complement strand
GGGTGCCGGTGGCCGAGAAGCGCGGCAATACGAACGTGGCGCAGCCGGTGCTGATCGGCGTCGACGAGACAGGGCTGGTTCGGGGCATCTACCACAAGCCCGATCCGCGCCTGGTGGCGGCGATCATTCTCGAAACCTTCCGAGAACCCCTCCCGGCCTGAACCGATGCTGGCCGTCCGGACGTACGCCGCCGGCGAGCCACTGCGACTCGAGGAGCTGCCCGTTCCCGTTCCGCACGGCACTGAGGTGCTGGTCCGAGTGGCCGGGGCCGGGGTGTGCCACACCGACCTGCACATAGCCCGGACCGATCTGATCAAGGTCGAACGGCCGATCACGCTGGGCCACGAAGTGGCCGGCTCGTTGGCGGCGGCCGGACCGGGAGCAGCACCGCTCCTGCGCCGGGTGAAGGTGCGCGAAGGCGATGCTGTGGCGGTATTCGGCGGCTGGGGTTGCGGGGAGTGTCGGGAGTGCCGCCGGGGAGAGGAGCAGCGCTGCGCGAGCGGCCGCTCCCCGGGGTTCCAGGTGGACGGCGGATACGCCGAGTACCTCTTGGTCCCCCATCCCCGCCACCTCGTCCCGATTGGCCAGCTGGATCCGGTGGAGGCCGCTCCCCTGGCTGACGCCGGGGTGACCTCGTTCCGCGCGGTCCGCCGCGCCGTTCCATGGCTGGCCGATGGGTCTCGGGCATTGCTCATCGGTCTGGGCGGGCTGGGCCAGTTCGCGCTCCAGTTCCTGCGTCGGCTGCCGGAGGTGGTGGTGGGCGTGCGGGAGATCGACCCCGACAAGATCCAGATCGCGTCGCGGCTGGGCGCGGACGTGGGGTTCCTGGCCGGCGACGAGGAGCTTGTCTTCGCGGGGATGGGCGGGCCGGCGGACGTCGTGTTCGACTTCGTGGGAAACGACGAGACGCTGGCCCTCGCCGCGAGGTTCGTGGCTCCCGGCGGGCTGGTCTCACTCGTGGGCGAGGCGGGCGGGCAGATGACGTTCTCGTTCGCGGCGCTCCCCGTGGAGGCGTCGCTGACCACTACGTCCTGGGGTTCGCCCGACGACCTGCGCGACGTGGTCCAGCTCGCCCGGCGCGGCCGCCTCCGCTGGTCCGTGGATCGCATGCCGCTCCGCGAAGCCGCTGCCGCCCACGACCGGCTGGCCGCCGGCCAGGTACCCGGAAGGCTGGTGCTGGTCCCCTAGGCCTGAGCCGGCGCTGCTGGCGGAGCCGTACCGCTCAACTCCGCCAACCGGGCCTCCATCCGGCTCACGCCGACCAGGTGGCCCTTCCGCTCGTACATCTCAAGCGCGTACTGGAATTCTTGCCCCGCTTCGTCCCGCTTGCCGGCAGCGAGCAGCACCCCGCCCAAGTCGGCGTGGGTTTCGGCCACCTCCGACAGCGCATCCGTGGCGTCCATGATCGCGACCGCCTCGCGCGCGAGGCGTTCTGCCTCCCCGTGATCACCGGCGCGCGCGCGGACCCGGGCCAGCACCGACCGTCCGGGACCCTGCGATGCGTAGTCATCAGGGGTCGAGTCGCGGAGCGCGATCTCCGCCCAGCGGACGGCTTCCACGTCCTGGCCAAGGTCCAGGTAGGCGCGAGCTGCTCGCGTGGCCACGGTGGACGAGAAACCGCGGTCTCCGGCCGCAGTCATGGATTGGTGGGCCCTGGTCGCCAATTCGGCAGCCCGGTCTGGGTTCCCAGCCAGCAGCTCGATCTCGCTCATCGTCTGGCCGCGATGTGAGGCGAGGTCGGCGCGCGAGCCGATCTGCTCGAACCAGGCCTCACCATCCGCCGCGAGGGCGCGCGCCTCCTCGAAGCGACCCAGCTGGGCCAGAAGCGCCGACAGGCCGCGCGCTCGCCGCTCACGATTGAAGCCCGCGCTCGACCCCGCCGACATTTCCTCAAAGGTGGCCAGCGCCTCCTCGACCGGGGTCGGGCCGAAGTACGAAAACGCGCCAATCCAGATTCGAATCTCCTGCTCGACCAGGCCCATTCCCGCGGCGCGGGGGAGAAGTGCCCGGGCCCGCCGGAGGGCAGCGCCGCCCTGCCCCATCCAGAACTCCTGGGATGCCAGCGTAATGCCAGCCTTAATCGCCCCCTCCTCGTCCCCAAGCGCCTCCATGGTGTCCAGGAGCCGCTGCGCATCCGCTGCCAGCGCGGACGCCTTCTCAACGGCGAGGGAAACGCGTGCGAACAGGCGGATGATCTCGGCCATGGCCGCCGCTCGCCGATCGGACAGGCGCTCAGCCAGCTCCCGGGTTTCGATCAGGAATTCGTTGGCTGCATTGGCGCCCTCGGCCCAACCCATGACCTCCCCAAGCTGGAGACGCCAGGGGAGCCCGGCCGAATCGGAAGGCGACAGCTCGACCGCGCGCCGGAGCAGGTTGCTTGCCGCGGGAGCATCGTTCTGGATCATCGCCGCGACACCGGCGTTCCCGAGGTGCGCCGCGGCGCGCAGCGCGAGGTCCGGAAGCCGTGGGTCGGAGGGATCCAACTCGCGACGATACCGGACCGCCTGTTCCAGGTGATAGCCGATGATCGGTCGATACTCGTCCAGGCGATCGCCGAGCACCTGCTCCAGCCAGCCTGCGAAATGCTCGTGGAGCTCGGCGCGGCTCTGCTTGGCGATGGCCTGATAGGCAGCGTCCCGGATGAGCTGGTGCCGGAACCGATAGGCCTCCCGGCCAACCAGCTCCGCCCGTTCAGGCGACACGAACTCGCGGCGAGTGAGGGTCATCAGGGTCGAGCCCACGGTCCCCCGCTGGGTCTCGGGGGACAGCTCGGCCACGGCGTCCCTGTGGAAGAGTGTCCCCTCCACCGATCCGCGCTCCAGGACCGACCGCTCCGGGTGGCCGAGCCCATCCAGGCGCGCCGCCAGCAGGGCCTGGATGGTCGGTGGCACGGCAAGGCCGGTGAGATCGTCACGGGCTGACCATCGCCCTTCCTCGCGGGCCAGGGACCCTTCGTCGATCAGCATTTCGAGCAGCTCCTCGACGAACAGGGGGTTCCCCTCGGCCGCGCCCCGGATGCGATCGAAGACAGTGGCCGGCAGGTCCGCTCGCCCGAGGAGGTTCTCGACCAGCTCCCCCGTTTCGGCCGCGCTCAGCGGTTCCAGCGAGAGTGTGGTGGCGAAACGCTTTCCGCCGCCCCATGCGGGACGCAGCTCGAGCAGCTCAGGACGGGCCATGGCGATGAGCAGGATTGGGGCGTCGTGGGACCAGTCGGTGATGTGCTCCACCAGGTCCAGCAGCAGCGGCTGGGCCCATTGGAGGTCGTCCAGCACGACCACGAGAGGCCGATCCCGGGCCAGCGACTCGAGGAAGGTCCGAATCGCCCACGAGTTCTCGTCGGGTGCCGGCTCACCCTGGCTGAGGCCGATGACCTGGCCGATGAGCTCGGCGACCCGCTCGCGATCCGGATGGTCACCCAGGACGGCCGCAATGCGGCCCAGGTCCTCGTCTGAATCAGTTCCGGCGCTGGCGCCCATGCCGGTCGCGTTGCGGACGATCTCGGCCACCGGCCAGTATGTGATGCCCTCCCCGTAGGAGAGACACCGTCCGCGCACGACCTTGGCCTCATCGCCGAGGGCCCCGATGAACTCGTTGACCAGGCGCGACTTCCCGACCCCCGCCGCGCCCAAGATCGTGAACAGGTGGCAGACGCGCTGGTCGCGGACCTCGGCGAAGGCTTCGTCCAACAGCCGCCGCTGACGCTCCCGGCCGATCATCGGCGAGTCCAGCCGTCGCTCGTGGCCGGCGGCCGATCGATCCACCTCCAGGAGCCGGAAGGTCTCGATGGGTGCCTGGCGACCCTTGACCGTCACCTCGCCCAGCGGCTCGACCTGCACGGCGTCGCGGACAAGCTGATGGGTCTCGGCCGTGATCAGGATCTCGCCCGGTTGGGCGGTCTGCTGGAGGCGGGCCGCGACGTTCACTGCATCGCCGGTGACCAGTCGGGAGCCAGCTCCCGCGTCGCCTGCCACCACCTCGCCGGTGGCAATCCCGGTCCGCCAGGCGACCGCGGCCGAACCACCGGTGATTGCAAGCTCGCCCAGCGCTTCGCGGATCTCGGCTGCGGCCCGGACTGCTCGGAGGGCGTCGTCCTCGTGCACGCGTGGGATGCCGAAGACGGCCATGGCCGCGTCACCGATGAATTTCTCGACCACGCCGCCGTGGGTCTCGATGATGGCGCTGACTCGATCGAATGACCGGCTGAGGAGGTTCCGCAGCGTCTCGGGATCGAGCTGCTCGCCGAGGGCCGTAGATCCCACCAGGTCACAGAACAGGACAGTCACTGTCTTGCGCGTCTCGGCGGATGGAGCTGCCGCACCCTCGAGGGCCGCCCCGCAGGAGAAGCAGAAGCGGGCCCCGGCGGGGTTCTCCGTCCCGCAGCTGGCGCACACGCGACCCGCTTCGGTCATCGGTCAGCCACCCCAGGCGGCAATCAGCGCGCGCGTTCGATCGCAGGCCGGGATCACACCCTTCCGTTCGTAGAGTTCGAGCCCACCGCGCGCGGTTTCCACGGCCTCCGACCGCTTCCCCGCGGCGTAGAGCACATGGGCCAGATCGACGAGGGTGTCGCCATGCGAATAGAGGTAATCGGTGGCGGCCGCCATCGCGACCGCCTCGCGCGCCAAGGCCTCGGCGCCTGGAACGTCGCCCCGCCGCGCTAACAGACGGGCCTGGATGCGGCCGCCGTCAACCTGGGACGCCACGTCGTCCGCGGCGGCCGTCTCGCGCCCGATGGTCGCGTACTGCCAGGCCTCCTCGTCCCGACCAAGCTCCAACAGCGCGACCGCGAGCCACGCTGCCACGGTCGACGCGAATGCCCGATCACCGGTCGCGGTCATCTGCTCGTAGCTCGTCTGCATGAGCTCCGCCGCGTGCTCGTATTCGCCGGCCAGCATCTCGAGCGGCCCTTGGAAATGGCCGCCAATGGAAGCGGTGCCGACGCGCAGGCCCAGCTCCTCGGACATTTGCCTCGACTCGGCCAGCAGCTGGCGGCCCTCGTCGAAACGGCCCTCCATCCCGCGCAGGCCACCAAGGTGCCGCTTATGGTGCGCACCTTGCTGTGGTGTCGGCGCCGTACGCATCAGCTCCTCGATCCGGGCCGTGGCCTCCGGCACCGGTGTCGGGCCCCAAAACATCGATGCCGCGAGCCACCTCTCGGCGCCCGCCGAGGGGATGCCCGTCCGTTCGGCCTGGCGGATGAGGTCCACGAGGCGCCGTTCGGCTTCGGCGGCGCGCCCGCTGAAGAACAGGTGATTCGCAACCATGACGCCCGCGTCAATCGCGCCGGCCCGGTCGCCGTGCCGCTCGAGAATGTCTCCCAGCCGCTCGGCCTCGTGGATCACGGTGGTCACGTCCAGCGACTGATGCGAACCCTGCAGTTCGAGGAGGACCAGGGCGGCTCTCGCAGCCGTGCCCCCATCCCTCGCGTGGCCCGCCTGCTCAACGACCTCGGCCAACATGACCTCCGCCCGATGACCCTCGCCCGCCTGGAAGAGTCCTTTCGCCAGACTTGTAGCCACCGCCCAGCGGCGGGGGGAATCCACCCGGAGCAGGTCCAGGGCGCGGCCCAGCAGGTCGACCGTTGCGTGCATGTCGCTCCGTTCGGACGCACGTTCGCCGGCCCCGGCGAGGAGCTGCGCGGCCCGCGCCGCCAGCTCCTGCGCGTGCGCGTCGGGAGGACCCAGCTCGGCGCGGTACCGATAGGCCTGCTCCAGGTGGTAGGCGACGATCTCCTCGTACTCGGTCAACCGGTCGGCCGCCACCCGTTCCAGCCAGGCCGCGAACCGCTCATGCAGCTCGGAGCGCGTCTGCTTGGCGAGGGCCTGGTAGGCGGCATCGCGGATCAGCAGATGGCGGAACCGATAGGCCTCCTCGCCCACGAACGAGGCCTGTTCTGGACGAACCAGCTCCATCCGCATCAAGCTCGCCAGCCTGTCGCGAACCTGCCCGCGCATCGGTTCGGGCGCCAGCTCGGTGACCGCGCCACGATGGAACACCTTTCCCTCGACCGCGGCGCGCTCGATGACCGTCCGCTCCTCGCCGTTGAGCCCGTCCAGCCGGGCAGCCAGCAGCGCCTGAATCGTGGGCGGGATGGCCAGTTGGCGCAGGTCGCCAGAGGCGGACCATCCGTCGCCGGCCGTCACCAGGAAGCCGTCGTCGATCAGCTTGCCGAGCAGCTCTTCAACGAATAGCGGATTCCCCTCGGCCGCGTGGCTGATCTGGCTGCGCAACTCGGCCGGCAGCTCGGTCCGGCCGAGCAGGCTCGTCACCAGCTCCTCGCTTTCAACATCGGAGAGCGGCTCGAGCGACATGGTTGTCACCCACCGCTTCCCGCCGCCCCACGCGGGTCGCTTCTCCAGCAGCTCGGCGCGGGCCATGACGATGAGCAGGATCGGCGCATCGCGCGTCCAGTCGGCCATGTGCTCGATCAGGTCCAGGAAGGTGGGCTCGCCCCAATGCACGTCGTCGAACACCAGGACCAGGGGCCGGCTGCGAGCCAGGGCCTCGAAGGTCTTACGGATGGCCCAGAAGATCTCGTCCGGCGCAGGCGGGCTGTCCTCGATGCCGAGCAGGCCACCCACGACGGCCGCCACCCGCTCGGCCTCCGGCTCGGTGCCCAGGACTTCGTGCAAGCGAGGGACTGCCTTCTCCGGCGGGTCACCCTCAGCGATCCCGGCTCCGTGGCGGATGGCCTCGGCCACCGGCCAGTAAGTGATCCCATGGCCGTACGCCAGGCATCGGCCGGTCGCCACCTGCGCCTGGTCCCCGACGGAGCCGATGAACTCGTCCACCAGCCGCGACTTCCCGACGCCAGCGACCCCGAGGATGGTGAAGAGGTGGCAGATCCGCTCCTCCACCGCTTCGCGGAACGCGTCGTCCAGCAGGCGCAGCGGCCGGCGGCGCCCCACCAGTGGCGCCTCGAGCGGGCGCGTGTGCCGGCGCACCTCATCTGTCACGCCGGCCAGCCGCCAGGCCGGCACCGGCTCGGCCTTGCCCTTGAGGGTCAACGGCTCAATCGGTTCGGCTGTGACTGAGTTCCTAACCAGCGCATGTGTGTCAGCGCCCAGCAGGATCTCGCCGGGCGCCGCCGCCCCTTCAAGGCGTGCCGCCACGTTCACGGCATCCCCGGTCACGATGCGCTGACCCGCGCTGGCGTCCCCGGCTACCACCTCGCCCGTGTTGATGCCCATCCGCCATTCGACCGTGGCTCCCCGATCGGCGCGGATCTCGGTGTCGAGCGCGGCCAGCCGGTCACGGATCTCGACCGCCGCCCGGCAGGCACGGAGCGCGTCGTCCTCGTGGACCACCGGCACCCCAAACACGGCCATCACCGCGTCGCCGATGAACTTCTCGACCACGCCCCCATGGAACTCGATAACCTCGCGCATGACGTCGAAATAGCGAGTCATCAGGTTCCGCAGCGATTCGGGATCGATCCGCTCCCCGAGCGCTGTAGACGAGATCGCATCGCAATACAGAACCGTCACCGTCTTGCGGGTTTCCGCCGCGGGAGGTGAGGCGGCCCCGAGAGCGGCGCCGCATCCGTTGCAGAACCGGGAGCCGGCCGGGTTCTCGGTCTCGCAGTTGGCGCAAATGCGGCCAAGATCAGTCATCAGCCGCTCCATGCCTCAATTAGGCGGCGTGTCTGATCCGCGGGCAACGTTGCGCCCTTTTGCTCGTACAGGGCAAGTGCCCGGCGCGCGTTTTGCAAGGCCTCGTCACTCTTTCCGGCCGCGCGAAGCACATACGCAAGGTGGACGAGCACATCGCCGTGCAAGAGGAGGTAGTCCGTCGGGCCCATGACGCCCGCCGCCTCGCGGGCGACGTTCTCTGCCTCCGGGTGCTGCCCACGGGCGGATAGAACGCGCGCCTGCACGGCCCGCCCGCCCGCCTGCGACAAGATGTCATCGCTCGCGGACGTTTCGCGCGCGACCGTAGCGAAACGCCACGCCTCTTCAAGGTCACCATCCTCCAGGAGCGCTGTGGACAGCCCGACCGCAGTCGTGGAGGCATACCCACGATCCCCCAGGCCGATCTTCCGATCGTACGACTCGCGGTAGTGGCGGACCGCGGACTTGGCGTCTCCTGAAAGGAGGGCGTTGTGGGCCAAGGCCGCGTCCGTCTCCGTGAGCAGGAAGCGATCACCCAGCTCCTCCAGGTCGCGCGCTGCTCTGGTGATCCGCTCGTGCGCATCATCGAAGGCGCCCTGCAGGGTCAACATCCGACCAATCCCCAGGTCTGCGCCTGGGCTGTAGCCATGGCTGACCAGGTCTTCGATCAGACGGATCGCTACGTCACACGGCGTGGGCCCAAACACGGCGGCGGCTCCAATCTGGATGCGCGCCTCCCGAAGCCACGGCCCAACGCTCTCGGGCCGGTCAAGAGCCGCCCGAGCTCGTGTGGCGGCTTCGCCCGCCCTGCCCATGCTGAACAGAGCCCACGCGGCGACGAGTTCGGCGAGGCTGGCCCCAACGTGATCCCCCAAACGGGCGAGGATGTCCCGCAACCGTTCGGCTTCGCCCATTGACTCAGACAACACCATCGTCGCCTGGGTAGAGCTTCGCAGCTCGACCAGCGCGAGCTCGGCCCATGCTCCGGCGCGCTCGTCTCCTGTCCTCGCCGCTTCGGCCACGACCTCCACCAGCAGCCGGTCCGCGCGGGCGGCCTCGCCAACCGTGGGCAGACGTCGGGCGAGCAGCACCATGAGGACGCCGCGCTCGGGATCGTCAGGTGGCATCAGGTCAACCGCCCGACCCAACAGGTCTGCGGCGGCGGCGGCGTCAGCGCGGAGGTCGGCCCTACGTCCCGCATCGGCTAATAGCCCACTGGCCCTGGTGGCCAGTTCGCGCGCGCGGGCGTCGGGAGGCCCAAGCTCGGTTCGGTAGCGGTAGGCCTGCTCCAGGTGATAGGCCACGATTTCCCCGTACTCGGCTACCCGGTCGGCGGCGATCCGCTCCAGCCAGTCCGCAAAGCGCTCGTGGAGCTCAGACCGAGTCTGCTTGGCGAGGGCCTGGTAGGCCGCATCGCGGATGAGCAGATGGCGGAACCGATAGGCCTCCTCGCCGGCGAAGGAGGCCTGCTCGGGTCGGACCAGCTCCATTCGAAGGAGGGCCGTCAACCGGTCGCTCACCCGCAGCTTGATCGGCTCGGGCGCCAACTCGATGACCGCCCCCCGATGGAACGTGTTGCCCTCGACCGAGGCGCGCTCGATAACGGTCCGCTCTTCGCTTTCCAGGCCATCCAACCGGGCCGACAACAGCGCCTGGATGGTCGGGGGGATCGCCAGCTCCCGAAGGTCACGCGCCGCAAGCCAGCTGCCATTCCCCTTGGTCAGGAAACCGTCGTCGATGAGCTTGGCGAGAAGTTCCTCGACGAACAGGGGGTTCCCCTCGGCGGCGCTGCTCACCCGAGTTCGCACCTCTGCGGGCACATGGGCCTGCCCGAGGAGGCTCGTCAGCAGCTCGTCGCTCTCACCCGCGGAGAGTGGCTCGAGCTGAACGGTTGTCGACCAGCGCTTGCCCCCACCCCACGCGGGGCGCTTCTGGATCAGCTCGGACCTGGCCAGTGCGATCAGCAGGATTGGAGCATCGCGCGTCCAATCGGCAATGTGCTCCACCAGGTCCAGGAACGTCGGCTCGCCCCACTGGACGTCGTCAAACACCAGCACCAGTGGGCGCTGACGCGCCAGGCGCTCGAACGTTTTCCGAATGGCCCAGAAGATCTGCTCGGGCGCCGGGCTCGCCGCCTCCAACCCAAGGATGCCCGCCACGATCTCGACGATTCGTTCGGCCTCGGGCTCCTCGGCCAGCACGGAGCTCAACTGTCCGCGCGCGACCTCGGCTGAGTCCGTCTCCCGGATGCCGGCACCGTCCCGGATGGCCTCGGCCACGGGCCAATACGTGATCCCGTGGCCATACGCGATGCATCGGCCGGTCGCCACCTGTGCCTGCTCATCCAATGAGCCGATGAACTCGTCCACAAGCCGTGACTTTCCGACTCCGGCCACCCCCAGGATCGTGAACAGGTGGCAAATGTGCTCGTCGATCGCCTCACGGAACGCCTCGTCCAGGAGGCGCAGGGGCCGTTGTCGACCGACCAGCGGCGCCTCGAGCGGGCGGGTGTGGCGGCCGACGGTGTCGACGACGTCGGAGAGGCGCCAGGCATGAACCGGCTCGGCCTTGCCCTTCAGGATGAGTGGCTCGACGGCCTCGGCTGATACGGCCGAGCGGACCAGGGCGAACGTGTCGGCACCCAGCAGGATCTCGCCCGGGGCGGCCGCACCCTCCATGCGGGCCGCGACGTTTACCGCATCCCCGGTCACGATCCGCTGCGCCGCGCTCCCGTCGCCCGCCACCACCTCCCCGGTGTTGATCCCCATCCGCCACTCCACGGTCGCGCCCCGCTCGGCGTTGATGCCGGCGTCCAGGCGCGCCAGCCGATCCCGGATCTCCACCGCCGCCCGACATGCCCGCAGCGCGTCATCCTCGTGGACCGTCGGCACCCCGAACACGGCCATCACGGCGTCGCCGATGAACTTTTCGACCACGCCCCCATGGAACTCGATCACCTCGCGCATGACGTCGAAGTAGCGGGTCATGAGCGACCGCAGGGACTCGGGGTCGATCCGCTCCCCGAGCGCGGTGGACGAGATGGCGTCGCAGTACAGGATGGTGACCGTCTTCCGTGTCTCGCCCTGGGGAGCGGAAGCCTCGAACGGCATCGCACATGAAGAACAGAAGCGCGAACCGGGCAGGTTCGCCGCCCCGCAGGACGGACAGGCGACGGTCGCGGTCACGCTGGCGGCGCCTTCACGCCGGAGCCCCGGCTCGCAACCGCTCGAGCGCCCCGTCCAGGCGCGCCAGCGTCCGTTCGCGGCCCAGCAGGACCATGGACCCGAAGAGGGGAGGCGAGACGGCCTTCCCCGTCACCGCCAGGCGGAGGGGGCGGAAGAAGTCGCCGGCCTTCCAGCCCAGCGCGTCGGCGGCACCACGGGCGGCCGCCTCCAGCACCTCGGCCGACCACTCCCCGCACGCCACCAACGCATCGCGCGCGACCCCCAGCGCGCCGGCCACCTCGGCAGCGTCCCGGCCCTTGGGCAGGAGTTCGTCCACGCTCCACCAGGCTGCCACCACGTCGTCGGACTCGGCCAGGAACCCGGACAGCTCGACCGCATCGGTCAGGCGCACCATGCGCTCGCGCACCAGCGGCACCAGCCCGGCCAGGGTCGCGTCCGAGATCGCCTCCGGCAGCAGCGGCCGCAGCCGCAACGCCAGGTCGGCATCGGTCAGGGAGCGGATGTAGACCCCGTTGAGGTGGTCGAGCCGGTCGCGGTCGAAGACCGCCCCCGCCTTGTGGACGGCCCCGATCTCGAACCGGGCGGCCAGCTCGTCCAGGCTGAAGATCTCCTCCTCGGTCCCCGGTGACCAGCCCAGAAAGGCCAGGAAGTTGACCATCGCCTCGGGCAGGTAACCCTCGGCTCGGTAGTCGCTGATCGCGGTCTGCGACTTCCGCTTACTCATCTTGGACCGATCCGGGTTGAGGATGAGCGGGATGTGCCCAAAGACCGGCTCCCGGTATCCCAGGGCCCGGATGAGGGCGATGTGCTTGGGGGTATTGGAGAGGTGGTCCTCGCCCCGGATCACGTGGCTGATCTCCATCTGCTCGTCGTCGATGACCACCACGAAGTGGTACAGCGGCACGCCATCGGCCCGGACGATCACGAAGTCGCCCAGTAGCGCGTTGTCGAACTCGACCTCGCCCCGGATCAGGTCGTCGAAGCGGATGGTCTCCGGCGGGACCCGGAAGCGGAGGGCTGGGCGGCGACCCTCGGCCACGAAGGCGGCTCGATCGGCATCGGTCAGGCTCAGGCAGCGCCCGTTGTAGCGGGGGGGTTCCCGTTGGGCCTCCTGCTCACGCCGGACGGCGTCCAGCTCCTCGGGGGTGCACCAGCAATGGTAGGCGGCCCCGCTCTGGAGCAGCCGATCCGCCTCGCGGGCGT
>JBKJVN010000045.1:0-12640 GCA_046717345.1 Candidatus Limnocylindria bacterium | reverse complement strand
CGACCGTCCTGGAGCGCATCTCCGAGCCCGCCCAGCTTCGGTCGCTGACCGATGCCGAGCTGGACCGGCTGGCCGCCGAGCTGCGCGCGACGATGATTCGCACCGTTCAGCGCACGGGTGGGCATCTCGCCTCATCGCTCGGAGCCGTGGAGATCGCGATCGCCCTGCATCGGGTGATGGACTCGCCGCGCGACCGCATCGTGTGGGACACCGGGCACCAGGCCTATGCCCACAAGCTCCTTACCGGGCGCACGTCGAGCTTCGGCACCCTGCGCCAGGTCGGCGGCATCGGTGGCTTTCCCCGTCGCTCGGAGAGCCCCCACGACGTGTTCGACGGCGGCCATGCCGGGACCGGAGTGAGCATCGCGGCGGGCCTGGCGGCGGCCCGCGACCTGCGACCGCCGGGTGACCCCCGGCGTTCGCAGCGGATCGCGGTGTGCGTCGGTGATGCGGCACTGACCACTGGGCTGACCCTGGAGGCCCTGAACCACCTGGGTCAGACGCACAGCCGGATGCTCATCGTCCTCAACGACAACGAGATGAGCATCAGCCCGTCGGTCGGCGGACTATCGACCCGCCTCAACAGGCTGCGCCTGTCGCGGGCGTACCAGGAGACGAAGTCGTTCACCGCGCGCGTCCTGCCCCGGATCCCGCTGATCGGGCGTCCGCTGTATGACGCCCTGGCCTGGGCCAAGGAGGGCTTCAAGCGGTCGTGGGCCAAGGTCTCGTTCTTCGAGGACATGGGGATCACCTACATCGGCGTCCTCGACGGCCATGACCGGGCCGACATGGAGGAGGCCTTCGAGGCCGCGTTCCACATCGACCGCCCGGTCCTGATCCACGTCAAGACCATCAAGGGACGCGGATACGGGCCGGCCGAGCAGGACAGCCAGGCCTTCCACGGGGCGAGCCTGCCGCCCATCGACCTGGGCCTCCTCGACCCCACCGAAGAGCCGCTGCCGGCCGCGGGGGCGGCCGGGCACAGGCCGAAGTCGTACACCAAGGTGTTCGCCGAAGAGCTGATCCGGCTGGCGGAGGCCGACCCGCGGATCTGCGCCCTCACCGCCGGCATGCCCACCGGGACCGGTCTGTCCGCCTTCCAGCAGCGGTTTCCGAGCCGATTCTTCGACGTCGGGATCGCCGAGCAGCATGCGCTGACGATGGCCACCGGGCTGGCGCTGGCCGGCATGCGCCCCGTGGTCGCCATCTACTCGACCTTCAGCCAGCGGGCCTTCGATCAGCTGGTCCACGACGTGTGCCAGAACAACGCGCCGGTGGTGCTGGGCATCGACCGGGCCGGACTGGTCGGCGAGGACGGGACCAGCCACCAGGGGATGTTCACCCTCCCCGCCCAACGTGCCCTGCCGAACCTGGTCATCGGCTCACCCCGCGACGAGCAGGAGCTGCGCGACCTGGTGGTGACCGCGCTGGCGTATGACGGTCCTATCTCCCTGCACTACCCGCGCGACGCCGGGGAGAACCTGCCGGACCGCATCGGACGGGCGCTGGAGATCGGGAAGGGTGAGGTCCTGCGGGACGGCGCCGACCTGCTCCTGGTTGGCTTCGGCCCCATCGTCCAGCGTCTGCTCCTGGCTGCCGACGAGCTGGGGGCGGCGGGCCTGGACGCGACCGTGGTCAACGCGCGCTGGGCCAAGCCCATCGATGCCGGTCTGCTGGCCCGCCTGGCGGCGGGCAAGCGCCTGGTGGTCACCGCCGAGGAGAGCGCCGCGATGGGCGGATTCGGGGACGGGGTGCTCGACGCGCTCAACCAGGCCGGGGTGCACGCGCCGGTGCTGAAGATCGCCCTCAGTGAAGGATTCGTCGACCATGGCTTGGTGGACGACCTGCGCCGCCAGCAGCGCATCGACGTCCCCGGCATCGTGGCCCGTATTCGCGAGGCGCTGGGGATCGACGTGGCGGTCGACGAGAGCCGCGCCCCGACGTCGACCGCCGCCTGACCGATGCCCGGCCCCGGGCCGGGGGCGCGGGTCCGCGCCGACCAGCTGGTCGTCGATCGCGGGCTGGCCCGAACGCGGGCCGAAGCGCAGGCGCTCATCCTGGCCGGCGCGATCCGCGTCCAGGGCGCCGAGGGCCGTCGCCTGGCCGCCGGACAACGCCTCGATCCATCGCTGACCCTGGTTCGCGATCCCGGTGCGGCCTGGGCGTCACGGGGCGGCGAGAAGCTCGCGGCCGGGCTGGACGCGTTCGGCATCGACGTCGTCGGGCTGGTGTGCCTCGATGCGGGCGCGTCGACTGGCGGGTTCACCGATGTCCTCCAGGCACGCGGGGCGCGGCGGGTGTACGCGGTGGACGTCGGGCACGGCCAGCTCCTTCCCCGACTGGCCGAGGATCCGCGGATCGAGGTCATGGATCGCACGAATCTTCGGAACTTGACGTCTCTGCCAGACCAGGTTGACCTGGCGACGCTCGACCTGTCGTTCATCTCGCTTCGCCTGGTGCTGGCCCCGGTCCGCCGTCTGCTGGCGCCCCAAGGACGGGTGGTCGCCCTGGTCAAGCCCCAGTTCGAGGCCGGCCGCGCCGACGTGCCGCGGCGTGGCGTGGTACGCGACCCGGCCGTCCATCGCCGGGTCCTCATCCAGCTGGCGGCGGATGCCCGTCAGGCTGGCTTTGTCGCCCTCACCCTCGTGGCATCGCCGCGGACCGGCCGCCAGGGCAACCGCGAGTTCCTGGTCCTCCTCCGCGCCGCCGAGCCATCGGACACGGAGTCGCCGCACGACGAGCCGAGGTGGGGCGTCCTGGTCGACGCCGCCTTGGAGTCGCGTATTACGATCTGACCGTGGCCAGGACCGCCGAGCGCGCGCCCAAGGTCGAGCAGCTGAGCGTCGGCTTCGACCTGGATCCCATCATTCTGGCGCCCGAGCTGCCGTCGGACACGATGCGCCAGATCGTCTCGATCCGGATGCCGGATGCTCTCATCGAGCGGGTGGACGCGGTCGCCCGGTCACGGGGAGTTTCGCCTTCCGCGCTCATGCGGGCCCTCATCGCCGCCGGCCTGGATCGCTCGTATGCGGCGCTCACCGAGTCGGAGGCGGCGTCCGACCTCGCCGCCGAGCTGGCCGCCCTCCGGCAGCGCGTCGAGGACATCGCCACCTCCCTGGCGGCAGATCGCCGATCGTGAGCGAAGCCCGGCTGGAGCGCATCGGCTTCGCGGTCAGCCGGTACAACCCGCAAGCTGCCGGAGTGCTGGAGCGCGGCCGGGCGTGGTGCGCAGCGCACGGCATTTCGGCCTGGGACGCGGTCGCCGACGACGAGGAGCGGCTCGCCGCTGAGCTGGCGGGCAGCGACCTGGTGACGGTGCTCGGCGGCGACGGGACGTTCCTCCGGGTGGCGCGCGCGATCGGTGATTCACAGGTCCCGGCCCTCGGCGTCAACCTGGGTCGGGTGGGCTTCCTGGCCAAAGTCGAGCCCGACGACCTGGAGACCGCTCTGGACGGCATCGCCGCCGGCCGCTACACGCTGGCCGAGCGGATGCGGCTGGGCGCAACCATCGAGCGGCAGGACGGTGGAGGCCTTTCGGCGGCCTGCCTCAATGAAGTGGCGGTCGCGCGCGCCGCGCAGGTCCGCCTCATCCAGGTCGAGGTCGAGGTCAGTGGCAGCCATCTGGCCACCTACCTGGCCGACGGGGTTGTGGTGGCCACGCCCACCGGGTCCACGGCCTACTCCTACTCGGCTGGCGGCGCCGTGGTCGACCCGCGGCTCCGCAACCTGGTCATCACACCGGTGGCCGCATACCTGTCGGCGATCCACAGCGTGGTCGCCGGCGAGGACCACCTCATCCGTCTCAGCCTGCGCGAAGCGTTCGGCGGAGCAGTCGTCTCGTTCGACGGGCAGCGCGACGTGCCGCTGGAAGTCGGGGAGTCGGTGGAGGTCCGGGCCCTTCCCATCCCGTTGCGCCTGGTCGAGCCCGAGGGCAGCACCCCGTTCTACGACCTGCTCCGCACCAAGGCCTCCCTGCTCCCGGATTAGCCCATGCCACCGCCGCAGGTCGACCCTCGCCTGGCGGCGGCCGTCGACGAATTCCTGCTCGAGATCCGCGTCGAGCGCGGCCTGTCCCCGCTGACCATCGCCGCCTATCGACGCGACCTGGGCCAGTTCGCGGCCAACGCCGGGACGGCCTGGCGTGACGACCCGTCAGCCGTGGGCGAGTTCGTCGCCCGCCTGCGCCGGCAAGGCCGCCGCGCGACGACCCAGGCACGCAAGGTGGCGGCCATTCGCAGTTTCTATGGCTTTGCGCGGCGGGAGGGGATCATCGAGCGCAACCTGGCCGACCTCATCGACCCCCCGCGCCCGGGCCGCTACTTGCCCGAGGTCCTTGCCCCGGACGAAGTCGAGCGCATCCTGGCCGCGCCGGGCGACGATCCACCCGGGATCCGCGACGCGGCGATCCTCGAGCTGCTGTACGCCTGCGGACTGCGGGCCAGCGAGCTCACCGGACTGGACCTCGAGCGCCTCAACCTGCCGGGACTCGAGGTGCGGGTCATCGGGAAGGGCAACCGGGAGCGGCGCGTCCCGATGGGGGAGCCGGCGCGGGACCGGTTGCATCGGTACATCACGGGGCCGCGCCAGGACTGGACGGCCAAACGACCCATCGCCGCCGTCTTCGTGTCGCAGCGCGGGGCGCGCCTGGGACGGGAATCCGTGTGGCGCCTGGTGCGGCGTTGGGGCCGGGTGGCGGGGATCGGCGCCGACGTCACGCCACACACGTTCCGGCACAGCTTTGCCACCCATCTGCTGGAAGGTGGCGCCGATCTGCGGGTGGTCCAGACCCTGTTGGGCCATGCTAGCATCAGCACCACCCAGCTCTATACCCACCTGACCGGCGAGCGCCTGCGGGAGGTGTACGCCCGCGCGCACCCGCGAGCCTGAGGAGTCAGATCCATGAGTTACGCCCGCAAGCTGCTGGCGCGAGGCGAGGAAGTCACCTTCGAGAGCGGCCAGCACTGGTTCGCGGTCGTCGGCCGCTCGTGGTGGGCCATCATCCTGGCCATCCTGGCCCTCGCGGTGCTCCTGTTCCTGGTCAACCCGCCGGAAGCATCGCTGGACGGCCCGGGCGAGCTCGTGGCTCTCGTCCTGCTGCTGGTCGCGCTCGGGCGCATCGGCTGGGTGATCTGGGGCTGGCGCAACACCGAGTTCCTGGTCACCACCCGGCGCATCATCCGGGCCGAGGGAATCCTCAACAAGCGGATGTCCGACTCCAGCCTGGAGAAGGTCAACGACGCCCATCTGACCCAGAACCTATTCGGCCGGATCTTCGGCTTCGGCGACCTTGACATCCTGACCGCCGCGGACGAGCTGGGCGGGATCGAGGACTTCCCTCTGCTGGCGGATCCGGTGGACTTCAAGATCGCGATGCTGAACCAGAAGGAGCTCCTCGAGCGACCTGACCTGGCTGCGCCCGCCTACCAGCGCCAGCAGGCGCCGGCCATGCGTCCGGCTGAGCCGATGTCGCCGCGGGCGGGCAGCGATCGGGTGACTGTGATCGATGAGGGGACCGGCGCGGCAGCAACGCCAACTCCCACCCCGCCGGCTGGACCCGAGCCGACCCCGGCGACTCCGGCGGCGCCCAGCTCGGCCTCGGGCACTCCGGCAGGGGACGCGACAGCCACGCTCGAGCGGCTCGCCTCGCTCCGCGACCGGGGCCTCATCACGGCCGAGGAATACGACGCCAAGAAGCGCGAGCTCCTGGAGCGGATCTAGCGTGGCCGTTCTCCCGGCCACGTCGAACCTCGGCCAGCGCATCGAGACCGCCGCTGCTGCCATTCGAGCCCATCTGGCGGCCGAGCCGGCGACCGCCGGCCCGCAGCTGGGCCTGGTCCTGGGTTCGGGACTGGGCGCCGTGGTCGACCTGTTGGATGCTGCGCCCCGCCTCCGCATCCCGTACGGCGACATTCCCGAGGTTCCCGTGTCGGGCGTCGCGGGCCACGCCGGCGAGCTGGTGGCGGGGATGGTCGGCGGCCGACCGGTGCTCGTCCTGTCGGGACGGGTCCACGCCTACGAGGGCTACACCCATCGTGAGGTGACCATCCTGCTCCGCGCCGCGTTCCAGGTCGGCCTGCGGACCGTGGTCCTGACCAACGCAGCTGGTGGGCTCAACCCCGCCTTCGAGCCCGGTGAGCTGATGCTCGTCACCGACCACATCAACCTGTCCGGCGACAACCCATTGTTCGGCCCCAATATCGACGCCCTCGGACCCCGCTTCCCGGCGCTCACCGACGCATACGACCCCGATCTTGCCGACCGCGCCCGGGCGGCGGCCCAGCGTGCCGCCGTCCACCTCCACGAGGGGGTGTACGTCATGCTCCCCGGCCCGAACTACGAGACCCGGGCGGAGCTGCGCATGCTGCGCGGCCTGGGGGCGGACGCGGTGGGCATGTCGACCGTGCTGGAGGTCATCGTGGCCCGCCATGCCGGCGTTCGGGTCCTCGCCCTCTTGCTGATCACGAACAAGGCGACGCCCGACGTCGAGATCGGGGCCAGCCACAACGAGGTCATCGAGATGGGGAAGGTGGGCGCCGCCCGCCTGGTGAAGCTGCTGGGCGAGCTGCTGCCGGAGATCGCCTGAGGGTGCTGTTCCTCGGAGACAACGTCAGCCTGCCAGCCCTGGCTGGCATCGTGCTCGGCATGCTGGCGGGGATCACGACCCACGAGTTCAGCCACGCCCTGGTGGCCGACCAGCTGGGCGACCACCAACCGCGGGCCCTGGGCCGGGTCTCACTCAACCCGCTGCGCCACCTCGACCCGTTGGGCACCGCGCTGCTGGTGCTGGTCGGCATCGGCTGGGGGAAGCCGGTCCCGGTAAACGTCGCGGCTCTGCGCCCGGGACGGGCTGGGATGGCATTCGTGGCGGGAGCCGGCCCGGTAGCCAACCTCGTGGTGGCCCTCATCCTGGCCCTGGCCTATCGGGCGTTCGACCTCACCGGTGCTGGCGGCGCCGTGCTGCAGTTGATTTACGTGGCGACAGTCGTCAACCTCCTGCTGGCCATCCTGAACCTGATCCCCATCCCGCCCCTGGATGGCTTCGCCGTCCTGACCGCCCTCGTTCCTCCGCGCTGGGAGTACAGCATCCGTCGCTACCAGGGCTACGGGGTCGTACTCCTTCTCCTGCTGCTGATCCTGCCCAGCAGCCCGCTCAGTGGGGTCCTCGGCCTGGCCTACCCATGGGCGGCACTCCTGTGCGGGCTCTGACCGGAACCGGACCGATGCGCCCCGCCTACCGCGTCCGACAGTTCAGCAACCATCTCCGCGCGCAGGTCGCCCCTGCCGAACGGGCCGCGGCGCACGCCCTCCTCCCTGCGACCGCAACCGCGCTGTTCGATGCCATGCCGATCGCCGACCAGCGCCATGCGCTCGACGTCGTCCGGCGCCTGCACCAGGCGGGTGTCGATGATGCCGACCTTCTGGCCGCCGCCCTGCTCCATGACGCCGCCAAGGGCGCCCGACTGCGGTTGTGGCACCGGGTCGTGGTCGTGCTCCTGGAGGCGGGTGCGCCGAGGCGCCTGGAGCGCCTCGCATCGACCGATCCCGACTCGTGGCGGTACCCGTTCCACCTCCACCTGCACCACGCCGAGCGGTCGGCGCGTGCTGCGCTCGACGCCGGCTGCGCTCCGCGGGTCGCGGCCTTCATCCAGGGCACCCCGGACCGATCGGACGCGCAGCTGGAGGCTGCATTGCGCGCCGCCGACGCGGCATCCTGAGCACATGGCGCGCCAGGCTGTCCCCTCGAAGCGCCCTCAGGCCATCCCGATCGAAGCCGAACCCAGGGTCGGGCTGCCCATCGGACCGGTCCCCGAATTCCAGGTCGATCTGCCGGTGTTCGAAGGACCACTGCCGCTTCTGCTGCACCTGATCGAGTCGGCCGAGCTGGACATCCTGTCCGTCTCGCTGGCCAAGCTGGCAGACGCATACATCGCGTTCGTGGCCACCCATCCGGTCGACGCCGCCAACCTGGCCCAGTTCGTCTCCACTGCCGCCCAGCTCATCCTCATCAAGTCGCGGAGCCTGCTTCCCGACGAGCCGCTCGGCCTCCAGGCGGCTGGGGTCGAGGACATCGACGAAGAAGATCTGCGCCGGCGGCTGATCGCGTATCGGGCCATCCGCGACGCGGCTCGCGACCTCGCTGCGCGGGACCTGGTGGCGCCGATGTGGCATCGCGAGCCACGTCTCTCGGACCTGCCCGAGGCGCCGCTGGCCCCGCTCGACCCGGTGGCCCTGTCGGACGCCCTGAGCCGGCTGGCCGCCGTCGCGGAACCGGAGCCCCCGGCGCCGGAGGTCGTGCCGCGCGAGGTCACCGTCGGCCAGCAGATCGGCGTGCTGCGTGCGGCACTGGGCGAGACCGGACGGGTCGTCCTGCAGACGGTCCTCGCCGCCGGCACGTCCCGGACCGAGCGGGTCGTGACCGTTCTGGCCATGCTCGAGCTCGTCCGTCGCCGCGAGCTCCGCGCTCGACAGAAGGCGCTGTTCGGCCCGATCGTGCTCGAGATGCTGCCGGAGGTGAACCGATGAGCACCGACGCCGGACTGGTGGCGGCCCTGGAGGCCATCCTGTTCGTGGCCGACCGTCCGCTGGCCACCGGCGAGCTGGCGGAGCTGGCCGAGGTCACGCCGCGCGCGGCGGAGGACGCGCTGACGGCATTGGGCGACGCGCTGTCCGGGCGCGGGGTGCGCCTGCAGCGGCTCGGCGGGGCGTGGCAGCTCACCACGGCCTCAGAAGTGTCGGGTCGGGTCCGGCGCTATGCCGAGCGGGCTGAGGGCCGCCTCAGCCCGGCCGCCCTGGAGGCCCTGGCCGTGGTGGCCTATCAGCAACCGGTGACCCGCGGCGACGTGGAGCGGATCCGGGGCGTGGACTCTGAGTCGGTCATCCGCTCGCTGCTCCATCGGCGGCTGATCGCCGAGGTCGGCCGGCGCGACTCTCCGGGCCGTCCGATCGTGTACCGCACCACCTTCACCTTCCTCGAGCGGTTCGGCCTGGAGGGCCTCGAGCACCTGCCGCCCCTCCCCGACGAGGCGGCCGTCCTGGTCGCCGGCGGTGACGGCGCCGAGCGGCATGCAGGGTGAGCGACTGCAGACCGTGTTGGCCCGGGCCGGGCTCGGGTCGCGGCGGGCCGCCGACCGTTGGGTCGCCGACGGGCGAGTGACCGTAAACGGGACGCCGGCGACTCCCGGCACCCGGGTGGACGTCTCTCGGGACCGCGTGACCTTCGATGGACGGCCGGTGACGCTGCAGGCTCCGGGCGCGGTCCACCTGGCCATCCATAAGCCGCGCGGTGTCCTGTCGTCGGCGGCAGCCGCTCGAGGACGCCAGGCGGTGGTCGACCTGGTCCACCCTCGACCACCGGGGCGCCTGTGGCCCGCCGGCCGCCTGGACGTCGAGTCCGAGGGGCTCATGCTGCTGACCAACGACGGGGCCTGGGCTCAGCGGGTGCTCCATCCGCGCTACGGCATCCAGCGCGAGTACGCCGTCCAGCTTGACCGCATTCCGGCACCGGATGACCTCGAGCGGCTGCTGACCGGGTTTGAGCTCGAGGACGGTCCCGCCAGGCTCCTGAGCGCGGCGCCGACGAGGCGGCCGCGCCATGTCGAGATCGGGCCCGAGCCAGCCGCGCCGTGGCTCATGGTCCTGGTGGGGGAGGGTCGCAAACGCGAGGTCCGGCGCCTGTTCGCCGCGGCCGGCTATCGGGTCCATCGACTGGTCCGGACCGCCATGGGACCGGTCACCCTGGCCGGGCTGGCACCCGGGGCCTGGCGCCCGCTGAACGCGGGGGAGGTTGCGGCGCTGAGCGGGACGGCACAGCCTCGGCCGCGCAGCGGACGGGGCGCAGGCCTGCAGATCGCCGTGGACGGAACGTCGGGATCGGGCAAGAGCACCGTTGGTCGTGCGCTGGCCGGTCGGATCGGGGCGCGCTTCGTGGACACCGGGCTCCTGTATCGGGCCGTGGCCCTCGCCGCGCTCGAGGCCGGCGTCGATCCGGATGACGAGGCCGCCCTGGCGCGCCTCGCACGCGCAGCGGACATCCACGTCCAGCCCGCGGACGACAACGTGATGGAACCGAGAGAAAGTGTGACCCTGGACGGACGCGACGTCACCGCGCACCTGCGCGAACCGCGGATCGAGCGAGCCGTTCCGGCCGTCAGCCGGCATGCCGCGGTCCGGCAGGCCATGCTGAAGGTCCAGCGCGACGCGGCGCGCGCCCGAGACACCGTGATGGTGGGGCGCGATATCGGCACCGTGGTGCTGCCGGATGCCGACCTGAAGGTGTTCCTCACCGCGTCGGTCGACACCCGCGCCCGACGGCGGGCGGCGCAGATGGGTCGCCCGGACCGCGTGGCAGCCTATCGGCGCGAGATCGAGGACCGTGACCGCACCGACATGACCCGGCCGGTGGCCCCGCTGCGCCGCGCTCCGGGGGCACTGGTCCTGGACACCGGGGAGCTGGACGTCGACGCGTGCGTGGACGCCATCATCGCCGCGCTCGGACCGCGCGCCGCCCCGTGACCGCCACCCTTCCGCGGCTGTGGGCGTATCGGCCGGTCGGCTTCCTCATCAGCGTCCTCCTCCGCCTTTTGGGTGGGGTCCGGAGCGTGGGGCTCGAAAACCTCCCGCGCTCGGGCGCCGTCATCCTGGTCGCCAACCACTACACCCTGGCCGATTCGCTGGTCGCCGGGTTCGGCACGTGTTGGCGCATCGGACGAGTCGTGCACATGGTCAGCAAGGTCGAGGTCCGAGGCTGGCCGCTGATCGGCTGGCTGGGGACCCAGGGTGGCGTCATCTACGTCAACCGACGGGTGGGCGACCTGGGTGCGCAGCGCAAGACGCTGGCCGTGCTGGCCGCCGGTCGCGCGCTCCTCATCTTCCCGGAGGGCACCCGCAGCCCAGGCGGGGCGCTCATCCCGGCCCGCAATGGGGCGGCCCTGCTCGCCATGCGGAGCGGCGCCCCCATCGTGCCGCTGGCCATCACCGGGACGGAAGGGATGTTCAGCTGGCGGGCCGCCTTCGGGCCGCGCCCGCGGGCCACGGTGCGGATCGGTCAACCGTTCTCGCTGTCCCACCGTCCGGACGGACCCATCGACCGCGTTGAGCTGGTCGAGGGGACCACCCGGCTCATGCGTGAGGTGGCGGCCCTGCTGCCCCCCGCTCGAAGGGGCGTTTACGGCTGATCACGCGGTGCGCACCTAGAATGGAGGCGTCATGAGCGCCTCGTCGGCCACCACGCTTTCATCTCGTCCCGAGGTCCGCATCGCGGAGCGGGCCGGCTTCTGCTACGGCGTGCGGCTGGCCATCGACAAGGCCCGCAAGGCGTCCGAGGCGGGCGAGGAAGTCACCACCCTGGGCCAGCTGGTCCACAACCCGGGCATCAAGGCCGACCTCGAGGCGCGCGGGATCCAGACCGCCGAGCTGGCGGACCAGGTGGAGGGCGGGACCCTCGTGGTGCGGGCGCACGGCGTCCCGCGCGAGGAGCTCGAAACGCTGCGCGCCAAGGACGACCTTCAGCTCATCGACGCCACCTGCACGTGGGTCGTCCAGAGCCAGAAGGCGGCTCGCGAGCTGAACGATGCGGGCTACACGGTCTGCATCATCGGTCACGAGAACCACCCCGAAGTCCGTGGGGTCCGCTCCTACGCCGGGGAGGATCACGTGGTCGTGGACGACATGGACCGATCCACCTGGGAGCGGGTGCCGCGCACCAAGAAGCTCGGGGTCCTGAGCCAGTCCACCATCCTGCCGTCCAAGCTCGAGGAATTCGCGGCCTTCTGCCTGCGCCGCTGTCACGACATGCGGGTCGTCAACACCGTGTGCCCGGTCACCCTGACCCGGCAGGACGACTCGGTGCGCCTGGCGGCGGACGTGGACGCCATGATCGTGGTCGGCGGCAAGAACAGCTCGAACACGCGCGAGCTGGCCGTCAAATGCGCGCAGGTCCTGCCCGACACCATTCATGTCGCCGATGCCGATGAGCTGGAGGCCGATTTCGCCGGCTGGCTGGCCGGCAAAGCCCGGATCGGGATCACCGGCGGCACCTCCACCCCGGAGGATGACCTCGAGGAGGTCCGCGACCGGATCTACGCCCTGACCGCCGCGTAGACTCTGGACGTGGCCACCTGCCCGTCCTGCCACCGCGAGGTCGCGGCCGGGTCTGCGTTCTGTCCGCATTGTGGCGCGGCCGTCGAGGCGGTCCCGACGGCCGGCGAGGAGCGCAAGCTCGTCACCCTGTTGTTCGCGCACGTCACCGGCTCGACCGAGCTGGCCGAGGCGCTGGATGCCGAGGTCGTCCGCGATCTGATGGGCGAGTACTTCGCCCTGGCGCGGGAGGAGATCGAAGCCCGCGGCGGGACCGTGGAAAAGTTCATCGGCGATGCCGTGATGGCCGTGTTCGGCGTCCCGGTCACGCACGAGGATGACCCATCGCGCGCATTGCAGGCTGCCCTCGCGATTCGCTCCCGCCTCGCGGCGCTGAACGAGACGCGTCGCTCCGAAGGCGGACCTCAGCTGCAGGTTCGCATCGGGGTGAACACCGGCGAGGTAGTGGCAACCACCAGCCCGCGCCCGGGAGAGGGGATGGTGACCGGCGATGCGGTGAATGTCGCAGCGCGCATCCAACAGGAAGCGGACCCGGGCCAGATCG
>JBKJVN010000044.1:0-2774 GCA_046717345.1 Candidatus Limnocylindria bacterium | reverse complement strand
TCACGAATGCCCGAACTGCTGCCGCTGCCGGCCCACGGGGAGGGCTCCTTCGACGAGGGCGGCCTCCGCGTCGTATGGGCTGAGGTCCCGGTAGCGCGGGCTGCCCAGGCCGCCCAGGCCGTCCACGCCGCCCTGATGGCCTAAGACGGACAGGGCTGGCTGTCGGCTTCGACGGTGACGATCTGGCCCTCGCCGGCGGCCGGAATCTGGATCCGGCTCATGATGCAGTTGTCGGTGTCATCGGTCTCGTAGAAGTCGTTCGCCCAGTCGACGGTGGCCTTCAGGGTGTAGGTGCCGCCCGCCATGTCAGTGATGTCGAGCCACTGGTTGGCGAAGTCCCACCCGTATCGGTCGCCCCATCCCACCGACAGGCCCATCCGGACCCCGAACGACTCCGGCTCGCCGCACCAGCTGATCAGGTAGTAGGCATGGTTCTCAAACCCCGCCAGCTCATGGTTGGTGGCGGTGTTGTCGAAGAAGCAGAAGTGGATCTTGTTCCCGTTGCGGATCGATCCCGGGTCCAGGACGGGGCTCAGCTCCATGGTCACGACCTGCTGGGCATGCCAGTGGTCGTGCCCATCTCCCGCGTAGCGGGCGTCCACGGTGGTTGGCACCCGGCGGAAGCCGCCCGAGGCGGTGTACACGATCTGATCCATCATCAGCATGGACGGCTCATCCGCGCTCGCCCGGCTGCCGCGCAGCTCGAACGGCCCGTCCCCGTAGTTGCTGAAGATGGTCGTCACGCGCAGCAGGCGATGGCCATCGCGGAACTCGACACGCCAATCCGTCAGCGGCTCCATGACCAGGTTGGGAAGCAGAGCGCCATCTGGGATGGCCGGAGTGGGCGTTGGCGTGGGCTCAGGTGTCGGCTCCGGGGTGGCGACGGCGGTCGGAGTGGAAGTCCCGCTCGATCCAGGCGCGCCTGCCGCGCCGGGGGTGCAGGCGGCTAGCGCGAGGCACGCGAGGGTCAGCCAGACGAGGCGGCGGCTCTTATCGGTCACGAGGTAGGTTAGGGTGGGTCTTGTGTACACCGGCGACCATAGACCAATGGTCCTGAAGGTTCCGTCCGACCGTCACGAGGGCAGGATAGAGCCATCCGCGACGGCTTCGTGCTCAGCAGGTCTGACACCGGGTCGGCGTTGGACCACGATGGCGGCCCCGATGATGCAGGCCCCGCCGACCACCTGGAGCGGGGTCGGGATCTCGGCCAGCACCAGCGCGGCCAGGGCTACTCCGACCACCGGCTCGAGGGTGGAGATGATCGCCGCACGCGGCGCGCCCAGGATCCGGATGCCGATGATCCAGGCCATGGTCGGGATGCCGGCCCCCACCACGCCCGCAAAGAGCACCGGCAGCAGAGCGGCACTCGAGGCAAGCGGGGCGTCCATGACCCCCAGTTGGCCGGTCAGCCCGGCGAACACGACGTAGGCGAGGGCGGCCACCGCGAAGGTAATTCCACCCGCCTGCGGCGCTGGGACCGATGGAAACCCGCGCTGCGCCGAAAGCGCGTACACCACCTGGCACAGCGCACCGAAGAAGGCGAGCCCCACGCCCACCAGATCCAGCTGCCCAACGTCGCCGGCCCCGATGACCACGAGCGCCAGGCCGAACAGGCTCACCCCCAGAGCCGCCCAGCGCAGCGCGTCCAGCCGCTCCCCGAAGAACGCGGTCGCGACGAGGGCCACCAGGGCGGGGTACGTGTAGAACACGAGCAGGGTCAGCGCGATGCTGATCCGGCTGATGGCCAGCAGCACGGCCAGGTTCAGGGCGGCATTGATGACTCCCGCCATAACGTTCATCAGCCGATGGCGCCATGGGATGTCGCGCAGGGGCCGCGTCACGACGTGGCCCAGCCGGCTCAAGACCAGGGCCGTGGCCGCCACGAACAGTCCGCCGATGACTGCCCGCCAGGTGACCAGGGTCAGCGCATCAACGTCCGCCGCGAACGCGAAGCGAGAAGCAGGCCCCAGCGTCGCGAAGCACACTGCGGCCAGGACCACCAGGCCGGCACCAACGCCGTTGCTCCGCGGGGGGCCGGCGCTCACGAGGCGGTGTCGGCGGTCGACAGCTGGGCAGCCAACCGATCGCGTTCGGCGGCCAGCGCTGCGGATCGATCCAGCGTCTGGTTGTGGCTCTCGATGAGGCGGCGCACCAGCGCGGGATCGGCGTAGACCGATGGATCTGCCAGCCGCTGGGTGAGATCGGTCAATTCAGCCTGGGTGGCTGCCAGGTCAGCCTCGGTGCGTTCCAGGGCGGCCCGTGCGTCGCGGGTCAGTCGGTGGCGACGGTTGCGCGCTTCGGCCTCGGTGCGCTTGCGGGCCGTGGCCTCGTCGGTCGTCTCGCGGCGAGAGCGGGTCGCCACGACTCCCCGGGGAGTGGCCACGCCCTCGGTCGCCCCAGGCCGCTCGACGTCAATTCCGCGCGCATCGGCATACGACTCGAAATCGCCGGGGTACAGGACCGCCGTCCCGCCGTTGACCTCGCAAATAACATTGGCCACGGTGCGGATCAGGTATCGGTCATGGGTGATCAGGACCAGGGTCCCGCCAAAGGCGTTCAGCGCATCCTCGAGCACGCCGCGGCTGGCGATGTCCAGGTGGTTGGTGGGCTCGTCCAGGCACAGCAGGTTGGCCGGGTCGGCCATCAGCTTGGCCAGCGCCAGGCGGGTCTGCTCCCCGCCGGACAGGACCTTCACCGGCTTGCCGATGTCGTCCCCCGAGAACAGGAACGTCCCCAGCAGCCGGCGCTGCTCGGCGGAGGTGAGCCGCGGGGCG
>JBKJVN010000043.1:0-19440 GCA_046717345.1 Candidatus Limnocylindria bacterium | reverse complement strand
TTGTGTATATGAGACCGGCTCCAGGCGGGTCTACTGGTAGTACCCTTGCAGGTTGGACAGCCCCGCCACTGCGGCCTCCACCAGACTGACCGATGCCTGCGGTGCGGGCGCCTGGCGCCCGCCCGGGCCGCCCGCCCCGCGCTCCCGCGCCGCGAGTCCGGCGAGGGCCGCCACGGCCGCCTCCAGGCCCGCGAGCAGGTCCAGGAGGCCGACGCCGATCTTGATCGGCCCGCCCTCCGGGTCGCCCGTCACCGCCATCTGGCCGCTCCAGGCCTGGGCCACCAGGTCGTAGGCCGGTCGCTCGGCAAGGGCACCGCTCCCCGGGAAGCCCCCGACGGTGGAGACCACCAGCCGGGGGTGGCGTGCCCGCAACCGCTCGGGTTCCAGGCCAAGCTTGGCCGCCACCGAGGGCAGGTAGTTGTGCATGAGCAGGTCGGATCGCGCGGCGAGGCGGTCGAGGATCTCGCGCCCGGCATCGGTCTTCAGGTTCACGACCACGCTGCGCTTGTTCCGGTTCACCGCCGCGAAGTACGCACTGCGCCCATCGGCGGGGTCTCCCCAGAACGGTGGCCCCCAGCCGCGCGTCTCGTCACCGGACGGCGGCTCGAGCTTCCAGACGTCGGCCCCCAGGTCGGCCAGCAGCATCGTGGCGTGCGGCCCGGCGAATACCCGGGAACAGTCGAGGACGGTGACGCCGTCCAATGGGAGGGTCGGGCCACGGGCCGGCGCGTCAGCCACTGGCCGGCAGCCGCTTCAGGATCCGCGACTCGATCTCCAGGATCAGGTGTTCGAGGCGCTCGATGCGGTCCAGGATCTCGGTCTTCCCGCGGAGCAACTCCTTGTTCTGCTGCTCGGCGACATCGGTCTCCTCGGCGGCATGTTCGAGGGTCAGGCGGTCACGAGCCGCCTGGCGGTTGCCGGCCAGCAGGATGAGGGGGGCCGCGTACGCCGCCTGGGTCGAAAACGCGAGGTTGAGGAGGATGAACGGGTACGGATCGAAGTTGAAGATCAGATAGACGTTTCCGGCGACCCAGATGGCGACGATCGCGGTCTGAAGGACGATGAAGCGCCAGCTGCCGATGAACGCGGTGGCGCGGTCGGCGATCCGCGCGCCCCGAGAAGCATCGTCGAGGTGGGCGATGTTCACCGGATGGCGGTGGACGTTCCGGCGGGAGGCGCAAGGCCCATGGTGCAAACCTCAGCTGCGGCGCTCAGCCCAAGGCTAGCGTTCCGGTCAGGCTGAGGCGCTCTCTCCCGACGACGTGGCCGACACCGGAGTGGGTGCATCGTACAGACCCAGCTTGGCCACCGCCCGCTGGATCGGAGCCGGGGCCCACCAGTTCAAACGACCCATGACCCGCATGAAGGCGGGAACCAGGAGACCGCGCACGATGGTGGCGTCGATGAGGACCGCGAGCGCTTGGGCGAAGCCGATCGCCTTCAGGAACAGGACGTCGGACAGGGCGAAGGTCCCGAACACGACCACCATGATCAGGGCCGCCCCGGTGATGATCCCGCCCGTGATCCCGATCCCCTCGGCCACGGACTGGGTATTGTCGCGGGTCGCCACCCACCGCTCGCGGATGCGCGACAGGAGCAGCACTTCGTAGTCCATCGACAGCCCGAACAGGATCGCGAACATCAGGATCGGCAGCCAGGCACCCAGCGACCCGTTGGCCTCGAAGCCGAGCAGGTCCTGGAGGTTTCCGTCCTGGAAGACCCACACCAGGGCGCCGAAGCTGGCGCTGATCGAGATCAGGCTCATCAGGACCGCCTTCACGGGCAGGAAGACCGATCCGAACGTCAGGAACAGGACCACCATGGTGACGGCGATGACGATGGCCACCGCGACCGGAACGCTGGCGCGGAAGCTGTCCATGAAGTCCGCCGATCGAGCGGCCAATCCGGCCACCCCAACCGTGGACCCGGACGGTTCCGGCACATCGCGCACCTTGGCTACCAGGCCCCGACCGGCCTCCGTGTCGGGAAGGAGGGTGGAGAAGACGGTGACCTTCGCCGTGTCGCCGGCGACGGTCTGAGCTACCCACTCGTCCAGACCGGGGGGCCATGCCTCGCGAGGCGCGGACAGGAGGGCGAGGTACTGGTCGGCGGGAATCCCTGGCGGAGGGTCGAGGACGCTCTCGATGCCCTGAACGTCGGGCAGCGCGGCAACCTCGTCGACGTAGGCCTCCAGGTCGGCCAACCGCTCGGGCGTCAGCCCGCCATCGGTCAGGTCGGCGACGCCGGCGTACGTGACCGCAGCCAGCATGGGGTCCGCGTCACCACCGGGGAACTCGTCGCGCAGGATGATGAAGCCCTGCTTGGCCGGGGTGTCGGGCAGGTCCTCCAGGTTGCCGCCGGTGGACAGCTGGATGTGCAGGAACGGGATGCCGGCCACCAGGAGCAGGGCCAGGATGGGCGCCCCGATCAGGACCGGTCGCCGCATGACCCGCCCGGCGACCCGAGACCAGAACCCGTGCCCGCGTCGCCGCTCGGCCTCCACCGGGTCGACCTCCACGAACCGGAGGAAGGCCGGGACCGGGATCCGCAGCCGGTTCACGCGGTGACCCAGCATGCCGAGCAGGGCGGGCAGCACGGTCATGGAGTACACCAGGGTGGCCACCACCACGACGACCCCGCCGATGCCCATCGAGCGCAATGCCGCGGCCTCGAACACGGTCAGCGCGCCCAGGCCGATGGCCACCGCGATGCCCGACACCGCCACGGCCTTGCCGACGGTGGCCATGGTGCGCTCGAGTGCGTCGGGGACCGGGTGGTGCAGCAGCTCCTCGCGGAAGCGGCTGACCAGGAACAGCGAATAGTCGATCGCCAGGGCCAGACCGATCATGGTCGCCAGGTTGGTGACGAAGATCGACATGTCGTACGAAGCGGCCAGCAACCCGACGACCGCGAAGGTTGAGATCAGAGACAGGCCGGCGATGAGCAACGGAAGGCCGGCACCCACCAGGGTCCCAAAGACGACCAGCAGGATGATGCCGGCGATGGGCACGCTGATGATCTCCGCCTGCTGGAGGTCCTCTTCGATGACCCCGTTGAACTCGTCGTACACGACTGGCACGCCCGTGATCCAGGTCTCGACGCCCGACGGGCGCTCCACCAGCTCCACCAGGCGGCGAGCGTCTTCGACGGCCTCCTCGTCGGGCGAGCTCAGCCGGACCAGGGCGAACGTGGCGGCGCCATCGGTCGACAGGAACCGTGGATCCCCGTTGTCGATGTAGGTGATGATCTCGTCGACCACCGGATCGTCGGCCAAAGGGGCGACCGCGTCCGCGACCACCTGCTGGAACTCGGGCGATGCGGCATCCCCCGCCGGGTCGCGCAGGATCACGAAGATGGCGGTCGCCTGCTCCCCGAACCGGTCTGCCAGGAGCTCCTCGGTGGTCCTCGATTCGGAACCCGCGATCTGCCAGCCACCCTGTGACAGCTCGCCGCCTGCCTGGTTGGACCAGACCGTCAGACCGATGACCAGGGCCAGGCCCACGGGTGGGATCCAGCGCCGGAAGCGGTACGAGAACCTGCCCAGGGCCGCGAACACGGGGCGCACTCTAGCCGACCCGACCGATTGGGGCAGATATGATCGGGCGCGCATGAGTCATCGGTCCGCGACGTGACGGTCCTGTCGCCCGCCAGCTGGTGGCGGAGCCTCGGCGGACTGACCCGCTCCGGCAGCTCGGTCGAGGGCCTGTCGTGGGCCCTGTACGACTTCGCGAACACGATCTACTCGTTCGCCATCGTCAGCTTTGCCATGGGCCCCTGGACGGTGAGGGCCCTCGGCGAGGCCAACGGGACCCTGGCCTTCACCGTGGCCGGCAGCCTGTCGGTGCTGCTGAACGCCCTCGTCTCACCGGCCCTGGGAGCGGTGAGCGATCGTACCGGCGGCCGGAAGCGGTACCTGTTCGTGTTCACGGTCCTGTGCGTGGTGCCGACCGCGGTCATCGGCCTCGTCGACATCTGGATCGGTCTGCTGGCATTTGCGATCGCGAACTTCGCGTTCCAGGCCGCCCTCATCTATTACGACGCCATCCTCCCCGACGTGGCACGCCCGGAAAAGCGGGGTCGCCTGTCGGGGATCGGGGTCGGGCTTGGCTACGTGGGGACGATCGTGTCGGGCCTGCTTCTCCGCTTCACGACCGACGACGCCGGCCTGACCACCGCAGCCAGCTTCATGCTGGTCGCCTCGCTGTTCGCGGTGTTCGCCATTCCGCTGTTCCTCGTCGTGCGCGAGCGCCCGCGGACCGGGGCGCCGTTCCGGGTGGCCGATGCGGTGGGCTCATGGCGGCAGCTCGGCGTAACGTGGCAGCACGCCGGGGAGCGCCTCGGGCTGCGCCGCTTCATCGTGGGCCGTTTTTTCTACTCCGACGGGGTGAACACGGCCATCGCGGTCATGAGCCTGTTCGCCATCAACGCGGTCGGCTTCACCGAAAGCGAGGCCTTGTACGTGCTGATCGGCCTGACCGTGGTCGCGGTGCTGGCGTCGTTCGGGTGGGGCTACCTCGCCGATCGCTGGGGACCCAAGCGCACCCTGCTGCTGGTGCTCGCCTCGTGGGTCCTCGGACTGCTGATCATCGGGCTGTTCCCGAACAAGCTCGCGTTCCTGCCGGCGGGGGCGATCCTGGGTTCCGGCCTGGGCGGCACGGCCGTCACCGACCGTCTCCTCCTGCTGCGCCTCACGCCGCCGGCGCGGGTGGGTGAGATGTTCGGGCTGTTCGGGCTGGCCGGGAAGTTCAGCGCGGTGATCGGCCCCATCGCCTTCGGCGCGATCGTGTTCGTCCTGCTCGAACCGGTGGGCAAGGCGGCGTACCAGATCGCCATCCTGTCGCTCCTGATCCTGATGGTGATCGGGTATTGGATCGTGCGGGGCGTCCCGGAGCCGCCGGCAGCGGCGGCCGAGGAGGCGGAAGCCGTCCTGGCGGGCGCATCCGGGTCGACATGACCCTGGTGGTGGCCCACCGGGGCGCCTCGGCGCGCGCCCCGGAGAACACGATGGAGGCCTTCCGGCTCGGCGTGGAAGCGGGGGCCGACGCGATCGAGGTGGACATCCACGTGTCCGCCGATGGCCAGCTGGCGGTCATCCACGACCCGACCCTGGATCGGACGACCGACCGTACGACGACCGTGGCCGATGCGCCGATGGCGGAAATCCAGGCCGCCGACGCCGGATGGGCCTTCCCCGGCCCGAACGGCGACTATCCGTACCGGGACCGGGGGTTGACGGTGCCCACCCTGCCCGAGGTCGTGGATTGGCTACCCGCCGGCATCGGGCTGGCAGTCGAGATCAAGGCTCCAGAGGCGGCGGATGGCGTGGCGGCGGTGCTGGCCGGAACAGAGGTCCGGAGCGCGGGGCTGGTCACCGTGATGAGCTTCCAGGAGGGCGCCATTCAGCGCGTTCGGGAACTGGCCCCGGACCTGCCGACCGGGTTGTTGCTCGTACCGGGCGATATCTTCGAGCGCGGGCTGACGTGGGCCGTCGAGCACGGCCACGCCGCGATCCTGCCCTTCGAGGTCGATCTCGGGTTTGACCCGGGGCCCAACATCCAGCTGGCGACCGCATACGGGTGCCGGGTGGGCTGCTACGTGGTCAACGAGCCCGAGCGCATGCAGCAGCTGGCCGCCGCCGGCGCGTGGGGGTTCGTCACCGACGTTCCCGAACTGGCGAGGGCCGCGCTCGGCCCCCGCCCGGAGTAGGACGGCCGGCCTAGCCGGCGGCGGCGGCCGTCAGCTCGCCGAGGGCCGCCTTGGCTGCGCCCGCATTGTCGACGCCGAACAGGACGCCCACCTTGCCACCCTCCATCCCCACCGGGATGAGCGCCTCGATGTTGACGCCCGCCGACGCGAGAAGACGTGCCGCGTTGGCCAGAGTGCCGGGGCGGTCCTCGAGCCAGGCAACGATGGCCTCGACCTCGCGGGACTTGACACCCTTGCCCTGGAGCGCGGCGCGGGTCGAGTCATCGTCGTTGGTCTGGATGGCGATCGAGCCGCCGTCGCCCCAGGTGGCGCCGCCACCAGTGATGACGTTCACACCCTTCTCGGCGATGGCCTCGAGGGCATCAGCCAGGATCCCGGGCCGGTTTTCGGCACTGATGATGAACAGGTGCATGATGCTGACCTCCTCGTGATGCGCTGCTGCGCATTCCTCGGGGGGAGCCTACACCCGCCGCCCGCAGCAGTCGATCAAGGTAGCAACACGTGACCGTTAAGAGCCACCAACCTCGCTTGGCGTTCGGGGTTAGCGCCGGGCTGCGACCCTGGCTCGGCGAGCTGGGAGTGGCGCTCGAGGGCCTGGGCTATGACGAGCTGTGGAGCAACGACGTGCCTGGAGCGTCAGGTCTCGACACGCTGGCCGGGGTGGCGGACTCCACGAACCGACTCCGCCTGGCGGTGGGCGTGATCGCACTCAGCGAAGCCTCCCCGGACGCGATCGCGGAGCGGGTCGCGACGGCCGGCTTGCCGGCCGACCGGCTCACCGTGGGTGTCGGCAGCGGTTCGGGGCGCTCGCTGGACGCGGTGCGGCGGGGATTTGGCGTGCTGCGCGGCCTCCTCCCCGATTACGCCATCGGCCTTGCGGCGGTGGGACCCCGGATGGCCGAGCTGGGCGGAGCGGCGGCGGACGTGGTGCTCCTCAACTGGGCCGGACCGCGCCTGGCGTCGGAACGCCGGCGCGTGGTGGAGGCGGGGGCGGCGGCCGCCGGTCGCACGATGCCCCGAATCGCGGCGTATGTCCGGGTGGCTGTCGGGCGGGGCGCCGATGAACGGTTGGCGAGCGAGCAGGCGCGGTATGTCGGGTATGGCGGCTCGTATCGGCGGGTGATCGATGCCCAGGTCGCATCCGGCGAATCGGTGATCGGGGTGGTGGCCGAGGAGCCCGGAGGGGTGGCGCCGGGGCTGGCCGGCTATCGGTCCGTGCTCGACACCGTGGTGATCCGCGGGCTGCCGGCGGAGGACACGCTGGAGGCGTGGTTGGACGTCGCGCGGGCGGCTACTCTCCGCGCATGACGTACAGCATCGTGGCCCGCGACCCGGAAACGGGACGCTTGGGAGTCGCGGTGCAGTCCCACTACCTCGGCGTGGGCCCGGTCGTGCCCTGGCTCGAGCCCGGCGTGGGTGCGATTGCGACCCAGGCCCAGGTGGATGTCGCGTATGGTCCGGTCGGCCTCGAGCTGCTGCGCAACGGGAGGAAGGCCGAGCAGGTGGTCGCGGCCCTGATTGCGAGCGACCTGACGCCCCAGATCCGGCAGGTCGGGGTCGTGGACGCCGACGGCGGAGCCGCCGCGTTCACCGGGACCGAGACCATCCCGGCCGCCGGGCACCTGGTTCGCGAGGGCTTCACCGTCCAGGGCAATCTCCTCGAGCGCGACACGTGCTGGCCGGCCATGGCCGCGGCCTACGAGACGGCTCTCGGTGAGGGGCTGCCGTTCAGCGAACGGCTGATGCGCGCCCTCGAGGCGGCCGAGGGGGAAGGGGGCGACGTCCGCGGCCGTCAGAGTGCGGCTATCACGATCGTGGAGTCGACCCTCCAGCCCGCTCCCTGGAAAGGACGCATCCTCGACGCTCGAGTCGACGACCATACGGATCCGGTTCCCGAACTTCGGCGCCTGGTCGGCCTGTACGAGAGCTACGCCCTGTTCGACGAGGAGGGCGACGCGGCGCGCGCCGGCCGCTCGGAAGCCGATCGCTACGCCGAGGCCCGGCGCCGCACGCCGGAAGCCATGGAGCTGGTCTTCTGGATGGGTATCGAACACGCCAAGCGCGGCGAACTGGATGCCGCCCGTCGCGAGCTGCAGATCGCCTTCGCGGCCGACGCGCGCTGGCGGACCACCCTCCAGCACCTCGCGGACGCCGGCCGGGAGGGGATGACGCTCGAGCTGGCGGCCCAGCTGACCGCCTGACCCCGCCGCGGGCCCGGCCTGCTACCAGTTGGTGGCGGTGGTGGCCACGTGCTCGCCGATGGACTCCAGCCAGCGCTCGGCGTCGATGGCCGCTTTACAGCCTTCCCCCGCAGCCGTGACGGCCTGTCGGTAGGTGTGGTCGTGGACATCGCCGGCGACGAACACGCCCTCGATGTTCGAGCTCGTCTCGCCGGCTGTCCGACCGGCGACCTGGCAGTAGCCGCGTTCGTCGAGATCCAGCTGCCCCACGAACAGGTCCGTATTGGGCTTGTAGCCGATGGCGATGAACAGGCCCTGGGCGTCGAATATCTCCTCTTCGCCGGTCTGGGTGTCGCGCAGGCGCAGCTGGTCGACGGTGGTATTGCCGAGCACTTCGGCCACCTCGCGGTTCCACCGAACCTCGACCTTGGGGTGCGCGAAGGCGCGGTCCTGCATGATCTTCGAGCCGCGCAGCTCGTCGCGCCGGACGAGCATGGTGACCTTGGACGCGAACTTGGTCAGGAACAGCGCCTCCTCCAGCGCCGTGTCCCCGCCGCCGACCACCGCCACTTCCCGGTCGCGGAAGAAGAAGCCATCGCACGTGGCGCAGGCGCTGACCCCGCGTCCGCGGAACGCCTCTTCGCTGGGTAGGCCCAGCCACAGGGCGCTGGCCCCGGTGGCCACGATGACGGCATCGGCCAGGTACAGGTCGTCACGAACCCACAGCTTGAACGGGCGCTGGCTGAAGTCGACCTTGGTGACGTCCTCCTCCACCAGATGCGCGCCGAAGCGCTCCGCCTGCCGCCGGAACAGGTCCATGAGCTCCGGTCCCAGGATGCCGTCGGGGAATCCGGGGTAGTTCTCGACGTCGGAGGTGATCATCAGCTGGCCCAGCGGCGCATTGCCGGCGAACACCACGGGCTCCAGGTTGCCGCGCGCGGCATACAGGGCGGCCGTCAGGCCGGCCGGACCCGAACCGATGATGGCGAGCTTGCGGTGTGACAGATCGACCGGATCGGTCGAGGTTGAAGCGGGAGTTGCGGTGGTGGTCATGTCCTCGGTCTGCAGTCTAGCCCGTGCATCTGCACGGAACCTCCGTCAGGGTATCAGTAGTTGCGCAAGCACGCAAGTGAAATGCCCTCCGGACAGTCGCGGGGCGGTCGCATGTCGGCTCACATCGGTACACTCGTGGCACCCATGAGCGAAACCCCAGCCGCTGCCGCCCGGCGGGCGACCACCACCGTCGATGTGGGCGGCGTGCTGGTCGGCTCGGGCCAGCCGGTGGTCGTGCAGTCCATGACCAACACCGACACCGCCGACGCCGATGCAACCGCCATCCAGGTCGCCCAGCTGGCCCACGCGGGCTCCGAGCTGGTGCGGGTCACGGTCAACACCGATGCGGCCGCCGAAGCGGTGCCGGTCATCCGCGACAAGTTGGACAAGCTGGGCGTCGGGGTCCCGATCATCGGGGACTTCCACTACAACGGCCACCTGCTGCTGACCAAGTACCCGGCCTGCGCGGCCGCCCTGGCCAAGTACCGCATCAACCCCGGCAACGTGGGCACCAAGCGGCGGGACGAGCAGTTCCGGACCATCGTGGAAGTCGCCCTGGCCAATGACAAGCCGGTGCGGATCGGCGTGAACTGGGGCTCGCTCGACCAGCAGCTGCTGACCGAGCTGATGGATGCCAACGCCGCCAGCCCCGAGCCGCGCGACAGCCGGGCGGTGATGATCGACGCCATGCTCGAATCGGCCCTGCGCTCGGCCACCCTGGCCGAGGAAACCGGCCTGGGCCACGACCGGATCATCATCAGCGCCAAGGTCAGCGGCGTGCCGGACCTGGTGGAGATCTATCGTCGCCTCGCGGCCCGCTGCGAGTATCCGCTCCACCTGGGCCTGACCGAGGCCGGGATGGGCAGCCGTGGGATCATCGGCTCCACGGCTGGGTTGGCCATCCTGCTCGATGAGGGGATCGGCGACACGATCCGGGTCAGTCTGACCCCGTCACCGGGTGGGGATCGGACCGAGGAGGTGCAGATCGCCCAGCAGGTCCTGCAGTCGCTCGGGCTCCGCTCGTTCGTCCCGCAGGTTTCGGCCTGTCCGGGCTGCGGGCGGACGACCTCGACCTTCTTCCAGGAGATGGCGCGCGACATCCAGGCCCACCTGCGTGACCAAATGCCTGCCTGGAAGGCTCAGCACCCGGGCGTCGAGGAGCTCCGCGTGGCGGTCATGGGCTGCGTGGTGAACGGGCCGGGGGAAAGCCGTCACGCGGACATCGGAATCAGCCTGCCCGGAACGTTCGAGGAGCCCGTGGCCCCTGTCTACGTCGACGGGGCGCTGCGCACGACCCTGCGCGGCGACGACATCGTGCCGCGCTTCCTGGCCATCCTCGACGAGTACGTGGCGGCCCGCTACCCCGGCTAGAGACAGATCGCCACGGCGGCGGGCTTGCTCAGGCCCCGACCGCCGACCACGGCCGAGCCGCGGGACGAATCACCGATGAACGGAATCGCGGTTCCGTCCTCGAGGACATCCATGGTGGCGATCGCGTCGGTCTCCTGGGGCACGCCTTCCAAGAGCTCGTCCGAGATGATCACCGGCACCCCGTCGACCAGCAGCTCGAAGGGATCCACGAGGTCGTAGTGGACGATCACCGCGGCGCAAGACTCGGCCGTCTCCTCGTCGGGGCTGCTGGCCAACGGCGCGCCCCCGGAGTAGCTGAGAACGTGGCTGGCGGCCGGATCGCGGTTCACCAGCAGGACCCGCAGGACGTACGACCCGTCGCCTCCTCCACCCCCGCCATTACCACCCCCGCCGCTGGTGCACGCAGTCGCGAGCAGCATCAGGGCCGCCGCTGCGGCCAGAGGTCTGATCCATCGGGGCGAGACGCGCGGGGCGACTCGTGGGCGCATGGGACGGTCCTCCCTGCTTGGGCGGCGCGATCGACGACCGCTGCCGCGCATCGTAGCCACTCGCGGCGCGGGAAGCGAGAGTCTAGAGGCCGCTCCCGGTGGCCGCCGTGAGCGTCCAAAACGCGAGCGCCAGGAAGGCCAGGACGAGGAGGCCCAGGGCCAGCGGGAAGAGCCCCGTGGCCACGTTCTGACCAGGCTTGGGCGGCGGCTGCGGGAGCGACCGGGACGCAGCCGGATCGATAGTCGCGGGGACTGCCGCCTCATCGGTGGTGGCCGGCACATTGGACGCCGTTGTCGTGGTCGTTCCTCCGCTCAGTTGGTGGCCGGGAATTGACTCAGCTGGGCCTCGAGCTCTTCGGCTGTGAACGGTCCGATGTGCCGGCTGACCAGGATCCCATCCGGACCCACGAGCCAGCTCTCCGGCGGTCCAAATACGCCATACGCTCGCGCGACCCGCTCCCCGGGATCCATGACCAGCGGCCAGGTCGCGTGGAACTGGTCGCCGAAAGCGCGGGCCGCCTCGGAGCGGTCACGGTACACGATTCCGATCACGGCCAGCCCGATGTCCGCGTGGACCTCGAGCGCCTCGGCCAGGATCGGGAACTCCTCGGCGCAGGCCGGCAGGCACCATGACGCCCAGAAGTTCACGATGACCGGCCGCCCGACGTAGTCCGCCAGGCGGACGGGCTCACCGTTCAAGTCGGCCAGTGCGAAGTCCGGCGCCCGATCCCCCACGCGCAGGGCCGGAGTCAGCAGGCCTGCCCCGCCGGCCACACCGACGACCAGGACGACAGCCAGGAGCAATGGGACGGTCGTGGCCAGCACCAGCCACCAGCGCGGCAGACGGGAGGGGTCGGGGCGTGGGATGGGAGGTAGCCTCAGTGGTGGCCGGAGCCCTCGTCGTGCGAACCGTGCTCGGTCTCCCGCCACTCCCGGCCGGCGGTTCGAACCGACAGGATGGCCCCCACGACGAATACCCCAAGGCCGGGGATCAGGAACCACCACGCAGCCGCCTGGTCGTCCGGCTTGAAGGCGAGCCCCGCCCCCAACAAAGCACCGCCCACGGCCCAGATCACCGGCAGCCAGCTGCCGGGTGGGACGTGGACCCCGGGCGGTGGATGGAGTGGCGGCTGCTCGCGACCCCGCGCAGCACTGGCCACGATGGCCGCAATGGCGAGCACCGCCGCGCCGAGAAGGACGTAGCCGAGGATCTGGTCGGGCATCGGTCTGCCGCCCTCAGCCGAGCAGGTACAGGGTGGTGAAGAGGGCCACCCACACCACGTCGACGAAATGCCAGTAGTAGCTGACCGCCTCGACTGCCACGTGGTTGCGGGCCGAGAATTGCCCCTGCCCGGCACGGGCGGTCAGGATGCTGAGCCCCACCACGCCACCGAAGACGTGCGCGCCATGGAAGCCGGTCAGGGTGTAGAAAACGGTGCCGTACACCCCATCCGAGATCCCGAATCCGAGGGTCGTGTAGTCATAGACCTGGCCGGCCAGGAACACGAGCCCCAGGCCCAGCGTCACGACCAGCCACAACCGCAATCGGCCCGAGTCGCCTCGGGCGATGGCCCGCACGGCCCAATGCATGGTGAGGCTGGAGGTGAGCAGGATGAGGGTGATGGGCAGCGGGACGGGCAGGATCTCCAGGTCCGGAGCACCCGAAGGCGGGCCCCACGTGCCGGCGAAGGAGGCGCGGGCCGAGAAGTACGTGGCGAACAGGCCGCCGAAGAACATCACCTCCGACGAGATGAACAGGAGCATCCCGACCAGCGGGATGGGAAAGCCGCCCTGGCGGCGGGTCGACGCCTGGGCGCTCATCGATCGGCCTCGTTGACCACCATCTGTGCACCCGCCGGTTCCGGGAGGTTCGGGTCGTCCTTGTGGCGCAGGTCGAATACGGGCCGCTCACTGCGGATGGGCGGCAGCCGGTCGAAGTTGTAGGTCGGCGGCGGGGACGTGGTCGCCCATTCCAGGGTGTTGCCCTCCCACGGGTCATTTCCGACCTTCTCGCCGTTCAGCAGGGTGGTGACCACGTTGACCACGAAAGGGACCATGGACGCGGCGATCAGGAATGCGCCAGCCGTTGAGATCAGATTCATTTCGGTCCAGCCGGCGTCGGCCGCGTAGTCGGCGATCCGGCGCGGCATGCCCTGGATGCCGAGCGAGTGCTGCACGAAGAACGTCGCGTTGAAGCCCACGAACAGCATCCCGAAGTGGACCTTGCCGAGCATCTCGTTGAGCCTGCGCCCGGTCATCTTGGGGAACCAGTAGTAGCTCGCGGCAAAGACGCCCATGGCCGCCCCGCCAAAGAACACGTAGTGCAGGTGCGCGACCACGAAGTAGGTGTCCTGCAGAAGGAAGTCGACCGGGGCCGCGGCCAGCATCACGCCGCTGATGCCTCCGATCAGGAACATGCTGATGACGCCCAAGGCGAACAGCATGGCGGTCGTGAACACCAGCGAGCCGCGCCACAGGGTGGCCAGCCAGTTGAACATCTTGACGCCAGTGGGGATCGCGATCAGGGCGGTCATGAAGGTGAAGAAGGGCAGGAAGACGACACCCGTCGTGAACATGTGGTGCGCCCACACGCTGAAGGAGAGCAGGCCGATGGCGATGGTGGCCCACACGAAGGCGCGATACCCAAACAGCGGCTTGCGGCTGAAGACGGGCAGGATCTCGCTCACCACGCCTAGGGCCGGCAGGATGACGATGTAGACCTCGGGGTGGCCGAAGAACCAGAACAGGTGCTGCCATAGGATGGGATCACCCCCGACCGAGGGATCGAAGAACGATCCGCCGTAGTTGCGGTCGATGAACAGCGCGATCAGGGCGGCGGTGATGACCGGCGTGGCGAGCAGGATGAGGGCCTGGGTCACCATGACGGTCCACACGAAGATCGGCATCCGGTACAGGGTCATCCCCGGCGCGCGCATCTTGAAGATGGTGGTCAGGAAGTTGACCGATCCCAGGATGGAGGCCGTCCCGACCACCGCCAGGCCCATGATCCACAGGTCGGTTCCATCGCCAGGCGAGAACTGCACCCCGGTGAGGGGGGCGTACCCGGTCCAGCCACCGGCCGCAGCACCTCCCACAAGGTAGCCGGACACGATCAACAGGCCGCCGAGCGGCAGCATCCAGAACGACAGGGCATTGATCCGTGGGAAGGCCATGTCCGGCGCGCCGAGCATGAGCGGGACCACGTAGTTGGCGAACCCGGAGAACACGGGCACGATGAACAGGAAGATCATCAACGTGCCGTGCATCGTGAAGGCCTGGTTGAACGTGCTCTCGTCGACGAACTGCAGACCAGGGACGGCCAGCTCGGTGCGGATGACGAGCGCCAGCAGGCCAGCGAAGAAGAAGAAGGCGAAGGCGTTGACGATGTACAGGACCCCGATCTTCTTGTGGTCGACCGTGGTCAGCCAGTCGAGGACCCACGAGCGCTCGTAGGTCGTGGTGCCGGGCTCCAGGGTGGTGGTCGCCATCGTCCTCCGCCGCTCTCTAGCGCACTGTCAGGGTACCGGTCATGGCCTGGATCGGGTGGAAGTCGCAGATGAACATGTACTCGCCCGGGTCCAGGGCATCGACCAGGTAGTCCACCGTCACATCCGGGCCGGTCACCGTGCTGCCTGTGAACAGGGCCGTCTTGCCGCCGTAGATCGAGACGTTGTGGTCGACGCCCTCGGCGTTGGTGAAGCGGATGATGAACGGCTCGCCCGCCGGCACCTCCAGCTCGAGGCGGTCGAAGGCAATGTTGTCAGCCGTCAGCTCGACGACGTGAGCATCGGGCGGTACCGATGCCGCCGGGGTTGGGGTCGCACTGGCCGCGGCGACCAGCCAGGCGTCGAAATCCGTCGGATCCATCGCCTGCACGGTGAAGGTCATGTCCGCATGCAGAGTGCCGCACAACTCGGCGCACTGGCCGCGATAGGTCCCCGGCGTGGTGACCGTGAACTCCAGCTCGTTGGGCGCCTGTCCCTGGCCGAACGGGACGACATCGGTCTTCACCAGGAATGCCGGGACGAAGAATGAGTGGATCACGTCGCGGCTGACCAGGGCGAGGCGCACCGGCTGACCGGTCGGAACGACCAGAACCGGCGGAGCCAGAACATTGCCAGTGACGGAGACGCCGTTCGCATAGCGGAACGTCCACGAGAACTGCTGCCCCTCGACTTCGATCCTGACCGGGTCGTCGCTGCGGGCGCTGATGTCGCCCAGCGTGAACATGCTCGTGACGAACAGGATCAGGACGATCACGGTGGGGATCACGGTCCACACGATCTCGACCTTCGTGTTGCCGTGATGCTGGGCCGGCAGCCGGTCGTCCCGCCTCCGATATCGGAAGACGGCGTAGATCAGGAAGCCCTCGACCCCAACGAAGACCAGGGCCCCAAGCCCGAAGATGACCAGGAACAGGGTCCGGACCTCCTCGGCCTGGGTCGTCATCGGCTCCGGGGGGAAGAGACAGCCGGTCAGCAGGAGGGCCGGCAGGCAGACGGCAGCCAGGCGGATCATCGCCCGCCGCCAGCGGTGTGGCGTCCGTGCTCGCATCAGTCCGACGAGTGGGCTCCTGTGTGGGAGGCGACCGACGCCTTATGCGCCCCGATCAGGCCAACCGGTCGATGATGCTCGACCGCGGCACGGCCGGCATTGTACCCGTCGGGTCAGGCCCGAAACGTCAGCCCTCGGTCTGCCCGCAGTCGAGCGGCTCGTCGGGGAGCAGCGGCCTGGGGATCACGGAGTACAGGTGGCCGTCGTGGGACCAGCGCGTCAGCTGGTTCGCCTGTGTCAGGGCTGCATACCAGGCCGCGCCCTCGGCCCCGCTGACGACGCCGCACCGGAAGTCCTGGATGGTGCTCGGCGTCCCGAACTGATCGGGAGCCGTCATTCCGGGCCACGGGATCGGCTCCGAGTCCAGGCCGTCGGGGTCGGGCGGCTGGGCATCGATGTTTGCGACGAGCAGACGAATTGCCTCGGGCTGGTACGCCTGCCAGGCGGCATCGGCCCAGTCGTCGGCCGGGATCCATGCGTCGAGATCCAGCAGAGCAGTTTCGAGGGCGGTGAGCCGATCGTGAGCCTCGAGCTCTTCGGTGGGAATGCCGGGCGGAGCCACGTTCGGTTCGGCGAGCAGGCCGAGGGCATAGACGTCGACCACGACCTCACGGTTGTCAGCGCGCACGGTGAAGACGGTCGAGTTGGCATCGGCGATGAACTGAGTGGCCGCGTTCCACGAATGACTCTCGTCGAACAGACCGGTCTCGGCGATGCGGAACAGGATCGATTGAATGCCCTCCTCGGTCAGCCGTCGGACCTGGACGTTGGGAAGCGCGGGCCCGGGGTAGATCTCTACTTGAGGACCCTCGACCAGGACGCGTCCGTCCCCGAGCAGGGTAAGTCGCGGCACAGATGTGAAGATGAATTCGTACGGGACGAAGCCGCCGGTCCACGCAATGCGGACGACCACTTCGGATCCGGCCGGATGCGGCACGCTGGCGTAGGCCGGCGGGCTGACAAGGTTGCAGCTGGCGATGAGGATGGCTACGGGGAGCCCGGCAAGCAGGGCGTGGCGAGGTCGTGTCATGACCACCAGACGCTGGTCGGGCGGGTGTGGTTCCCGTGAGATGACGCCAGAATGGTCCGGTGCACGGAGGGCGGCTTCGCAGCGTGGCGGGCCTGACGGTCATCGCGGCCGCCGGGTGGTTCGTCCGCCCGAGTCCAGCGCTCGCCCACGGAGCGGTTCCGCCGGCGCCGGGGTGGCCCGACACCCTGCTGGCCTGGACGATCGACCCGCTGCCGTTGCTGGGCGTCGTCGGGGCTGCGCTCGGGTATTGGTGGCTGGTGCGTCGCATCGAGCGGCGGCATCCCCGCAATCCGGTTCCCCGGACGCGGCACTGGGCCTGGATGGGCGGGTTGGCGGCGGTCGTCGCGGCGCTTCTCTCCCCCGTCGAGACCTATTCCGGCGCGCTCCTCACGGTCCACATGGTCCAGCACCTGCTCCTCCAGTTCGTGGCGGCGCCGCTGCTCCTGCTGGCCGCTCCGGTCACCGTCCTCCTGCGGGCGGTCGGCCCGGCCACCCGTCGGGGGCTGCTCATCGTGCTCCACAGCCGGCTGGTGCGGGCACTCACCTTCCCCCTGCTGGCGTGGTTCCTGTTCGCGGCCGCCAACTGGGGCTGGCACCTGTCGGACCTGTACGACCTGGCGCTGGAGGTGGAGTGGGTTCATTACCTCCAGCACCTCACCCTGTTCGGGGCCGCGCTCCTGTTCTGGTTCCCGGTCGTTGGCGCCGACCCCGGCCCGTGGCGGCTCCCGCATCCGATGCGCCTGTTCTACCTGTTCCTGGCCATGCCCCAGAACTCGTTCCTGGGCGTGGCGATCCTGAACGCGGCCGGTGTCCTGTACCCCCACTACGCGACCACGGCGCGGGATTGGGGTCCGGACCCGCTGTTGGATCAGCAGGCCGCGGGCACCCTGATGTGGGTATGGGGCGACCTGGCCTTAATCTTGGCCATGTTCGCGGTGATCGCGGCCTGGGTCCGCCAAGAGGAACGGCGCAACGACCGCGAGGAAGCGCGGCTGGATGCGGAGGCGGCGCGGCTGGAGCACGCGGCCCGGGGGTCTCGGCCAGCGCGGCTCTAGGCCATGGCTGCGCGGACCAGTGTATCGGCCGCGACTGCCGCGAAGAGCAGGGTCAGGTAGAGGGTGGAATATCGGAACAGGCCGATCGCTGACGCGCCGCCCTCGGGTGATCGACGCACGCGCATGGCCCAGGCCACGAAGCCGATGCCCAGTGTGGCGGCCGCGACCAGGTAGACCAGCCCCATCCCGGCCGCGGGCAGCAGAAGCAGGCTGACCGCCACCAGGACGAGCGAGTACAGCAGGATCTGGCGCGCGGTCTCCACCTCTCCGCGCACCACCGGCAGCATGGGCACGCCGGCGGCCTCGTAGTCGCCGCGGTAACGGAGCGCGAGGGCCCAGAAGTGGGGCGGGGTCCAGATGAAGATGATGGCGAACAGGACCAGGGCCGGGAGTCCCAGCGTCCCAGTCACCGCGGCCCAGGCCACCAGCACCGGGACGCAGCCTGCCGCGCCGCCGATGACGATGTTCTGGGGGGTGGCCCGCTTCAGCCACAGGGTGTAGACGACCACGTAGAACACGATCGCGCTGGCCGCCAGGACGGCGCTCAGCAGGTTGACGGTCAGGGTCAGCCAGGCGAACGAGACCACGCTCAGGACGAGCCCGAAGGTCAAGGCCGCGGGGGGCGTCACCGCGCGTCGCGGGAGGGGCCGATTCCGAGTCCGGCGCATGAGGTCGTCGATGTCGCGGTCAAGGTATTGGTTGATGGCGTTGGCGCCGCCGGCGGCGAGGGTGCCGCCCACCAGCACCGAGCCGATGAGGGCCAGCGGGGGGATGCCTCCCTCGGCCAGGACCATGGTTGGGACCGTGGTGACCAGCAGCAGCTCGATGATCCGTGGCTTGGTCAGAGCCACGTAGGCGCGCAGGGTGTCGCCCCGGGCCGCGACCGACCGCTCGAGATCGGTCGTCACCTCCGACGCCATGCGACCCACGTAGTGCGCGGCCATGGCCAGCGTCGCGAGCGTGCCGAAGACGGCCGCGCCGAGCGCGACGTGGGCCACCTGGGTCCAGGGCGCCAGATCGGTCAGCACCTGCGCGCCGCCGACCACGACCTGGGCCAGGTACAACCCCCCGGCCACGGTGGCCAGCACGGGCAGTGGCGCTGGTTCGCGTCCGCGACGGGCCGCGACCACGGTCCCGGCCACGAGCAGTCCGACCGCGACTGTCGCCCATCGGTGCCACACATGGGGGAGCACGGCAGCATCCAGGGCCGGGAACAGGACGCCGTTCATAAGCGGCCAGTCGTCGAACGCCAGGGCGCTGCCGGTGGCGGTCACGTGTGCGCCAAGGAGCAAGAGCCCGTAGGTCGCCAGGGCGGTCAGGCCGGCGAGGATGGCGAAGCCGCTCCAGCCCCCAGGGGCAGGGACATGTCGCGGGTAGCGGCTTCGCATCCAGACGTACAGCACCAGGGCGAACAGGCCCATGGCGGTGGCCAGGTGAGCCGTCACGATATCGCCCGATAGGTCAGTCTCGACCGCGACCTTGCCGAGCCATGCCTGGAACACGACCAGGCCGGCGGCCGCGACGCTGGCCACCACCACCGCGGGCCGGTCTCGGTGACGGAAGACGGCGACCAGCGCCACAGCGGCAACCACCGCTCCGGTCAGCGCGGCCACCGTCCGATGGCTCCACTCGATGATGGCGTGCGGATCGTCCAGGGGCGGGATCCACGACCCGTAGCAGGTGGGCCACTCCGGGCACCCCAGCCCGGAACCGGTAGCGCGCACGACGGCGCCCACCACGACCAGCAGGTAGGTCATCGCCACGGCCAGGGCGGCGAGGGTGGTGAATCGAGGCAAATCTCACTCCGTCCGGCGGTCGGTCAGGGCAGGGCGCCGGGCCTGGGCCATGATAGCCGCGGCCCGTGGGCGGTCAGCGGCCGGCAGGAACGTGGCGGATCACGGACGGCAGGCGCGGCACGACCCAGCGGCTCGCGGCCGCCAGGCGCTCCACGCCACGCTCGCGAGGGGCGCTCCAGCCCAGACCGTATTGCCGACGAACGGCAG
>JBKJVN010000042.1:0-3789 GCA_046717345.1 Candidatus Limnocylindria bacterium | reverse complement strand
TAGTCCGATGTCTCGCGGCGTCGGGGTCGGGCTGGGTTGGGCATGCGCAATCAGTCCTCGGATGGTTCAGAACGGAATATCGTCAAGGTCCACGCTTTCCGACGCGGCACCCTCGCCGGCCGCGGCTGGAGCGCCCCTCGGGACGGCCGCCGGCGGCGCGTCGCTGGCTGCCTCACCGATGCCGAACGCCTCGCCCGGATCGCGGCGCTCGAGGGAGACGACGCGGGCGAACCGAATCTCCACCGAGGTGCGCTTCTGGCCGTCATTGCCCTCGAACTCACGGACCCGCAGCTGACCCTCGGCGAATACCTTGTTGCCCTTGCGGAACTGCTCGGCGGCGCGCTCCGCGGCCTGGTCCCACAGCTCGACGCGGAACCACTGCGTCTCCTCCTGCCATTCCCCGTCCTGGCCGCGATGTCGGTTGTTGACGGCCACCCGGAGGTTGGTCACCGCCTTGCCGCCCGGCGTGTAGCGCAGCTCGGGATCGGCTCCCAGGTTACCGATGATCATCATCTTATTGAGCGTCATTTCGCCACCTCCTCTGGCGCGTTCACGTCCACTTCCTCGGCGTCCAACTCGAGCACATCCACATCCGGTGGCGGCCCCAGGTCATCCCCGTCGACCTCGGCCGGGACGCCTTCGTCAGCGCCTCCCGCGGCACTCTTGCGGGGCTCGAGGACGACGACCAGGTGGCGGAGGATCTCCTCGCTGATGAGCAGGCCGCGCTCGATCTCCCGCACCGCGGCCGGCTCGATGTCGAAATGAATGAGGAAATACGAGGCGTCCCGGTGGTGCTGAATGGGATAGGCAAGGCGCCGCTTGCCCCACGGCGAGATCTTGCTCAAGCCGCCACCGGCGTTCACGATGGCGCGCGTCACGCGCTCGACGGCCGCCTGAAGCTGGTCGTCCTCCAGGTCGGGCCGGAACAGGAGCATGAGTTCGTATCGGCGCACCGGCCGGATCTCCTCTCTCTGGGTTTGCGGCACTCGCCCGGGGCGGTGCGGCAGAAAGGCTCTAGAAACACGCCGACCTCCGGAAAACGGAGGCGCCGGACCAGTATAGCCCAGCCCAGCGGTCCCACGCTGGCGTCCGAGTCGGTGCGCGTCTATCCTGATGCCCCTTTTTGCCAGTGAGGCTCCTGTGTCGCGTCGCCCCGTCATCCTGATCTGCGCCCCGGACGAAGAACTCCGAGCTGCCCTGCGCGCCGCTCTGAGCGCCTCGGACCAGGAGGTTCGGGAGGTCACAACCCCGGCCGAGGCGGTCGCGGTCCTGGGTGGCGGTGGCGTGGACCTCGTGATCGCCGAGGGCCTGATCGCGTCGGGGGCAATTGGCTCGCTCCGCGCGGCGCGTCGGGATGAGAGTGTCCCGATCCTCGTCGTCGCGCCGCCGGGGGACGTAGAGGCGCGCATCGCCTTCCTGGAGGCGGGAGCGGACGACGTCATCGAGACCGGCTTCGCGCGCCGCGAGCTGGACTCACGGGTCCGCGCCATGCTGATCCGGGCCGGCGCGGTGGCTCCCGACCCCACGACCCCGGGCACCGGGCAGCTGATCGCGTTCTTCTCGCCCAAAGGCGGGGTGGGGACGACCGCGCTTGCCGTCAACTGTGCGGCCCTGCTGCCCAGCGGCGGCTCCGGGGAGGTCCCCGGCGCACGCGTGGTCCTCGTCGACCTCGACCTCCAATTCGGCCAGGTGGCCACCCATCTCAACCTCACGCCCAAGCTCGACTTCGCCCGCCTTGCCGACGATGACGACGCCCGAACGGATCCCGAAGCGCTGGCTGGCTACCTCACGCCGCACGGCTCGGGACTCATGGTCCTCGCGTCGCCCACCAGCCCCGACAGCGCGGCCCGGATCAGCGTCGAGGCGGTCGAGCAGGTCATCGGTACCCTCCGCTCGGTGTTCGACTTCGTCGTCGTGGACTGCGGCACCCGGCTCGATCCCCGCACCATCTGGGTTCTCGAGCAGGCCCAGGCCAATGTCTTCGTCGTGTTCCCCGAGCTTGGCGCCCTGCGGGCGATGAACGACCTCATCCACTTCCTGGGTGAAGCGGCCATCCTCCAGGGTCGGACCCATTTCGTGGTCAACCACGTCGCGGCGCGCGAGCTGCTGAAGACTCGGGATGTCGAGAACCTGCTGCGCTCGCGGCCGACCGCTGAAATCCCATTCGCCGACGTTGACATGAGCCGGTCGGTGAACGAGGGCACCCCCATCGTCCTGTCCAAGCCCAGCTCGCCGGTGGGGCTCGCCATTCAGCGCCTGACCGCCGCACTGGTGGGAGCCGAGCTGCGCTCCACTTCCAAGCCCAGCAAGGAGCGGCGCCCGCTCTTCAGCCGCGGCTAGCGGCAGCCGTGGCTACCTGGCGGCTTCTTCGGGGTGTAGTGTCCCTCGGGATGGCGCTTTCAGCGCCGGGTCTCCAAGCTCAATGAACGGGAGGTCGAGATGCGCGGTGGCGTAGGAATCATCGGCGTGATCATGATCGTTCTGGTGATCCTCTGGCTGGTCGGCGTCATCAAACTATGAGGACCGCCGCGTAGCGTTTGTCGCCGCCACCGCGTCCCAATCGGCCGGCCGCAAATCAATGGCCCGAAGGGGCCTAATCACTAGATGCCCCGGCCCATGCATAACACACGCCGAATCATTAGATGCTCAGACTCCTTCGAGCCACGGCCAGTGTATCACCCAGACCCCGCGCCGCATCACTTCATCAAATCCCCTGGGCCGGCTCCCGACACCCACCGGGCTACCGCCGGTCCCGATAGGTCAGTACGTCGGAGGGGTGTTGGGACGGCCTCCTACGCCACTAGACTCCGCGAATGCGTCGACTTGTTTGGGCAGCCCTGCTCGGCTTGCTCCTGCTCGTGGTAGTGGCCTTGGCCTCGGCTTTCGCCGGAGCTGGCGTGGCGTGTGGGGCGACGGCTGGCTGTCCGGCGCAGCCATTTCTGTCGTGTACACCCTCCCCCGAGGACATAGAAAGTGGGGCATATTTTGGGGGATATTGGAACGACGACGGCAGTGAATGCCAATGAGCCGCCACCAGGCCGGACCTAGCCGACGCTCGTTCATTGTGGTGCCGGAGGAGGGATTCGAACCCCCACGCCCCCGAAGGGGCAGCGGAGTTTAAGTCTCCGTCCGTCCGTCCGCCGCAGTTCGCGGCTGTCCACCCGGATCGGGAAGCTGATGCGGCAGGCGCATTCAGCGCGCGGAGTGGTTCGGGATTGATGCTGCAGCTAGTGCTGCAACGGCCAGCTCGCTCGGGGGTATCAAATACGTGCAGCTTCTCGACTACCCGCTAGTGCTGCCGCCCGCTCCCACCGCGTGTTGAGTATCGTCATAGGCACCGTTTTGCACGAACTCGCGAGCCGCCGACTCTGGGAACTCGTCCTCGGGATGGACGTCCTGCGCGTGACGCATCGCTGCCTGAACTAGCTGCTCGTCATCCTCGGCGTGGAGGTGCGCGCAGTTCGGTGCTACACATTCGACTCCCCGCATGGTCTCGCCGCTCCTTTCTGCGACTACTGGGCCCCTAGGCAATCAGCCTACTCCTGCGGCTCAAACTGATGCACTACTTCCTGGAGGGAGCCAGGACGGCCCAGGAGCCGATGAACTCGACGCGGTGGCCGTCAAGGTCCAGGCCGATGCCGTAGCCGAGTCCAGTCAACTCCGGGCGCCACCCGAAACGATCGCGACGAGGCGATCGAGCTCGCGGTTGGCGACGGTGCGCGACCCCCCTTCGAGGAACAGGCGATCGAGCAGCCGACCGATCGGTCCGAGGGGGAGGGCGTACTCCGT
>JBKJVN010000041.1:0-6905 GCA_046717345.1 Candidatus Limnocylindria bacterium | reverse complement strand
CATCCCCACAATAGGGGTTATCCACCACTTTCCAGCCTAATTGCACACTCATCCACAGGTTCTCCACATCTCCGACCAGCGCTGATAACCTGCCCACAACATGGATCCGCACCCTTCCGGCGGCTGGCATCGGCCCGTTCAAGCCGCCAACCTTGAACACGGTCGGGGACGCGCCCCACGGATGGTCCTCCACGGCGGCCGCGCGGGAGGCGCAGTACGTGACCAGCTCGCGGGTTTTCATCGGTCTGGCCGCTCGCGGATCACGGGTCCATACTAAGTTGCATGACGACCGAGGCGGCGCTGGCGGACTGGCTGGACCGATACGAGCAGGCGTGGCGCAACAACGATGCCGCCCAGATTCGGGCGCTGTTCACCGACGATGCGATCTACCGCTGGCACCCCTGGGAGGAGCCCGCCGACGGTGCGGATGGCGCCGACGAGATCGTTCAGGCCTGGCTCGAGCAGCTCGACGATCCGGACGACTGGACCCTCGAATGCGAGCCCCTGGCCATCAACGGCGAGCTGGGCGTGGCCCGCTGCGTCACGCGCTACCGGGCCACCGCCCGCGGCCCGGCCCGGGTCTACCACAACATCTGGCTCGTATCCCTGACCGATGACGGGCGCTGCTCGGAGTTCACCGAGTACTACATGAAGGAGCCCACCGAAGAGACGGCCTGAACCGATGGCGTTCGGGGTGTGGGGGTCGCCGAGCGACCGAGGCTCGCATCACAGTCGTTCGTGATATCGCGGTATCGCGCTACGCGATAGCACGAAGTGTCGTGAGCAGACGGTCGGCAGGCTGACGGCCGGTCGCCCGTCATCGCCGGGTCGGGTAGCCTGCGGGCGTGGCTGCCACCCTTCACGTCCTCCACGCCGGATACGTCGACGAGCGGGGCGTCGGGGCAACGGTGAGCCTGGTCCTGGACGGAGACGCCCGGATCGTGGTCGACCCCGGGATGGTGGCCGACCGAGAGCAGATCCTCGGACCGCTGCGGGACCACGGGCTCGCCCCGAAGGACGTGACACACGTGTTCCTGACCCACCACCACCCGGACCACGCGGTCAATGCCGCCCTGTTCCCGAACGCGGCGGTGGTCGACTTCTGGGCCACCTACCGCCGGAACGACTGGACCGATCACCAAGGAGAGGGCCATCGCCTGTCCCCGCACGCGTCGCTGATCCTGACGCCGGGCCACACCAACGAGGACGCGACGCTGCTGGTCGAGACCGATGACGGAGTGGTGGCCTGCACGCACCTGTGGTGGCACGCCGACCGGACGCCCGAGATCGACCCCCTGGCGGATGACCAAGCGGCGCTCGAGGCGAGCCGGGCCCGCGTCCTGGCGCTGGCCGACATCGTGGTGCCGGGCCACGGTCCGCCATTCCGGGTCGCGGGCGCATCGGTATCCTGAGCGGCGTGAGCGTCGATCGGCTGGAGCACTCCGAGGAATGGAGGGTCCGGACCTTTGAGCTGGACTCCAACGGGCACGTCAACAACGCCGTCTATCTGAATTACGCCGAGCAGGTGGCGGTGGACCACGCCGAGGCCCTGGGATTCGGGCGGGAGTGGGCCGACCGGCACCAGGTGGCGTGGGCGGTGCGTGAGCATCACGTGGTGTACCACCGCCCGGCTGTGTACCGGGACCTGCTGCTGCTGACGACCCGGGTCCAGTCCCTGGGCGGGGTGCGCGCCGTCCGGCACACGACGATCCGGCGCGAGGCTGACGGGGAGCTGCTGGCCGAGATCACGACTCAATGGGTGTGCCTCAAGCTGCCCGAGCAGCGTCCGACCCGGATCCCGGCCGACCTGAAGGCCGCCTACGCCCAGGACCTCGAGACCGATGCCGCGGGCGCGTGATCTTGGGATTCGCATCGGGCACGGACAACCCGGGCCCCACAACGCGATCACCGACGTGGCGGGGGTGCGGGTGGGCCACACGACCCTCATCTCCGGAGACGGCCCTTTGGTGGTCGGCAAGGGCCCGGTCCGCACCGGCGTCACGGTGATCGTTCCCCACGACGGTGACATCTGGCGCGAGCCGGTCTTCGCGGGCTGTTTCACGCTCAACGGCAACGGGGAGCTGACCGGCCTGGAGTGGATGCGCGAGTCCGGGTTCCTGGGCGGTGCGATCGGGCTGACCAATACCCACAGCGTGGGCGTCGTCCACGACGCGCTGATAGCAGAGGCGGTGTCGGGCTCCCCGCCCGGGGCGGAGTCCTGGGCCCTCCCCGTGGTCGGCGAGACATGGGACGGCCACCTGAACGACATCAACGGCTTCCATGTCCGGGCCGAGCACCTTCAGGCGGCGCTGGAAGCGGCCCGCGAAGGTCCGGTGGCCGAGGGCAACGTGGGCGGCGGGACCGGGATGATCTGCCACGAGTTCAAGGGGGGGATCGGGACCGCATCGCGGGTCCTGCCGACCGAGGCGGGTGGCTGGACGGTGGGGGTGCTGGTGCAGGCCAACTACGGTGACCGCGACCAGCTGCGGATCGATGGCGTGCCGGTCGGTGAGGCGATCGGTGCCCAGGAGGTACCCAGCCCGTGGCCCGTCACTCGCAGTCCGTTGACGCCCATGTCCGGGCGGGCGGGCTCGGAAGGGGGCTCGATCATCGGGATCGTGGCCACCGACGCGCCGCTGCTCCCCCACCAGTGCGAGCGCCTCGCGAAGCGGGCCGCGATCGGGGTGGCCCGGGTCGGCGGCTACGCATCCCATGGGTCGGGTGACATCTTCGCCGCGTTCGCGACCGGGAACCGGAACCTCTCCGCGACGGCCCGGGGGACGGCTGACCAGGGCCTCACCGCGCCCGCTCGGCTGGTCGTCGACGGCGCCATCACGCCGCTCCTTCTGGCGACCGTGGAAGCGGTCGAGGAGGCCATTGTCAACGCCCTGGTCGCGGCCGAGACGATGGTCGGTCGCGACAGCGTCACGGCCCATGCCCTGCCCCATGCCCGGTTGATCGAGGTCATGCGCCGATACGGCCGGAACCTGGAGCCGTCCCGCGGCGTCTGAGCGGGCATGGCCGAGAACACCCAATCAAGCATCCCGCACTGGGCAGTGGCACTGTCCGGTGTCGCGGTCGCCGTCGTCGCCGTCGCGGCGATCCAGCTCACCAGCGGCGCGCCCGCGCCATCGCCAGATCCGACCGATCCGGGTGGCGGAGGCAACCCCGTTGGGATGTGCATCCCATACTCGATCGAGGAGCTGAAGGCCCGCGACTTCGCTTTCGACGGATCGGTAACGACTCTCACTGGCGACCAGGCGACCTTCGCGGTGAACACCGCGTTCTGGGGCGTCGAGGCCACGTCGATCACCTTGACCGCCGGGATCGGGATGATCTCGGAGCAGGGGGTCGCGCTGGACGGCGGGCCCCTCCTGGTGATTGGCGAGCGGTATCTCGTTTCCGGCGACGACATCTACGCCTGGACGTGTGGCTACTCGCTGGTCTACGACCCGGCCGTCGCCGCCGAGTGGGCCGCGGCCGCTCCCTGAGGCGGGCCGCAGGAGCAGACGGCGGCCAGCGGATCGGGATTCCGGTTCAGCCGCCGGCGCGCGCCACGAACTTTCCGAGGACCGTGTCCCAGCCGGTGTCGTAGCCGGTCACCCGGTCCGCGGCCGTCTCGCCGTGGACATCCCAGCCGCGATGGTCGAGCTCGACCCGGGTCGCGTTTGGGCCTTCGGTGACGAACCGGATCGTCAGTTGCGTGGCCATGGCCGGGTCATACCCGGGGTGCCAGGTCGTCGAGAAGCTGCCCGGTGGGTCCCAGGCGGTGATCGTTCCCCAGACTTCGGTCCCATCCGGAGTGCGCTCAAAGATCCGTCCGCCGACGCCGCCGTCCATGACGACCTCCACGGCGGATGACTCCGCCACCGAATGCGTGACCCCCGGCCACCACGACCCGATCCCATCCGTGAACAATCGGAACGCTGCCTCCTGCGACAGCGGCACCGTCACGCTCTTGCGGACCACCGCGTCTGTCTGTGTGTCCATACCTCTACTCCTTCGCTGCTGACTCCGAGGCAGCCCGGTATGCCTCCAGGGCCCGGCCCCAGAACTCCTCCATCCAGGTGCGGAGCGCACCCAGCCCGTCGGTGCTGACGGCGTACACCCGACGCGTCCCGTTCGGCCGGACCGATACCAGCCCCGCATCCATCAGCACCCGGAGGTGCTGCGACACGGCTGGGCGGGTCACGGGCATTCCATCCGCGATCTGCTGCACGGCCATCGGGCCCGACAGCAGCCGCTCGAAGATGCGACGCCGGGTCGGGTCCGCCAGGGCCCCGAGGACATCCAGTTGGTTAGTATCCACTAACCGTTAGCCTACACTTACGTGTGGGATTGCGTCAAGGGGTTCCCGGCGGCTCGTATCATCGGCATCCGATGAGCGGCTTCATGCGCGGTCTGCGGTCGAACCTGGGCGCCCTCGAGGAGCGCAACTTCCGGCTGCTGTGGCTGGGCCAAACCGGCTCGGACGTCGGGAATGGCCTGTCGTTCGTGGCCATCGCCTTCGCCGTCCTCCAGATCGGCGGGACGGCCACCGACATCGGGATCGTGTTCGCGGCCTTCTTCCTGCCGAACGTCGTCTTCCTGCTGGTCGGCGGGGTATGGGCCGACCGGTTGCCGCGCAACTACGTCATGTTGACGAGTGACGGCGTCCGGGCGGTGGTACAGATCGGCCTGGCGCTTCTCCTGTTCTCCGGATCGGCCCAGGTGTGGCACATCGTGATCGCCGTCGCCCTGCAGGGGACCGCGTCCGCGTTCTTCGTGCCGGCAGCGACCGGGCTCATGCCCCAGGTGGTCAGCCCGGGTCGGCTCCAGCAGGCAAACGCCCTCATGACCATCTCGAGCAGCGCCGCCTTCGTCATCGGTCCGGCGGTTTCCGGCCTCCTCGTCGCGGCCGGTGGACCGGGCGTCGTGTTCGCGGTGGATGCCGTCACGTACGTGTTCTCGATGGTCACCCTGGCCCTGCTCCGGATCGAACGGGCCGTCGCGACCGCCGTCCGCGACTCGTTCCTGTCCGAGCTGGCCCACGGCTGGCGCGAGGTCCGGTCCCGCGATTGGCTGATCGGGTCGCTGGTTGTGTTTGGGGTTTCGAACATGGCGATGGGCTCGTTCATGGTCCTGGGCCCGGTCATCTTCGAGCGCGAGCTGGGTGGAGCGGCGACCTGGGGCCTGGTCATGACGGCGGGTGCGCTCGGGGCCCTCCTCGGCGGGGGCGTGGCCCTGCGCTGGAAGCCGGCCCGTCCCCTGGCCGTGGGGTTCGCGCTCATGCTGATCGGTGCCACCCGCACGCTGTCGCTCATTCCCCCGCTGCCCGTCCTCGCCATCGCGGTCGCTGCCCTGGCGACGCTGGTCGCGATTTCGATCTCGAACACGTTGTGGGAAACCGTGCTCCAGCAACGGATCCCGCAGGCGTCGTTGTCGCGGGTGTCGTCGTACGACTGGACGGTTTCGCTCGCCTTCCAGCCGATCGCCTTCGTGGTGGTCGGCCCCCTGGCGGACACGATCGGCGAGGTGCCGACCCTGCTCCTCGCGTCGGCCATTGGCCTCGCCGCCAACTTCGCCGCACTCCTCGTCCCCGGCATCCGAAACATGCGTCGGCTCGAGACCGATCCCGCGACCGAGGCGGCGGGCGAGGCATCGGTGCCCATCACCACGGGGAGCTCGGTCCCCTGATCCTGTGACGTTGGCCCGCGCCGTCGGGCCGGAGGAATTAGGCGAGGCTCTGATGGGTGGGCGGCGCGGAGGCCGCTCGATCAGGAGGCGTGAGACATGCAAGTCGTCGATCGCAAGCATCAGCTCGAGTGCAGCGGCGGACGTCGTGAGTAGACTGGGGGCATGTTCTCGTTCCTGACCGGTCGCAAGTCGACCATGCCCGATCCCGCCAAAGCCCTCCCCGGGCGCGCGACTCCGCTCCCCACCGCAGAGCGCCACTTCATCAACGACCAGCCCCTGCAGGGCCCGTACCCGGAGGGCGCCGAGATTGCCGACTTCGCGGCGGGCTGTTTCTGGGGCGTCGAGAAGACGTTCTGGCAGGTGCCCGGCGTGCTCGTCACCGCGGTGGGGTACCAGGGCGGCTACACCCCCAACCCGACCTACGGCGAGGTGTGCTCCGGGCAGACCGGCCATGCCGAGGCGGTGCGCGTGGTGTTCGACCCGGCCCGGGTCACCTACGAGCAGCTGCTCAAGGCCTTCTGGGAGGAGCATGACCCCACCCAGGGCATGCGCCAGGGCAACGACACGGGCACCTCGTATCGGTCAGCCATCTACACCCATACCGATGCCCAGCGCGAGGCCGCGCTGGGCTCGCGCGAGATGTACGGCCGCGAGCTGGCCAAGGCCGGCTACGGACCGATCACGACCGAGATCGCCGAGGCGGGGCCGTTCTACTTCGCCGAGGATTACCACCAGCAGTACCTGGCCAAGAACCCCCGGGGCTATTGTCCCGACCACGGCACTGGGGTGGCGTGCCCGATAGGGCTGGGGGTCGAGGCCCGCACGAGCTGACCTTCCGCGCGACGCCTTCGCCTGCCTGGACGGGCGCACCATCCCGTAGAGGGTGAGACCTCGACGTCAGACTGGCCCACGACCTCGAACCCGCGCTTGGCATCGAAGTCGACATTGCCCGCCCACCCTCGCGTCGCTAGAGTGCAGGCCATGGGCAAGCAGACGCCCCAGGAAGAGATGCACGAGTTTCTGGCCGGCTATAACCGGGCGAGCGCCCTGATGCGACGTGTCTTCAGCCGCGTTCCCAGTGGGCCCAACTGCAAGATCTGCTCGGCGCCGTTCGCGGGACCTGGCGGGGCCGTTCTCCGACATGTGGGCTTCGGTCGTTTCGCGGGCAACCCGACCATCTGCAACTTCTGCATCAAGGATCTGCAGAGGATGGGGGCGCAGGGCGCGGA
>JBKJVN010000040.1:0-4548 GCA_046717345.1 Candidatus Limnocylindria bacterium | reverse complement strand
GCGGTGATGGAAATCCTGAACCACTACCGGATCCCGGTGGCCGGACGCCCAACCGTTGTCGTCGGGCGTTCGCGGGTGGTAGGTCAGCCGACCGCGGCCCTTCTGGCCGCCCGGGGCGCGAACGTGGCCGTGGCCCACAGCGAAACAGCGGACCTGGCGCGCGTGACGCGAGAGGCGGAGATCCTCGTGGTGGCTGCCGGGGTGGCGGCACTCATCGGACCGGAATTCGTCAATCCGACGGCTGTGGTCGTGGACTGCGGGATCAACGTCACCGCCGCCGGCGTCGTGGGCGACGTCGACTTCGAGCGGGTCCAGCCCCTGGTCGCGGCCATCACCCCGGTTCCCGGCGGTGTTGGACCGGTGACCACGATGATGCTGCTCGACCAGGTTGTCACCGCTGCCGAAGGGGCGGTCCGCCTGGTCACCAAGATCGCTACGGACTGACCGATGCCGGGGGTCGGCTCATGACCGAGCTGCTCCCCGAGCTGGCACTGCTGACCGTTGCCGCGCTGGCGGCCAGCACGCTGGCCGCCGTGGCCGGTTTCGGCGGCGCCGCGATCCTGCTCCCGGTCCTGGTCGCCCTCTTCGGCCCGCGGGACGCGATCCCCATCCTGACCATCGCCCAGCTGGTCGGCAACGCCTCGCGGGTCGTCATCAACCGCGACGCCGTCGATCGCCGGATCGTGGGCTGGTTCGCGCTGGGTGGCATCCCGGCCGCGTTGATCGGCGGCTTCCTGTTCGCCGCCGCCCCGCTCGACGCGCTGACGCGGCTGATCGGTGCATTCTTGCTGGCCTCAGTGGCCTGGCGGCACCTGGGACCCCGCCCGGGCGGAGCCCTGGGTCCGCGCACGTTTACTGCGATCGGCGCGTTCTTCGCGTTCGCCTCGGCCCTGGTCGGTTCGGTCGGTCCCATCATGGCACCGTTCTTCTTGGCCGCCGGGCTGGTGAAGAGCGCCTACATCGGGACCGAGGCCGCCGCGACCGTGGTCATGCACGTCGCCAAGCTGGTCGCCTACGGGACCGCGGCACTCCTCACGGCGGCCACCGTGGGGATCGGGCTGGTGATGGCACCCGCCATGATCGTTGGGTCAGTGATCGGGAAGCGGATCGTGGACCGCCTGCCCGAGCGGGTCTTCGTGGCCATCATCGAGGTCGTCCTGGTCGTGGCCGGCCTGGTCTTCCTCATCGGCGGTTAGGTCGGGGTTGGGCGCCCAATCACACCCACGTCGATCATGTCTTCGAGAAGGACCGACCCATCAATGAAGGCGAGATTGCGCATGATCTGGTAGCCGCTCGCCCATATCGACTCGTTGATGCGTCCGTTAATTCCCGGCTCTGTGCCGCGCCAGATCGGGATGGTGGCTTCGAGTATCGCCAACCCCGTCGCCTCGTCCTCACCGATGGTGGGAACAGCTTCTATCGCCGCGCGCAGTCCCAACTCCGGGTCTGTGGAAATCTGATGTTGGGCACCCGCGGTGGCGTTCGCGAAACGCTGGGCCAAATCAAGGTCCGTCTCCAACAGGTCGTCGGCGACGATGACGCCGGGCCCTGGCAACGGCGCGATGTCGTCGATCGTGAGCAGTTCGGTTTCCATCCCGGTTGCGGCCAGCCGGAGCGGCTCGTTGTTGCGGAACCCGGTGATGAGGTCCACGTCGCCGTTGAGGAGGCCTTCGACCTGGTTGAACTGCGGGTATTCACGGATCGTCACGTCGTCAGCCGTCAAGCCGCCAGCAGCCAGCAACGCGAGCAATGCGTGCCACGACGAACCGAAGCGCCCTGGGGTCCCGATACGGAGGCCCGAGAGATCAGCCGGATTAGTGGGGACCGTCCCCGCCGGACCGATGAGTGCCACTGGAAAGAACTGGTACAGCGTGGAGACGTATTTGATAGGGATTCCGCTTGTCCGCGCGATCATGACGTCGGTGGCATCGGCCACCCCAAACTCGGCCTCACCAATCGCCACCAGGCGGATCACCTCGCCACCACTGGCGTGCTCGATGGTGACGTCCAGGCCTGCCCGTTCGTAGTACCCCTCTTGCTGGGCCAGGTAGAAGGGAGCGAACTGGACGTCGGGGCGGAAACCGAGCAGTAAGCGGACCTGCCGTAGCTCGCCGGACGGGGAGGCAGCCGTGCTCGGTTCGGGGCTGGCGCTCGGGCTGGAGGACGGCGTTGGATTGCAGGCCGCGACGGCCAGGGTCAGCGCGAAGGTCAGTGGGAGGGCACGCGTTCGCATCAGTTTCCTTTCAGCGTTCATCGGGGGATCACAACGTGCTCGACCGCGAGCACGACGCCATAGAAGGTCAGGCCCAGGACGGCCAGGCTGCCGAGGGCCACGAACATGAGCGGGGTGTCGAACAGTCCCTGGTCGGCGATGTTGATGAGGACGCCCAGGCCGATGCTGGCGCCGGCCCATTCGGCCACCACGGCGCCGATGACGGCGAGGGTCACGCCCACCCGCAGCCCACCGAACAGCACCGGCAGCGCGGAAGGCAGCTCGAGCAGGCGAGTGACCTGCGCCGGCCGGGCGCCATTGGCCCGCGCCATCTCGATCAGCAGAGGATCGGCCGAGCGGATGCCCACCATGGTGGCGATGGTGATCGGAAAGAAAACGATCAGGGCGCAGATCACGACCCGCGCCGTCAACCCACCACCGAACCAGATGTCGATCAGCGGCGCCAGGGCCAGGATCGGAATCGCCTGGGCGGCGACCAGATACGGGGAGAACACCCGCTCGGCCGTCAGGCTCTTGGCGAGGACCAAACCGATGGCTATTGCCACCACGGCGCCGACCGCGAAACCGACGACGCTCGCTTCGAGAGTGGCGGCCAGGTGCGGTTGGAGCGTTCCGTTCTGGATGGCCTCTGCAGCGCGCAACGCCACCACGTCCGGAGCGGGCAGGATGTACTCGGGGTAGCCGCCGACGAGGACGATGACCTTCCAGGCCGCGAGGAAGGCGAAGGCGCTCAGGACCATGAAAGCCAGCCGGCGGAGGATTGTCATGCCGCTGCCTCCCGTCCGGGCTCGGCCCATCCCTCGAGCTCGGGGGCGTGGGCGGCGGCCAACGCCTGGCGGACCTGGGACTCGACAGCGGCCATGCCCGGATCTCCGCTCAGCCCGGGCGGCCGGGGGCGCGCGAGCGGCACGCGGATGTCGGCCGCGACGCGTCCCGGTCGCGGGGTCATGACCCAGATGCGGTCCGCAAGCCCGATGGCCTCGCCGACCGAGTGGGTGACCAGGACCACCGTCCGCCGCCGGGCCAGCCACAGAGCCTCGAGCTGGACGTCGAACGCGTCACGGGTCAGCGCATCCAGGGCGCTGAACGGCTCGTCCAGCAGCAGGACGGGCGGGTCGGTGACCAGCGATCGGGCGAGAGCGACCCGCTGCTGCATGCCGCCCGACAGCGCTCCGGGACGCAGAGCGCCGACGCTGTCATCGGCCAGGCCGACCTGGGCCAGCGCCCGTTCGGCGGCCTGATGCCGCTCGGCGCGCGGCGTCCCGGTCAATTCCAGGGGCAGCGCCACGTTGTCGAGCGCGGCCCGCCAGCCCAGCAACCGGGGTTGCTGGAAGACCAGGCCTATGCGCCCATCGCCGGCGCGTGGCGGTGATCCATCGGGCCCCAGACCGATGCGTCCCGCGCTGGGTGCCAGGAGCCCGGCAATCGCCCGCAGGAGGGTGCTCTTCCCGCACCCGTTCGGACCGATCACGGCCACCAGTTCGCCGGGGGCGACCAATCCACTCAGACCGTCCAGCGCGGTGAGGGTCCCCGAGGGCATGGAGAAACGGACCATCAGGTCCTCGATCGTGATCGCCGGCCCGGGTTGGCTCGCGTGCTCCATCGGTCTCCCATGCGCCATCGCGCGACGGGGACGTGGCAGCCGCGACGCCTTCGATCGATGCGCGAAGCCAGCCCGGCGCGCAGCGCCGATTGGTCCGCGGGTCGTCGGAGGAACGCCTCGTGCTCGCCCTCTCCCATCCGGACTGTCACCGTCGGCCCTGTCTGCCCGGCTTGCGCCGGGGTCAGGTCGGCCCCTCGAGGTGCCCCGGCAGCCTCTCCGCGGCCGCCGGCCTCAGGGGGTTCGCGGGCTGGTCCGTTAACCGGACCGACCGCCGGTGGGGGGTTTCACCCCGCCCCGAAGGCGATGGATTCGTTCAGTTGACGTGATGCTGACACTCACCCGGCATTACGTCAAACCTGCTGCGGGGCGCCCCGGCCACGGGCCCAGCGGATGAGGATGAAGGCGACACCGACCACCACCACGAGGTAGATCACGATCTCGAATGGCCGTATGGCCTGGTACAGCGCCTCGTAGTTCTCGCCCAGCACCCATCCCGCGGTGACGAGTGCCAGGTTCCACGGGATGGAGCCCAGGACCGAGAACAGCAAGAACCGGCCGATGGGCATCCGAGCCACGCCCGCCGGATAGTTGATCAGCGCTCGCAGGAGCGGGACGAAGCGGGCAAGGAAGACGGCCCAACCGCCGTAGCGGGCGAACCAGGCATCGGCGCGGTCCAGGTCGTCGGGGTGGATGTGGACGTAGCGTCCGTATC
>JBKJVN010000039.1:0-10208 GCA_046717345.1 Candidatus Limnocylindria bacterium | reverse complement strand
CGGGCGTCGGATCCGCACCCGCAGAGCCCGCCCTACGGCGCCCAATAGGCCCAGCCCGGCGGCGGCCACCACGTTGGCGACCGCGCCGAGGACCGGGTCCAGACCGAACCCGATGAACTCCAGGAGCTGCGACGTGATGCGGATCAGCACGTCGCGGATCTCGGGCGACAGCGCGCTGGCGACCAGGAATCCAGCCGCGAACAGCGCCCCGGCGGAGGCTCCGGCGACCAGGCCGGAGACCACCTGGCGCGGGGCCGTGTCCGTCCGGCCCGCGATCCAGTACCCGAGTATCAGTGGTGGGACGGCCAACATGAGGCGACCGAGGGTGAGATATCCGGTGAGCACCTCGCGCTCGAGGAAGGCCTGGACCAGCCCGACGGCGGCCAGGTACAGCATCACCACCCCGCCCACCAGGCCGGCCGACACGGCCGGGCGAAGGAACGCCATACGTGCCATCTACTTGCCCTCCGGTCTACCGAACAGACCGTACGGGCGGAAGATGAGGACCAGCACCAGCACCGTGAACGCAACCACGTCTTTCAACTGGTTGGGCGTCGGAACCCCGAATCCTGTCAGCAGCAGGCTCGGAGCTACCGATTCCAGGACGCCCAACGACACACCGCCCAGCATGGCGCCGAAGATGTTGCCGATGCCGCCCAGCACCGCCGCCGTGAAGGCCTTGATGCCCGGCAGGAAGCCCATGAACCAATGCACCTGATTGAAGACGATGCCGTATAGCACGCCCGCCACCCCGGCCAGGATGCCGCCGATTGCGAAGGTGATCACGATGGTGCGGTCCACGTCGATGCCCATCAGGGCCGCGGTGTCCTTGTTCTCGCTGACCGCCCGCATGGCACGACCCGTGCGGGTGCGCTCCACGAACCAGTACAGGAACACCATCATCAGGATGGCCCCCACGATGACCACCACCTGGGTTTTCAGGAACGGGATCCCTGCGATGTCCACGCTGCCCACCAGGGAATCGATGCGGGGCCAGGCCCTGGCCAGCTCACCGTACAGGCCCCGCACGCTGTTGCTGATGAACAGCGAGGCACCGATGGCCGTGATCAACGGCACCAGCCGCGGGGCGCGTCGCAGCGGGCGGTAGGCGATCCGTTCCAGAATGAGCGCCACGATCATGGCGCTGACCGCGGACACCGCCACCACGACGGCCATGCCGATGATGGGGTTGCTGTTCAAGAAGCCCGCCTCGGCCAGGGCGTCGGCCACGAAGAAGGACGTCATGGCGCCGAACATGAACACGTCGCCATGGGCGAAGTTGATCATCAGCAGGACGCCATAGACCAGGGTGTAGCCCAGCGCGATCAGCGCGTAAATGCTCCCCTGGGTGACGCCGAAGATGACCAGGGAGCGCCAGTCCTCAAACGTCAGCAGACCTTGCTGGAGGGTCAACCAGCTGCCCACGGCAACAAACAGGACGATGCCCCCGCCCAGCGCCCACAGGAGCAGGTTTACCAGCGAGATCCGAGCGGGGCGTCTCACCAGGGTCCCTCCTCCCGGCAACGGACAGGGCGATCGTCCGACGATTCGGGCTGTTCGGGTGGCTTTGGTTCCGCGGACTATACAGAGGGCGGGTGAGCCGTTGTCGGCCCACCCGCCCTTGAGGTTTTCAGAGGTTCCCTCGAGCGCTTATGGCTCCCGAGTGCTGAAGACCGGGACGAACACGCCATCCTCGAGCTGGTCGATCGAAATCTCCCGAGCCCCACAGTCACCGTTCTCGTCGCAGGTCAGGGTTCCGGTCAGACCGGGGTAATCCGTCAGGCCGGCTACGTACTCGCGGATCGCCTCCTTACTGAAGTAAGACGTGCCATCCGCGTCGTCCCCAACGTGGCCAGCCACGACAGCATCCATCAGGATGTTGTAGGCGTCGTAAGACTGACCGCCGTATGGAGCCAGTACGGTCTCGGTGCCCGACAGCGCGTAGTACGCCGGCAGGAATTCGTCGATGTACCGGCCGCCGTAGTTCAGGTCCGGCCCGGAGAAGTACATCCCGATCTCCTGGGCCAGGTCGCCGGCGCCCTTGATCATGGCGCCGTCCTTGACGCCATCCGCGCCGAACATGATCGTGTCGGCCAGGCCCGGGATTTCCTGGGACTGCGTGACGAACAGCGGGCCCTCGGGGCTGAAGATCGGCAGGAAGATCACCTCGGGGCTGTTGGCGGCGATGGTGGTCAGCAACGCGTGGAAGTCCGTGTCGCCGACGTTGATCCCGTCTTGGGACAGTGTCTCGCCGTCGCACTGCTTGGCGAACTGGTCCACCGCCACCTGCTGCAGCTCCTCCGCATACGGGCTGCCGTCATGGATGGTGGCCATTGTGGTCACGCCCAGTTCCTCGCAAAGGAACTTCGCCACGGCCGAGCCCTGGAAGAAGTCGCTGTACGCCGTGCGGAAGTAGAACTCGCCGCCGTAATTCGCGTGCCCGGGTTGGGTCAGGCTGACCGCCGTGTTGGACGGCGAGATATTGGTCAGGCCCGCAGCCTCGAGCACCGGCATCATCGGGACCGCGGTGCGTGAGCAGGTGGTGCCCATCACGCCCAGGATGGCCGGATTGGCCACGATCGACTCGGCGGCCGTCTGGCCGGAGGCCGCGTCGCCGCAGCCGGCGTCCTCGTGGATGACTTCCACGTCTCGGCCGAGCACCTGGCCACGCTCTTCCTGCGCGACCTGAATTCCGAAGTTGGCGTCGTTGCCCAGGAAGGCCACGGCGCCGGTGATCGCCAGCGCACTGGCAACCGTCAGCGGCTCACCTGCCGGAACCTCGACGCACCCAAGCTCAAGTGCCTCGCATACAGCCGCCGGATCTTCCGCCGGGGCCGTCTCGCTTTCGGTCGGGCTTGCGCTGGCGCTCGGTTGACAAGCGGCCAGAATCAACGCCAGCACCATCAGGCCAGCGCTCCATCGTAGGAACTTCTCCATCCAATCCTCCTCCAATTGCTTCCGGGGTGACGCACAGCGGCACGCCACGGAGCGTGTATGCCGGGCATCATACGGGCGCGTTTACAGGTGCGCAAGGTCGTGACCCGGGCACTCTTGATATGGCGGACCGCCGGCTGCAGGTTCAGTTTGGCAGCCAAAAAGCAACTTCCTGGCCTTCGAAACGGCCTTGCCCAGGCGGCGTGGTATCCTGTTGCCCTAGGTCTCCCACGCGGAGATCTCCGATCCCTCGCCGCCGCCGAAATCCGTAGCGGGTTCGCGAAGCGAGGGTGCCGCCTAAGCCGCGCCACCCATTCCGGCCTCAGTCCGGGAGCGTGGGTCGAGCGCGAAGGCAGCCGGAACCCCGCGCGGTGGCCACCACCATTCACTTAGGAGAAGCTCACTTGAGCAAGAACGTGGCCGTCTTTGTCGACGTTGCCAACCTCTACTACGCTGCCCGCGGGCAGGACGTCGACGTCGATTACGTGGCGCTGTTGAAGCACGCCACCAAGGGGCGCGATCTCATTCGTGCCTACGCCTACTCGGGGCTTGATCCCGAGAACGAGAACCAGAAGAAGTTCCTCGATTTCCTTGGCAAGAACGGCTACAGGGTCGTGGCCAAGGACATCCGCAAGTTCGGCGACGGACGGGTCAAGGCCAACCTCGACATCGAGCTCGTGGTCGACCTCTTCCGCCTGGCCGATCGGATGGACGTGGCCGTCATCGTCTCTGGTGACGGGGACTTCGCGCCCGCCATTCGCGCCCTTCAGGACGAGGGTGTCCGGTGCGAGGTGATCAGCTTCAAACCGAACACCAGCTCCGACCTGTTCGCTGTCGCCGACGAGTTCGTGGACGTCATGAAGATCAGCGCCATCAGCCGCCAGAAGGATGCCAAGGGGGTTCCTGCACCCGAGATGCCCGCCAAGGAGGTCAATCCCGACGTCGGATTCCGCGAGGCGTCGCCCTCGGTTGCCGCCGCGGCCATGGCAGCCATTCGAGGCGACGGGGAGGACGCCGGGAGTGCCGGCCGCGGACGAGGGCGGGCGACCGGGAGCCGCCGATCGGAACGACCGTCGCGTCCGACCCGCGGCGGACGATCCCGCACCACCGACAAGGAGCCCATTGCGATCAGCGAGCCGCCGCTTGCGACCGAAGGCGGCGCGCCCGCGGCTCGGGGGGCCGCCGACGACACCCTGTCCGAGAGCGCTCGCCGGCGTCGCCGACGCGGGGGTCGGGGACGCGGTCGCCGCGGTCGCCGCGGGGATCTTCCCGATGCATCGTCCGCCTCGGCTGCGGCCGACGGCGAGCCCGCCGAGATCGGCTGGCAGGAAGTCGACAGCATCGAAGAGCTCGAAGGCCTTGGAGCCGGTGAAGGCCTTGGAGCGGAGCGGGAGTTTGAATTCGAGGAGGCCGATGCGGCCACGCTGGCCGAGCTCGGACTGAGCAGTCAGCCCGCAGGCGTCTCGGGGACCGATGGGACCGATGTGCCCACGCAGCCGGCCGACGCGGAGGCCACCACCGGTCCGGCTGTCACCCGGAAGCCTCGCACACGCAAGCCCTCGACCCGGGCTGCGGCGAAGCCAGCGGCAGAGCCGGTGGCCAAGACAGCGGCCAAGCCCCGCGCGCGATCAACGAGCAAGGCTGTCACCCAGGAACCGGCCGGCACCCGCAGGAAGGCGTCTGACTCGACAGCGGCCGCCGCCAAGCCGCGCGCCGCACGGACCACTCGAAGCAAGGCCACTCCGGCGCCCACCGAGGCCTCGGACGAGGGCATCTGGAAGCGATTTACCTCGGGTCGCAGCACGCGCAAGCGTACGACGCCCGAACCCCCCACCGAGGGTTAGCTCTCGGATTCGACCTCGCTGACCTCGGGGGCGACGCCCGTCCCCCCGTTGCCGTTGGTTGACGGCGTGCTGACCGGGATCCACTCGCCGGCGGCTTCAGCCGCTTCGCGCGCCCTGCTGACGAGATCATCACGCGTCTCGCGGCCGGGCTTGGGTGCTGTAAGGATCGCGACCAGGGCGCCGGTCAGTGCGCCGATCAGGATTCCGGCGAAGAACGAGCCCCAGTGGCGGTCCTGGCGCGGGCGGAGACCAAGCTCGCTGGCGGCTTCTTCGATCAGCTGACGGCCGGCCGGGACGGCTGCGCCGGCGGCCCCCAGGGCGACGGTACGCCGGTTCCAGGCTCGCCGCAGCCCGGGCCGGATGTCCTGGCGCCAGACCTGACGAGACCACTTGCCCACCTGCCGTCCCTGGCGCTCGATCGTGCGCGCGACTTCTCGACGAACGGGCTGCGACTCACGCCAGGCGATGGATGCGCGCTGCGCGGCCTCTTCGGCTGCCTGGGCGATGGCATCCGCGAGTGCCTGGCCACGCTGCGCCACCTCGTCCGGCACGTCTTTGCGGGCCATGCGATCCATGAATGCCTGCCACTCGTCGGGCAATCGCAATCTGTCCGACGTCGATCCTGTTGTCCCCTTGCTGCCCATCGCCGACCTCCTCGAGCGCTTCTGGTGTCTTCGGCCCAGTATGCCACTGACCGCCGGGCCGCGCCTCTGGGCGTGCTCTGGCGCGCCCATCCTGACTGCCCGCTTACCCCGCCTATACTCGCCGCCGTGAGTGTCGACGTCGCCGGTTCGGGGTTTTTGACCGTTGGTCAGCCGGTGGCGGAGCGGCTCGCCCGGCGCACGCTCCTGGGCGGCGACGGCCCGGCCACACTCCTGGTCTACGGCTCGCCTGGAGCCGGCAAGGGACCATTCGTCGACGACCTACTGGCCACTGCCCTGTGCGAGGCGGTCGATCCCGACCAGCGCCCGTGCAACGTCTGCTCTGGCTGTCGGCAGGCTCGTGCGCGAACCCACCCGGACCTGGTCCTCGCGTCACCCGAGCGCTGGAGGGATGACCGTGCGAGCGGCGAGAGCATCGTGGGGGCGGCGCGGCGATGGCTGGCGGAGGTCGCCGGAGCGCCGATCGCCGGGCGCTGGCGGGTGGTGGTGATCGAGCGCGCGGACCTCGCCAACGAGCAGATTCAGAACGCGCTGCTCAAGGCGCTGGAGGAGCCCGGCGATCGGCAGCTGTTCATCCTGGTGGCCGACGACGCCAGCCGGCTGCTGCCGACCATTCGCTCCCGCTGCCAGGCTCTGCGCCTGGCCCCGATTGGGCAGGACGCGCTTGCAGCCTGGCTGGTCGAGCGCGAAGGGCTCCCAAGGGAGCAGGCAACGGCGCTGGCTCGCTTGTCCGGCGGCCGTATCGGCCGCGCCGTGGGGTATGCCCGCGCACCCGAACGCGTGGATTGGCGGCGACGCACGCAGCATGAGCTGCTCGCGCTCCTGGAGCGCGGCCGCGCCGATCGGCTGGCAGCGGTGCGCGAGCTCTTGGACGATGCCGCGCGCCTGTCACTGGGGCCCGATGACGTCACTGACCCGGCCACGACGGAAAGTGGCGGCCGAACACCCACGGGCGTTCAGCGCGCGGCGGCGCTCGCCATCGTCGAAACATGGGTCGATCTGGCGCGCGACCTGGCGGTGGCCGCCGCGGGCTCGCCGCACCTGGCCGTCTCGGAAGAACTGCTCCCCGAGCTGCCGGCTGCGGCGCGGCGCCTCGGACCGGACGAGATGGCTCGTACAGCCGCCGCCCTGGAGCGCATCCGCGACGCCCTGGAGTTGAACGTCAGCCCTCGCCTGGCCCTCGAGGTGGCCATGCTGGAGTGGCCCTCGGTCGCCGCCCGCGGGTGAACCCGCAGCGCCTGACGGCCCGGGTCATCGGCCGCGTCCAGGGGGTCGGGTACCGCTGGTGGGTGGTCGACACCGCCACGCGGCTCGGCCTGGTGGGTTGGGTCCGCAACGCTGACGACGAGGGTGCCGTAGAGCTGATCGCCGAAGGCGAGCCGACGCCGCTGGACGCCCTTGAATCTCAGCTCGACCATGGCCCCGGAGCGGCGTGGGTCGAGCGGGTCGAAGCCAGCCGTGGACCGGCGTCGGGGGGCATGAGCCGGTTCGAGATTCGCCGGTGAACTGGCGGGCGGTCGGCTGCGCAGTCCTCGCTGCGGCCGTCTTCGTTGGGCTGGGCCTCTGGAGCCTGCAGATGGCGATTGGGCGCCCCGGCTGCCCGGAAACGCTCCTGTGGGGCGATCGCGTCTACACCGCGGCCGGGGATCCGACGGCGGATCCGGTGGTCGGCGGCGGAGAGCCCGTCCGGCTGGGGACGACCCTCGTGGGCATCGTGTCGCGCGAGGTGTACGGCCCGCCGGGCAGCGCCCCGTCGCCGACTTCAGAGGATCGTCCGGACGAGATTGCGCTCGAGTGCGGCGACGGCACCTTCGTGAGCTACGAGTTCACATCCGTGGCGCCGACGACTCCTCCGTCACCCTAATCGCTCGGCCGTCACGCCAAACAGCCGGTCGGAAGCCGTCTGGGCGTATCGGTCCGTCATCCCGGAGACGTAGTCGGCGACCTGGGTCACCGGGTCGGCATCGGTATCCCGGTAGGACGCCGGGAGCTCGTCCGGGTGGGCAAGGTGGTGGTCCATCAGGCGGCGCAGGAGGCGGACGGCGACGTGCTGCTGAGCCGCCTGCTCGGGGCGCAGGTAGACGCGCGCGAACATGAAATCGCGCAGCTCGTGCATGAGGGTCAGCGTGTCCGCGTCCATCCCGATCGCGCCCGCACGCAGGCTCTCGTCGATAACGGCGGTGATGAGCTCGCCGATCCATTGCCGTCCCGGCGGCCCCAGTCGCTCGATCAGATGCGGGGGAAATTCGGTCTCGGCCAGGACCCCGGCCCGGAGCGCGTCGAGCGCGTCATGGCTGAGGTATGCGATTCGATCCGCGTAGCGCACGCACAGGGCCTCCGGCGTCTGCGGCGGAGGCGTGATCTTCCAGGTGTGGGCCCGAATCCCGTCGCGCACCTCCCAGGTCAGGTTGAGGTCCTCGAGGACTTCGAAGATGCGAACGCTCTGCGCCGCGTGATGCCAGCCCGCGGGCGGGAAATACGGCCCCAGGGCCTCCTCGCCGGTGTGGCCGAACGGGGTGTGGCCCACGTCATGACCCAGCGCGATCGCCTCCGCCAACGCTTCGTTGAGCCCCAACGCGGCCGCCAGCGAGCGCGCGATCTGGGCCACCTGGAGGGTATGCGTCAGGCGCGTGACGAAATGGTCGCCCTCGGGGTTGAGGAAGACCTGTGTCTTGTGTTTCAGCCGTCGGAACGCCTTGGAGTGGATGATCCGATCCCGATCCCGCTCGAAAGCGGTGCGGAACGGGTCCGGTTCCTCGGGTCGTGCTCGGCCGCGGGAGCTGGCCGATCGGGTGGCAACCGCTGACAGCCGCTGCTCCTCGGCTTCCCGGGCCAGCCGGTCTCGGCGGATGAGTTCTGCCACAGGACCGATGATGGCGGATGCCGGCTGTGCTTCGCCTGAGCGGAGGGCAGACAGCCCGATGGTACTGGGCAGACCGGGTCAGGGCGGATCGGCTCACGGGTGAGTAGGGTGGAACAAATCCCCGCCAATCCGCTGGAGGCCTCGTCCACGGCATGCATCTGAAGTCCGCTTTGCACCGCCCACTCCTTGCCGGCCTCGCCATGGCGCTGGTCATGACTGGCCTGGCGCCGGCGGTACCCGCGGACACGACCGGCCCGGTCAGGGTCCGTACCTCGGAATCGACCCACGGGGTCGATGGGAGCTACGACTTTGCTCTCGCGGCAGGCACGACGCACATCGTCATCCATTGGTCGGCCCAGAGGGACGCACACGTAGACGCGGCGTTCAGTGCTGACGGGACGGTCTTCTCGGAGCCGTCCCATGTCGAGATCGACGAATTCGGAGCATCCGAAGAGGACGGCGAGACCTACGGCTCGGTGATGATCGCAGACGGCATGCGGGCGGTCCGCATCACGGCGGATCAATCCCTGCCGAAGGTGACGGTGCTCGCCATGGACGCGGCTGGCGAGACCCAGGCGCCACTCGGACTGGGGGCCGACGCTGCCGCGCTGAGCACGATTCCCGGCGTCATCCCACGAAGCGGCTGGGGGGCCGACGAGTCCATCCGATTCGACAGCCTGGGGGAGGAGCGCTGGACCCGAGCGTTCTACCCCCTTCAGAAGCTGGTGGTGCATCACACCGCCGGCTCGAACGTGGATCCGAACCCGGCGGCTACGGTGCGGGCCATTTACCAATTCCACGCTGTCACCCTGGGTTGGGGCGACATTGGTTACAACTACTTGATCGACTCGGCCGGCCGGGTCTACGAGGGTAGGTACACTCGGGACTACTGGAACGGCACCATCCCGACCGGGGACGACGAGGCCGGGGACGTCGTTGAATCCGGCCACGCCCTGTATCACAACCCGGGCAGCATGGGGATCGCGCTGCTCGGTAACTTCACCTCGCAGCTACCCACACCTGCGGCACAGGGATCCATGGTGCGGATGCTGGCCTGGGCGTCCGCCGCGCACGGTATCAACCCGACCGGTAGCAGCACGTACGTCAACCCGGCGACCGGGACGACCATCACGACCATGAACATCACCGGCCATCGCGACTACCAGAACACCGGGTGCCCCGGCTCGCCCTATTACGCACTCCTTCCGTCGATCCGGAGCGCGGTGGCGGCGGAGATCGCCAATCCGCCCCTTGAAACGTACAACCCGGCGCGTCCCCTCTACTTCGCCGCCGGCGCCTATGTTGGCCGGCAATTCAACGCCGCCGGAGGGATTACTGCCTCGCTGCCGTACACGCTCGGCGCGGCCTCGTCGGCTCCCACGAACCAGAAGAGCACGATCCCCAACCAGGCCGGGAACTGGTACTCCATCACGGCCGGGATCTGGGCCGGTTACTGGATCCAGGAGTCGGCCGCGACCACCCTGGGCAATGCGCCGCCGGCACCGGTGGCCGAGTCCTATTTCCCCTGGCGTCCCGTCTCCTTCGCCGCTGGCGCTTACGTCGGGTACAAGTTCGATACCAATGGGGCGATCATCGCCTCGCTTCCGTACACGCTGGCCAGCGATTCCACGGCGCCGACGACGGAGAAGAGCACGATCCCCAATCAGGCCGGGAACTGGTACCTCATCACGGCCGGGATCTGGGCCGGGTACTGGATCCAGGAGTCCGCGGGCATGACCCTGGGCGACGTACCGCCCCCGCCCCCGCCCCCGCCGCCCGTGGTCGAGACGTACGACCCGCCGCGCGCGCTGTACTTCGCGGCCGGCACGTACGTCGGTCGCCAGTTCAGCGCCAACGGGGCGATCACCGCCTCGTTGCCGTACACCCTGGCCAGCGGCTCGAACG
>JBKJVN010000038.1:0-5582 GCA_046717345.1 Candidatus Limnocylindria bacterium | reverse complement strand
GAGGTGGACGCAGTCGTAATTGTTGGGGAGGCCGGGGCACAGCGCCGGATTCGAGAACACCCACGGGCGGGACCCGTTGGCGCTGCAACCTGCCGAGAACTGGCCGGTGGCCTGAAGCGGCTGGCCGCCTGTTCCGCAGGATGCGCCGGGGACACTGGTATCCCAGGGCGGGAACACCAGGCTTCCCAACGGGTCCGCGATCGGCGACGCCCCCTCGTCGAGAACGCCAGTGATTTGGGTGCCGGCCCCACGACAACTGCCATGCACGTTGATCTTCGGCGAGATCAGCTTCACCGTCGAGCCGTCGAGCCGCAATGCCCCCGGCTGGTTGTCGCACGCGTCATTGGCGACGTTGTTCAGATTGCACTCCGAGTTGATCTGGACGTACCCTCCCGGGCCGGTGTAGCCGGGGATCGGAAAGATCCGAATCGTGGCGTTGCCGTGCAGTCTGGCGGTCTCGCAGTCGCTGGGGTTCAGGGCGACGAGCGAATGGGTGTTCGTGTTCCCGCGCTGCCGGGCGGCAACCGCATCGGTCATGACCGATAAGGTGCCAAAGCCCAAGAGCCGGCCGAAGAAGGTATCGCGCTCTCGCGTGAGGACGACGTGCACCATGCCGGGAGCCCCCACAAAGTCCGGTGCCCGAGCGTCGGGGGGGAAGAGGACCTCCAGCACTCCGCCGTATGGATCGTTGGCCGGGACGCAGCCCGTGCCACCAGGGATCATGTCGTCGCTCGTCGCTGCTCCGAAGAAGCCGTTCTGGCGGGCGTAGTGGCACGCGGCGGCCTCCGCCATAGGCCAGTTGATGGTCTGGCCGGTGAGGTCGTCGATGAACCGGGCGGCCGCGACCGCTCCAGGGTCGACCGCGTTCTGCTCCTGCCGACGGAGGAGAACTCCAAACCCGAGGTCGACGACCAGCGCGGCGATTCCGAGCAGGACGACGAGCGCCGCGGCCGTGATTACTAGGATCTGTCCCCTCGTCCTGTCCCCGTGCATGTTCGTCGTCGTCTTCATTGCTGGTATTGCATGGTTTCGGTGATGACCGCGCGGAGGGTGACCGTTTCCGGAATCAACAGGAATCCGGCGCCTGGCGGCGTCCAGTTGAAACAGGCAAACACCGTAACTTCGTTGGCGATCACTGAGTTGAATGCGGCCATGCTGCTCGCCATGTCGTTGGTCGCGGACGTCAGCGGCATCGGAGCCGTGCACTGGATCTGCTCCGAATCGGTCCTCGGGTCGATGTCCGTGATCGTGCCTCCGCTATCGGACGGAATGGTGCAGTAGCGGAACGGGTTGGGAGCATACGGGGGGTTGAGGTCAGCCGGAGGGGCGTCGTAGTCGGTGAAGTTCCCGGCGCCATCGGTGACCCAGTAGCCGGACCAGCAGGCCGAAAACTGGACGCCGTCGGGTGGCAGGCCGAAGGCGCGCTCGCGGGCGAATGCGGTCATTATCGGCCAGCGTCTTTCGGGCGGGTCGCAGCGGTAATCGAAGCCTCCTGGCAGCGGGTCCGGAGGCAGATTGGACACGGTCGGGCATTGGGCCGTCGCGCTGTGGATGGCGGCGTATCGGGCTGCCTCACGAGCCACGTTCGTGAGCTCCTGCTGGTAGAACACCCCGATCCCCAACACGATGATGCCGATCAGGACCATGAAGAACAGTGGCGCGGCGAGCGCCAATTCGACAATCGTCTGCCCACGGGCGTTTTCCCGCGGTTCCCGAAGGCGGTTCAACATTGTGTGGCCACTGGATCGCCGGGCGGACAGTCGAGCACGAAGACGCGCTCTCGTTGGATCCACACTTCGCCCAGGTCCAGGCCGGTGTTGCCGGGCAGGGTGAAATGCAGGTTGAACAGCGTGGTGAACTGGTAGCAGACGCGGACCTCGACCGAATGGCTAGCAACCGCGCCCCCCGACTCGTTCGACCATGGTTCACCCAGGTGGGTGCAGCTGCCCGGGAAGGTCGATGAGAAGCCGTCGATTGGGGCGCCGCAGATGGGGTCGCCGAGAGGGCCTGGGCCGTCAGGGTCGTCGCGGATGCACACGCCGACCAGGGGCATGGTCGCGCATGTCCGGTCGGCCGCATTGAAGGTGGTGTTCGGCAGCACGCTCAGCTCCGAGCACACCACCTTGGCGATCTGCTCATGGAGCGCGGTGTAATAGGCGATTTCCGATCCGGATTGAGGGGGTCCATTCCGCAGCCGTTCGATCGCGCCGATCTCGGCCGCGTTGCGGGCCGACGCCTCGGTGGAAATGCTCGCCGCGAAGACTCTGCCGAAGTCGGCAACGGCGAGCAGCAGGACCAGCAGGATGGGCAGAACCAGCGCGAACTCGGCAAGGGTCTGCCCCCCTGGATATGCCGTTTTGCCTCGAGCGGCTCGGACGATTGGTCGCCTCCCCTCGCCGATCGTCTGACCGTGCAGCGTTGAGTTCCTGGGCTGACTTTTGTACCGTCGCTGCACAGTACGAACGGCGGACGAGGAGTGTAGACCGACGACGCTTACAGGCAACCTTACAGAACCAGACCAAACGTCACCCCGCGGCGCACCCGCGCACCACTTTCGGACGATCGTGGCGCCGTGAAGGAGCGGGTGCTGGTTCTGCCACGCGACGCGGTTCCTGGAGGGAGCGACTTCCTCGGCCTCAAGCCGATGACGGACGCCGACCTGGACGTGCTGCGTCAGGCTCTGGCCAGGGCGGGCCGGTGGGTCGAACGCGCTCACGCGGAGCAGGACTCATCCCACAAACAGCTCATCCCGTACGTCGTGGTCCGTGACAGCGACCGCGTGTTTCTGATGGAGCGCACGAACGCGGGCGGCGATCCGCGCCTCCATCGACGGGCGACGATCGGGGTCGGCGGCCACCTGAACCCGGTCGACGACGGCGTCGATCCACTGGGGTCCGGGCTTCGACGCGAGTGGCGCGAGGAGCTCGACGCGGACTGGGAGCCCGAATTCGCACCCATCGGCTTCCTGAACGACGACCGCAACCCTGTTGGCGCGGTCCACCTGGGGGTCGTTTTCGAGGTCCAGGCAGGTGGACGCCGGATCGACGTCCGCGAGCGGGACAAGCTGTCAGGACGCATGGCATCCCTCGGCGAGGTGCGAGGAGCATGGGACCGTCTGGAGACCTGGTCCCAGCTGGTCGCCGAAGCACTCTGGGGTCGCCGGCCCGGCTGAATGGCAGCCCGCCGGGTCGGGCCTATACTCGATCCGTGGCGTCGCTGCGACGAGCTGGCCTGGTTGCACTGCTCCTGCTGGGCGTCGCCGGGGCGGCGTCTGCGAAGGAGCCGCCAGTCGCCGACGTGGAGCTCACCGGGGTCATCGACCAGGTCAACGCCTCGTACATCGAGGAGGCGGTCGAAGCGGCCGCCGCGGCCGGCGCCGTGGCCATCCTGATCAGGGTCGACTCCCCGGGGGGCGAGCTGACGAGCACGGATCGGATCGTCAAGGCCATCCTGAACAGCCCCATCCCGGTCGTCACCTGGGTCAGCCCGTCCGGCGGACAGGCCGCCTCGGCAGCCACGTTCATCACCCTCGCCGGCGACGTGGCGGCCATGGCGCCGCTGACCACCATCGGCGCCGCCTCGGTGGTCGGCTCGGGTGGCGAGGACCTGCCCGAGACGCTGGCCGCCAAGATCACCAACGACCTGGTGGCCGAGATCCGGGACCTGGCCACCTCCCATGGCCGAAACGCGGACTGGGCGGAGTCGGCGGTCCGCGACGCGGCCAGCATCGGCGCCGACGATGCGGTTGCCCTCGAGCCCCCGGTGGTCGACGCCGTCGCTACGACGACGGAGGAGCTGTTCGCGGCCATCGACACCGGGGAGCGCGACGACGGCTACGCCTACCAGTTCGACGGCGCCCCGCTGCCGGCCCTGTCCGGCCGCGAGCTGTTGCCGATCAGCATGAACGTGGGCCAGGAGCTTCTCCACGTGCTGAGCGATCCGAACATCGCGTTCCTGCTCTTCACGATCGGCTTCTACGGGATCCTGGCCGAGCTGTTCCATCCGAACTTCTTCTCCGGCATCGTGGGTGCCATCGCCATCGTGCTGGCCTTCATCGGCTCCAACAGCCTGCCGCTCAACCTGGGCGGCCTGGTGCTGGTCCTGATCGGTCTTGGCCTGTTCGCGCTGGAGCTCGTGATCACCTCGCACGGTCTTCTGGCTGCGGGCGGGGCGATTGCATTCGTGTTCGGCGCCTTCGCGCTGTACACCGGTGTGGATGGCACCGACGCGATCCGGATCGAGCTGAACCCGATCTTCATCGTGCTGCCGCTGGTGGTCGCCGCCGGATTCATCATCCTGGTAGCGCGCGGCATGGTCGAGATTCGCCGACGCCCCGCGCCGACTCAGCCCATGCTGGCGCTGGTCGGGGTGGCGGGCACGGCCCAGACCCCGATCGCCCCCACCGGCATTGCATCGGCAGCCGGCGAGACCTGGACCGCACGCAGTCGGCTGGGATCCATCCGGCCGGGCGAGGCGTTGCGGGTGGTCGGGGTCAATGGATTGGAGCTCATCGTCGAGCCCGCCTCCGAGAACGCGGACCGACCCACCAAGAAGGAGTGACCGATGGAATCCATCATCCCCATCATCGTCGTGGTCGTCGCGCTGGCCGTCGTGCTGTGGCTGCTCTACAGCGCCATCCACATCGTCCGCGAGTACGAGCGGCTGGTCGTGTTCTTCCTCGGCCGGCTGCAGGGAGCCCAGGGCCCGGGCCTCGTGCTGCTGATCCCGGTCATCCAGCAGTCGGTCAAAGTCGATCTGCGTGAGCGGTTCCTCGAGATTCCGCAGCAGAGCTGCATCACCAAGGACAACGCCCCCATCAGCATCGACTTCCTGGTCTATTCCAAGGTCTTCGAACCGGAAACCACCGTGACCCAGGTGGTGGACTTCACGGGCGCCTCACAGGCGCTGGCTGCGACCACCCTGCGAGCCGTGATCGGCGACATCCCCCTCGACGACGTGCTGGCCAAGCGCGAGGACATCAACAGCATCCTGCGCACCAAGCTCGATGAGGTGACCCACCGCTGGGGGGTGAAGATCACCAGCGTGGAGATCCGCGAGATCGTCCCCCCACGCGACATCCAGGACGCCATGAACCGCCAGATGAGCGCGGAACGCGGTCGGCGCGCGGTCATCACCGAGTCGGAGGGGACCCGCCAGGCGTCGATCAACGTGGCCGAGGGCGACAAGCAGAGCACCATCCTGCGGGCCGAGGGCGACAAGCAGAGCACCATCCTGCGGGCGGAAGGGGAGCGCCAGGCCCAGGCCCTGCGGGCCGAGGGCTACGGCACGGCCCTGACCACGATCTTCGGCGCGGCCAGCGGGGTCGACGAGAAGACGATGCAGATCCAGTACCTCGAGGTCCTCAAGGCCTTGGCCACATCGGAGAGCAAGACCTGGGTCGTGCCCATGGAGGTGACCGAGCTGACCCGGCGGATCGGTGCCACCCTGGGCGGCGGGTCGGGGGGCGGCTGATCCGCCGAGGCATCTTGATGCGGCCGCGAAGCCTGCTGGCCTGGCTGGGCGGGCTCGGCTCGGCGCTTGCGGCCGGCTACCTCGGGTACCTGGGGTTCGTCGGTTCGCGC
>JBKJVN010000037.1:0-6565 GCA_046717345.1 Candidatus Limnocylindria bacterium | reverse complement strand
GGCCAGCTTTGGCTACCAGACGACGACCGCGGACCTCATCGAGCTGTTCGGCTATGGGCGGTTCACGATGCGGATCTACCTCGATCCGGCCGGCCCGGCGTACGCCCAGGGCCGCTTCGAGGTGGTCGAGCCCGCCGTTCCGCAGTAGCGCCAGCGACGGTTCGGCAGGCATGAAGAAAGGGACCGGGGAGCTGTGCCCATTCCCCGATCCCTCATCCCCCGAATGCCCGAACCGGTCCGCCGGAGGCGGGTGCCCACACCGGTCCGTTGGCGCTCAACCTAACGCCATCGAACCGCTCCTGTCAACACCTAATTGACTTTTACCGCTTCGGCGGTGAGCTCGTACGCGCCCTGGTAGTCGCCTCCCTCGGCGCGGAGGTCGGCCCATTCCCCCAGCAGGTCGCGGAGTCGCCCCTGACCCGAGCCGGCGCGCGCCAGCTCGGCCGCCGCCGCGTAGCGCCGCTCGGCTCCTTTTCGGTCGCCGCGGGCGCGCAGGACGCGGGCCGCGGTGATCAGCGACAACGTCTCCACCAGCCGGTTTCCGGTGTCCCGGGCCAGCTGATGGGAACGTGCCGTGAGCGCCAAGGCGCGATCGTGCAACCCCCCGGCCAGCGCGATCTGGGCCTCGGTATCCAGGACGGCTGCCAGGAACCGATCGTCTCCAACGGTTTCGAACTGCTGGTGCGCTTCGGCGGCCAGCTCGGTCGCTCGCTCCAGGTTGCCCAGGGCCAGGTAGGCCATGGCCAGGTCGTTCTCGATGGTCGCCGATTCGAACGGGGCGCCCGCCGCCCGGTACAGGGCCAGGCCCTGCTGCCCGACGCGAATGGCGGCCTCGATGTCCCCGGTCTCCCGATAGCTGATGGCGAGGTTGAACAGGAAGTTCGCCCGGCGACGATCGTCGAGATCGTCGGCCATGCCGCGTGCTTCCTCCAGGTAGGCGAGCGAGCGGTCGTGCTCACCAACGCGTGACTCCACGGCGCCCAGCGCGGTCAGCAGGCGCATCTCAAAATCGGGCTCCACCCGCAACCCGGAGCGGACCTGGGCCAGCAGGCCCTGCAGCTGGCTGCGCGCATCGGCCTCGTTGTCGGTCAGGTAGGTGCCGTAGGCCAGCCAATAGCGCGACAGGGCGGCATCCACGGTGCGGCCCAGGCTGGCGAAGACGCGCGTCGACTCGGACGCTGCGGCGATCGCCTCCCGCCCGCGATCCTGGCGCGCCTCAGCTTCCGCCAACCCACGCAATGCTTCCGCGCGAGCGACATCGCCGAGGCCGGTCTCCATGAGTGACCGGTAGCCCTCGGCCGCACCGGCCCAGTCGCCGGCCGCCAGACGCATGTCGACCTCGAGCCGGCTCCAGGTCGGGTGTGCCTCGCCCAGGAAATGGCTGGCCGGCAACCCGAGCTGCGCGGCGATGTAGTTGAGGGCCACCATCGAGGGCCGCGTGATCCCGGTCTCCAGGGCGCTGATGTAGGCCTTGGTGTAGCGCTCGCCGGCGAGCTTGCTCTGGGTCAGACCGGCGCGTCGTCGGGCAACCCGAATCCGCTCACCAACACGCCGCGCCAATTCCAGCGCGGCGTCGTGTTCTGTCGAATCCGCCGAGATCCGAGTTCGCGGCATCGGGGGGCAGTCTACACCGGCCTGGCAACTTGTAGTTGACCGACATGTCGAGCCAATCACCCTCGCCGAAGGTACTCCTGCCCGGATGGGCTTCCGGTACCCACGGGTCATTGTGGCGGCGGACTTCCGGCGCGACTGTCTCCTCGCGCGGTTCTCACTCGATTGGGGTGAGCCGCCCCAGACGGGAGACGCGATATGCGCTCAGCAACAACCGGGGGCGGTTGGCCCCTGTAGACCGATGAGCGCCCGGTAAGGGGCGCCAGGTCGAAACATCCGGGGGGAGGCGTCACGGCTTTGGCCGTGGCGCCTTCGCGTTAGGTGAGGGCCGGCAGGTCCTGGCCCAGGGTCAACGCCTGGGCGAAGAGGTCCCCCCGTTCGGTAAGCCGTGGGGGCAGGGTGCGCACGGTCCAGCGGTCGGGCGCGAGCTCCGGATCCTCGAGCTCGTCCCATTCGATGGGCGCCGAAACCGGGGCGCCGGGGGCAGGCCGCACGCTGTACGGCGCCACGAGGGTCCGGATCGGGGCATTCTGGGTGTAGTCCAGTCGGGCCCGGCCGCGACGATCGCGCTTGGACCAGGCCCAGCTCACGAGATCGGGCACCGTCTGCCCGATGGCGCGCGACAGCTGCTCCACCCAGTCGCGGGTCTGGTCGAAGGTGTATCGGTCGGCGATTGGGATCCAGACCTGGAGGCCGCGTTTGCCGGTCGTCTTCGGGAGGCCGATGAGGCCCAAGTGCCCCAGAGCCGCGCGGAACAGGCGCGCCAGGACCAGGACCTCGTCCCAGGTCGTGGTATCGCCAGGGTCGATGTCGATGAGCGCGTGCCGGGGCCGATCGGGGGCCTCGATGGTCGCTGTCCACGGGTGCAGCTCCACCGCCGCCTCCTGGGCCAGCCAGGCCAGGGTGGCGACCCGGTCGACGACCACGTACTGCTTGGTCCCCTCGGAGTCGACCAGCTCACGGCGGGTGATCCAGGCCGGGGTGTGCGAGGGCAGGTCCTTCTGCCAGAACCCCGCTCGCGCCACGCCGTCCGGGAATCGCTGCAGGGTGAGCCCATGCCGGCGCAGGTGGGGCACCAGCGCTCCGGCCACCGTCGTGTAGTAGCGCACCAGGTCCCGCTTGGTGACCGGCGCCGGGTCCGCGTCGCGGGCCGGGAAGAGGACCTTCTCGAGGTTCGTGAGCCGCACGACCTGGCCGCCGATCTCCCAGGTTCCCTCCCCGGGGAGGGCGTCGAGGGCCGCGAGCTCGGCGTTCGTGACGGCCGTTTGGAGCCCCGGAACGCCAGCCGATGCGGGAGCCGCTTCCGCCGCTCGAACCGCCCGTCGGGGCGGGTCCTCGCGGATGGCGGACTCCACCCCCCGATCGGCCACCACGCCCAGGAAGGTCGGCTGGCGGAGCAGGCTGTCGGGGGTCCATTCGGCGAACTCGACTCGGACCACGATGCGCGGCTCCACCCAGCGGGCGCCGGCGACCTCCGGCGCTCCCTCGACCGGCGAGTCCGGACGAGCGAGGTCGGACAGGGCCGCCAGGAGCTCGCGGCGGATCCTGCCGCCGAGGCCGCTCCCCACCTGGCCGGCGTGCACCAAGCCTCCTGCACTTTGAACGGCGACGATCAGCGAGCCCAGATCGGTGGCACTCCCCTTCCGGGGCAGCCAGCCGATCACCACCACGTCCTGCTCGGCCCGGACCTTGACCTTCACCCAGTCCGGCGAGCGCTCGCCGGGGCGGTACCGGCTCATCCGCTTCTTGGCCACCACCCCCTCCAGTCCGCCGGCCAGGGCGGCGTCCAGGAAGGCTGACCCCTCGCCGGCCAGGTGCGGGGCGTAGCTTACGAGCGAGTGGGGCCGGAGGAGCCGGCGCAGGAGCCGCTTACGTGACTCGAGTGGCACGTCTAGCAGGGATCGCCCATCGAGGTGCAGCAGGTCGAAGACCTGGTAGACGATGGGGGCCGCCTGGGTCCGGCGCGGCGCCGCGCCCGGTTTCTTTTCGCTCGGACGACGGCGCCCGGTACGGGCCTCGAGACCGATCAGGCCGGTCCGCTCCTGGAGGGCCGAGAAGTTCGGACGCCCGCCCTCGTCGAGGGCCACCACCTCGCCGTCGACGACCGCCTCGCCGGCGTCGATCCAGGTCGGCGGGGCCGCCAGCTCCGGGAAGTAGCCGGCCGCATCGGCGCGGTTGCGGGTCCACAGGCGGACTTTCCCGTCCCGCACCACGGCCTGGATCCGGTAGCCGTCCCACTTCACCTCGTGGAGCCAGCTTGGATCCTCGAACGGGTACTCCCCGGCGGTGGCCAGCATGGGTGGCACGAACTCGGGCAGCGGCGCCTTGCGCGCGGCCGACAGGTCGATGGGCGGTTCGGGCGACGGCGCCGGCGCCTCGAATCGGGGCGGCAGGCCCCCGGCCAGCTCGTCGTTGGTACGCCCGGACTTGACGCTGCGCGGGAGCGACTCTGCGTCGTAGCCCGGCTCGGCCTGCTGATCAGACTTGTGAATGAGCAGCCACGGGTCGCCGCCCTCCGCACGCCCCTGGTCGTCGGTTCGCCCCGCCGTCCGGACCAGGGTGAACCGTCCTCGCAGCCGCTCCCCGTGGAGCCGGAACTTCAGCTCGCCGGCGGCCACGGCGGCCGCCGGCGCATCGGTCTCCTCCGGTTCGTAGGTGCCCCAATCCCAGACGATCATGTCGCCTGCCCCGTACTGGCCCTTGGGGATGACGGCCTCGAACTCGAGGTACTCGATGGGGTGGTCCTCGGTCCGCATGGCCAGCCGCCGCTGATCCGGGTCTAGGGTCGGGCCCCGCGGGACCGCCCAACTTGCGAGCACGCCGTCAACTTCCAGGCGGAGGTCGTAGTGAAGTCGGGTTGCTCGATGGCGCTGGACGACGAAGCGCCCGCTCGTTTCGGCCAGGGCGTCGCCCGCCGGTTCAGGGGTCTCCTTGAAGTCTCGCTTGGACCGATAGGCGTCAAGGGGCATGGCTACAGGGCACCCACCAAGCGGTCCAGGCGGTCCACGACCGCCAGCGCGCCGTCGGCGCGGAGCTCCTCCGCGGTCGCGGACCCGGTTGTCACGCCGACGGGCAGCATCTGCGCGGCGATGGCCGCCTGCACATCCCATCGCGAGTCGCCCACGCACCAGCAGCCGTCGGGCGCCGTCCCGAGCGCGGCGGCCGCTGCCAACAGCAGGTCGGGCTCCGGCTTCGCGCGGCTCACCGCCTGGCCGTCGACGATGACCGGCGGCCGGGCCAGGCCCAGGGCCGCCACCGATACCCCCACCTGGGCCAGTCGCGAAGACGTTGCGATGGCCCACTTGACCCCGGCCCGATTCAGCGCCGCCAGGAATGCCGCGGCACCCGGCAGCGCCCGGGGTGCCGTGTTCAGCTGCCCGTAGATCTCCCCCGCGCGCCGGTCGATGGCCTCCGCGTCGGCGGGCGACAGCGCGCGGGAGGCATGGGCAGCAACCTGTTCGGCGAGCCACTTCCCATCGGAGCCGATGAGGGATGCGACATGGCCGCGGTCGGCGGGCAGGCCGATTTCCTCGAACGTCCGGAGCCACGCCGCGATCCGGGTCGGCACGGTGTCGACGAGCGTGCCGTCCAGGTCGCAGACCACCGCCGCCGGCCGAGGCAGGCCCATCATCGGTCTACGATAGCCGTCGCATGGCGTCCGAGTTCCGACACCTGTGGTCGCTCGATCCGGATGTCGATTTCCTCAATCACGGGTCGTTCGGTGCCACGCCCATTCCCGTGCTCGACGCCCAGACCGCGATCCGGCGGCGCATGGAAGCCGAGCCGGTAGCCTTCTTCTCCCGCGACCTCGAGGCGCTCCTGGACGATGCGCGGGTCTATCTGGGCGCATGGCTGGGCGCCGATCCCGACGACCTGGCCTTCGTTGACAACGCGACCACCGGCGTGAACGCGGTGCTGCGCTGGCTGCCCCTCACCGCCGGCGACGAGCTGTTGACCACCGACCACGAGTACAACGCGTGCCGCAACGCGATGGAAGCGGTGGCCGCGCCGCTGGGGGCGCGGGTGGTGACGGTGGCCATCCCTTTCCCGATCCGCGGACCCGAGGACGTCGTGGAGCGGGTTCTGGCCGCGGTGACGCCCCGCACCCGGCTGGCGGTGCTGGATCACGTCACCTCGGCCACGGCGGTCGTGCTGCCAATCGAGGAGCTCGTCGCCGAGCTGGCCGCGCGGGGAGTGGACACGCTCGTCGATGGCGCGCACGCCCCGGGCATGCTGGACGTGGACCTCGACGACCTGGGTGCGGCGTATTACGCGGGCAACCTCCACAAATGGACCTGTGCGCCGAAGGGCGCGGCATTCCTCCACGTGCGGCGGGACCGCCAGGCCGGGTTCCATCCGCTGGTCGTCAGCCACGGTGCGAACTCGGACCGGACCGACCGTTCGCGGTTCCGGCTGGAGGCGGACTGGACCGGCACCCGCGACCCGAGCGCCTGGCTGGCGGTGCCCACCGCTCTGGATCTCATCGGTGGGCTGCTCGGCGGCGGTTGGCCCGCGGTCCGGCTCCGGAATCGGGATCTGGCGCGGCGCGCGCGCGACCTGCTGTGCGTCGCCCTGGCCATCCCATCCCCCGCCCCCGACGCGATGCTCGGGTGCATGGCGTCGGTGCCGCTGCCGGATGAGCCGGCGGGTGGGCGCGTGCAGGGCGTCGACCTGTATGGGGACCCGGTACACGACGCGCTGCTGGCGCGGGGCATCCAGGTCCTGGTCACACCCTGGCCCCAGCGCCCCGATGGCGGACCCTGGCGGCGCCTGATCCGGATCAGTGCCGCGCTCCACAACGATCTCAGCCAGTTCGAGCGGCTGGCGGCGGCCCTGCCAGACGTCCTCGCCTGACCGATGCCCATCGACGTCGAGGGGCTCGACCCGGATCCGCTGGTCGAGCTCGCCGCCTGGGTGGCGCAGGCCGAGGCCGCCGGCCACCGGCTCCCGCAGG
>JBKJVN010000036.1:0-22940 GCA_046717345.1 Candidatus Limnocylindria bacterium | reverse complement strand
CGAAGCCGCGCTCGAGCCCGGAGCCCAACCCCGCGTTGGGCTGTGGGGGCGCAGCCGGACCCTCGGACGGAGCGGGCGGATAGCTGCCATCAGCGGCCGCACCGGGCGAGTCACGTTGGACGCGGATGGCGCTCGTTTGGTGGTCCCCGGCGACGATGTCGAGGTCGTGGACGTGCCCGGGGCCGCGCCACCCGAGCGTGACCTGGGGGCCGAGGAGCTGGTGCGCCGCGCCGCCGCCGAGCTTCCTCCCAGCCTGGACCTGCGGGGCGAGCGGGTCGAGGCCGCCCTGGAGCGGCTGGCGGCCCATCTCGACCAGGCACTGCTGGCCGGCGCCGACCAGGTCGTCATCATCCACGGGGCCGGGACCGGAGCGCTGCGGCGCGCCATCCGTGAGTACCTGGCCGATCATCCGCGGGTCCGCACCCAGCGGCGAGGGCGGCGCGAGGAAGGCGGGGACGGGGCGACGGTCGGCGAGCTCTAGCGGCTCCTAGGGAGGAGGCGGCGTCGGCTCCGGCGTGGGGGTGGGGGTCGGCTCGGGAGTGGGCGTGGGCTGCGGGGTAGGAGTCGGCCTCGGGGTCGGAGTCGAGGTGGGCACCGCGCCGGGGGTGCATTCTTCGGTCGGCGCCAGCGGGGCGTCCAGCGACCCGAGCGGCGCCCGCGGCGGTTCCTCGCGACCATGCCACCGCTTGATCCACGCCAGGTTGGAGGCTTCCCAGACGGCGTGGTGATCGTCCCATCCGACCAGGTCGAGGTATACCCGGAGGCCAGGTGGGGCAGGCGTCGGCTCCGGGATCGGCTCTCCGGACGCGGCGGGCGCCGCGGTAGGCCCGGGAGTCGCGGGGACGTAGTCACCACAGCCGGGTTGCCAGATCTTGCCGGTCGCGGCCTCGACGGCCAGCTCGCTGTGGGCATCGTCGGTAGCCAGGCTCGGGCCGGCGGCCATGAAGATCTCGCCCATGGTCGTGGTCGTGAACTCGCCGGGGGCCTGACCGGTCATGACGTCGATCGTCCGATCCACGATCCCCTCGGGCCGGACGAAGTCGCGCACCGGGAGGGCGTTGAGAGCCGTGACCTCGGTCATGTAGTCGTGCCAGATGAACGTGGGGCCATCGGCCGCGAACACCGAGTCGATACTCGAGAAGTCGCTGTTGCCCACCCACACCCCGGTGATGAGCGCTCCTTCATCGAGCTCCGGGTCCGGATCGGCGGCCAGGTAGCCGAAGGCCTGCAGGTCGCGGAAGTCGGTCGTGGTGCCGGTCTTCAGGGTGGCCGGCCGGCGGCCGGCATCGGTCAGCAGCTGGAAGCGCGGGCCCCACAACGCGTTCTGCGAAGGATCGGTGTTGTCGGCCAGGATGTCAGTGACCAGGTATGCCGCCTGGGGGGAGATGGCCTGCTCCGGGTCGGGGCCGTCGGTTTCTCGGTCGTAGAGGACGTTGCCGTCGCGGTCCACGATGCGCTGGATCAGGTACGGCTCGCGATAGATCCCGCCGTTGGCCAGCGTGCCGTAGGCGGCAGCTAGATCAATCATCCGCACCCCGATCGTGCCCAGGGTCAGCGACGCGACGTTCGGGTCCTGGGCCGCGTCCCACTCGAGGCCCATCCGCTCGGCCTGGTCCACCACCTGCGCGGTCCCGATCAGCTGCTGGGCCTTGGTGACCGGGATGTTGAGCGAGAACTTCAGCGCATCGCGCACCCGAACCGGGCCCCGCTCGCCCAGGTCAGCGTCTCTGACCGGGTACCCGGGCACGATCTCGGTCGAGACGTCCATGAACATCGTGGCCGGGGTGATGGTCCCGGTCTCGAATCCGGTCGCATAGGTGATCGGTTTGAAGGCCGATCCGGACTGGCGGAAGGCCTGGCCCACCACGTCGAACTGGGGCTGGTGGATGGGGGTGGCCTCCCCGTCGAAGTTCGCACTTCCCACGTAGGCCACCACCGCCCCGGTCCGGTAGTTGAGGGTGACGATGGCGTCGTTGCCGATGTTCCGGCCCTGCAGCTGGTTGATCCAGTTCATGGCATCGGCGCCGTAGCGGGCCGCCAGCTCCTCATCGGTCAACCGATCCATGTCGTAAGCCACCTGCGCCCACTTCTCGGCGGTCACCTGGTAGCCGTCGTAGTCGAGCGTGGTCTCGATCCGCAACCCGCCGCGGTCGATGATGTCCTCGGCGCCCAGCAGCTCGGCCACCTCGCGTCGGGTGGCGTACACGAAGTGCGGGGCCAGGAACTCAGGTGTCTCCGGGACGCGGATGTACACCGGCTGGCGGAGGATCATCTCGCGCTCGAAATCTCGCAGGTAGCCGAGCTCGACCATGTTGTCGAGCACGCTGTCGCGAATCCGGACCGGTTCCGTGTCATCGGGAACTTCCAGGACACCGGGGATCTCCAGTCCTTCGGCGTCCATGGCCTGCCGGCCGTACTGGGTGGGATCGAGGTCCGACGGGGCGCGCAGCAGGCCCGCCAGCAGCGCCGCTTCGCCGGAGGTCACTTTGTGCTCAGGCGCTGGATCGGTGAGGTCCTTGCCGAAATAGCGGTCCACGCCGGCCCAGATCCCGTAGCCGTTGTTGCCGTAGTACATCTCGTTGAGGAAGAACTCCATGATCTGGGCCTTGCCTGCTTCGCCCGGATAGGCTGCATCCAGTCGGAGGGCGAGCATGGCCTCCTTGATCTTCCGTTCGAGCTGGCGTCCGGGATCGGCCATCAGATCAGGCGGCAGGAGCACGCTGCGGACGAGCTGCTGGCAGATGGTCGAGGCCCCGGATATGACCTCGCCGGCGGACACGTTCTGGAGCAGGGCACGCACGATGGCTCGCGGATCGACACACGGGTTGTCCCAGAACGTGTGGTCCTCGGCCGACACCGTGGCCTCGACCAGGACGGTCGGGATCTCGTCAAAGCCCACCACTCGGCGGTTGGTGGCGGCGAATGTCGCCAGCTCACGGCCATCGGCGGAGACGACGAGCGAGCCCTCGTCGGGCGTGTAGTCCTCGAGGGCGGTGACGTCGGGGAGTGAGCCAGCGTACGCGGTGTACAGGAACACCGCGCTGAGCACGATGCCCACCCCGAGCACCGCAAAGGTGGCGAGGATCACGGCGGGCAATGGCTGAACGCGCATCCGGGGCGCGGCGCCGGTCCGTGCGGGCGATCCGTAGCCCGCCGGCGGCGGAGGTGACAGGGTCACGGCCGCGAACTCTAGCAGAGCGGCCCGAAGGGTGCCGTCCGGCGCTCGGGGGCGCGTACCATCGGGGCATGGATCGCACCGGCGCCCTCGAGGACCTGCTGACCCGCCGCGTGGCCCAGGTTGTCGAGAGCGAGGCGCTCCGGAAGCTCCTCGCCGCGGACCGCCCGCTGCGAGTGAAGCTGGGCTTCGATCCCACCAGCCCGGACCTGCACATCGGTCATGGAGTCGTTCTCGAGCGGCTGCGCGCGTTCCAGGACCTGGGACACACGGCGGTCCTCGTGGTGGGGGACACCACGGCCCAGATCGGGGATCCGTCCGAACGCAACACGACGCGGCCCATCCTGTCCGCGGACGAGGTCCGGGCCAACGCCGAGACCTACCTGGCCCAGTTCCACCGCGTCGTGGACGAGGCCCGGACCGAAGTTCGCTGGCAGTCGGAGTGGTTCGACACCTTCGGCCTGCGCGAGGTATTCGCCCTCATGAGCCGGTTCACGCTGGCCCGCATGATCGAGCGCGACACGTTCGCCAAGCGCCTGGCCGAGGGCGCCCCGGTGTCGATGCACGAGACCCTGTACCCGCTGCTCCAGGCCTACGACTCGGTCGCGGTCCAGGCCGACGTCGAGCTGGGCGGCACCGACCAGACCTTCAACCTGCTGGTCGGCCGCGACGTGCAGCGCGACTTCGGCCAGGATCCTCAGCAGATTCTGACCTGCGAGCTGCTGGTCGGCATCGATGGGGTGGCGAAGATGAGCAAGTCGCTGGGCAACGCGATTGGCCTGACCGATCCGCCCTACGAGCAATACGCCCGCACCATGAGCATCCCCGACAGCCTGCTTCCGAACTGGGCGCGCCTGGTCACGCGCTGGACCGATGCCGAAGCCGAAACCTTCCTGGCCGATCTGTCCGCGGATCGCATCCATCCCAAGGCGGCGAAGCAGCAGCTGGCGCGCGAGATCGTGTCCCGATGGCACTCCGAAGAGGCGGCGGCCGAGGCCGAGGCCCGCTGGGAGCAGGAAGTGAGTGGTGGGCAGGTCGTGGCCGAGATGGAGGAGACGACGGTGACGGTCCCCCTGGCCGGGATCAGCCTTCCCGACCTGCTGGTCGCCGCCGGTCTCGCGTCGTCACGGAGCGTGGGACGCCGCCTCGTGCGGCAGGGCGGGGTGCGAGTGGACGGGGAAGTCCAGGCCGATGAGCTGCGGATGTTCGCGGCCGGGACGGACCACGAGGTTCGGGTTGGGAAGCGCCAGGCCGCGCGAGTGCTCCTGACCTGACTGCGCCCAGACGGGTGCGGGGTGGTTAGTGACGCTCTCCGGCGGCCACCTTGGACTGGTGCTCGGCGATCACCTTGTCGGCAATCGTGTGCGGGACCTCGGCATAGTGGTCCAGCTTCTGGGAGAAGCGGCCGCGACCCTGGGTGATGCTCCGCAGCTCGGTGGCGTAATGGAACATCTCGGCCTGCGGCACCTGGGCGCGCAGGTACTGGGTCCCGTCGGCGGAGTCCATGCCCAGCACGTGCCCGCGCTTGGCGGTGATCTGTCCCATCACGTCGCCCATGTACTCGTCAGGGACGATGACCTCGACCTCGAGCACCGGCTCCAGGAGAGCCGGGTCGGCATCGGTGAATGCCTTCTTGAGGGCTTGCGAGGCCGCGATCTTGAACGCCATCTCGGACGAGTCGACGGTGTGATACGAGCCGTCCACCAGGGTGGCCTTGAGGTCGACGACCGGGTAGCCGGCCAGAACCCCCTCGGCCATGGACTCACGGAGGCCCTTTTCGACGGCCGGGATGTACTGCTTGGGCACCGCCCCGCCCACGATCCGATCACCGAACACGAACCCTTCGCCGGCCTCGTTGGGCTCGAACTCGATGACCACGTGCCCGAATTGGCCGTGGCCACCGGTTTGGCGCTTGAATCGGTTGTCGATCTTGGCCGGGCGCCGGATGGTCTCGCGGTACGGCACGCGCGGGGCCACCACCTTCACCGCTGCGCCGAACTTGCGCTTCAACCGATCCACGATTACATCGACGTGGGCGTCGCCCATGGCGGTCAGGATGGTCTGGGACGTTGCCGCCTCGCGATGGACCCGCATGCACGGCTCCTCCTCGAGCATCCGGTTGAGGGCCTGTCCCAGCTTGTCGAGGTCGGCCTTGGACTCGGGTTCCACCGCGACCTGGAGAGTCGGCTCGGGGAAGGTGAAGGCCGGCAGCTGGACCGCCGCGGAACGATCCGCCACCAGCGTGTCGCCGGCATGGGTCGAGGCCAGCTTGGCGACGGCGGCAATGTCGCCGGGGCCGACCTGGGGCAGGTTGACCTGCTCCTTTCCCTGGACGGCCAGCAGGTTGCCGAACCGCTCGTCCTCACGCCGGGTGGCGTTGTGGAGGTGGCCCTGGGCCTTGAGGGTGCCGGAGATGACCCGGAAATAGGTCAGGCGGCCCACGAACGGGTCCGCGGTGACCTTGAACACCTGGGCCACGAACGGCCCCGCCGGATCGGGCTCGATGAGCTTGCCGTCGGTGGTGGTGCGAGCCCCGACCTCGGCCGCCGACGGCACATGACGGGCGATCATCCGGATCAGCTCGCGGACCCCGATGTTGCGATGGGCCGACCCCACGAACACGGGCACCACCGACCCGTCCCGGGTGCCGGTATGGAGGGCCGTCTCTATCTCCGCATCGGAGATCGCCTCGCCCTCCAGGTACTTGAGCATGAGTTCGTCCGATGCTTCGGCCGCGGCCTCGATGAGGGCCTGGCGGCGGGACTCCTCGGCAACCCGCATGTCGTCGGGTATGGGCACCTCTTTCGGCTCGCCGTTGTCGTAGATCGAGGCATGCTGCTCCACGACGTCGATGTAGCCGCGGAACGACTCCGCGGAGCCGATGGGCAGGTAGACCGGCGCGATCTTGGGGCCGAAGGCCGTCTTCAGCTGGTCCAGGGTGGCGTCATAGTTCGCGTTCTCGCGGTCCATCTTGTTGATGAAGACCATGCGCGGCAGGCGCCGCGCATCGGCCAAGCGCCAGACCGCATCGGTCCCGACCTCCACCCCGGCCGATGCGTCAACGATTACGATGGCGGCATCCACGGCTGCCAGGGCCTGGACGACATCAGCCTGGAAGTCGGCATAGCCGGGGGTGTCGACGAGGGTGATGCGGGCGCCCTCGACCTCGAAGGTGCCGATGCCCAGGTTGATGGAATGGTGCCGACGCTGCTCGTCGGGCTCCCAGTCCAGGGCGGCGGTGCCGGCTTCGACCGATCCGAGGCGGGGGATGGCTCCGGCGTCGAAGAGCATGGCCTCGGCGAGACTGGTCTTGCCCGCGCCACCATGGGCGATGAGGGCGACGTTCCGGATCCGATCGGGCGTGGTCGGCTTCATGCGGCTCCTCGGGCGGGGACGGTCATTATAGGGAGCGACAGGTTCAGCGGCCGCGAAGCTCCAGCCCCAGTCGGATGTAGAAGATGGGGGCCAGGATCGCCCCGGTGAACGCCGCTGGGACGGCCACCAGCAGGTTGGTCGGGACCAGGACGATCAGGCGCGCCAGGTAGACGACCACCAGCATCACACCCAGCAGAAAGCCCAGGTTGGACACCCGACGTGAGAGCGCCCGGCTACGTCGGGCCTCGGCCGCCAGGACAAGCAGCCCGAGGCCGGAGACACCGAACGTGAGAAGGCCACGAGGGTCCACCGGGCTCGGTAGCCCGGCGTCGGTGATGACGTCAGTGGCGGGTGGATTGAGGACGTTCGCCAGGTCGTACCCGCCATGCGCTACCGCGCCGAATGCCCCCATCAGGGCCAGGGCCAGGCCGATCAGGGCAATGCCATGGCTGACGGCGCTGACCCGGCGGTAAACGGCCACCAGCACGACAAGGCTGAGCACGCCGCCCAGCGCGAGGGCGATCGAGGCCACCAGCATGCCGAGCGCGGGATTCGCGCCCAGGACGACCCCGCCCAGGAACGCGACAGCGTAGACGACCCCGCCGATCCCGGCCGCGATGGCGGCCAGCCCCGCCCAGTGCTCGAAGTTCGAGTCGGCGCCACGATCGGCGGAGGGCCGGGTCACTCCGGGAGCATACAATCGGACGCGTATGTCGGGACATAGCAAGTGGTCTCAAATCAAGCGGCAGAAGGGCGCCAACGACGCCAAGCGCGGGGCGCTGTTCACTAAGCTGACCCGCGAGATCATCACTGCCGCGCGCCAGGGCGGATCCGATCAGGAAACCAACTACCGGCTCCGGATGGCGGTCGACAAGGCACGGGCCAACTCCATGCCCGCGGACAACATCAAGCGCGCCATCGAGCGAGCCACCGGCTCAGGGGCCGATGCCGAGCAATACGAGGAGATCACGTACGAAGGCCTGGGCCCCGCGAACGTCGCGGTCGTCGTGGCCGCCATGACGGACAACAGGAACCGGACCGCCGCCGCGGTCCGGGCCATCTTCACCCGATCCGGCGGATCCTTCACCCCGGTCTCGTGGCAATTTGAGCACCGCGGGATCCTGTCGGTTCCGCTCAAGGGAAGCGACCCGGACGAGGTGTCGCTGGCTGCCATCGATGCGGGGGCAGTCGACGTGGGCTCGCCGGAAGGGGGCGCCATCCTGGTCGTGACCGAGCCGGGTGCACTGGAGCGGGTACGGAGCGCCCTGACCGATGCCGGGTTCGCGCCCGACACCGCCGAGGTGTCGCTGGAGCCGACGACGAGAGTTGAGATCGCCGATGAGCGCGCCGCTCGCCAGGTGCTGGAATTCGTCGAGCATCTCGAGGACCTCGACGACGTCCAGACCGTGTATGCCAACTTCGACATTCCCGACGCCCTGATGGAGCAGCTCGAGGCGTCGGTCGTCGGAGGATGATCGCGCTCGGAATCGATCCCGGATCCGCGGCCTGCGGATTCGGGGTGGTCGCGTCTGATGGGTCGACCCTGCGGTTCGTGGATGCCGGCACGGTGCGCACGGACCCCGCACGACCCGAGGCCGCGCGCCTGGCGGAGCTCGAGGCGGCACTGGACCGGCTGGTGGCCGAGCACCACCCCGACCGGGTGGCGGTCGAGCGCCTCTACTTTCAGCGCAACGTGCGGACGGCCATGGCCGTGGGTCAGGCGCGCGGGGTGGCGCTGCTGGTCGCCGCGCGGCACGGACTGGCGGTGAGTGAACCCACCCCCAACGAGGTGAAGCTGGCCGTGTGCGGCAACGGGGCGGCGGACAAGCAGCAGGTGGCGGTCATGGTGGGCCGTTTGCTGGGGATGGAGCTCAGCGGGGCGTCGGATGACGCCACCGACGCCCTGGCGGTGGCCATCGGGGCGCTCTACCCGGGGAGTACCGCGTGATCGGGTCGCTTCGGGGTCCGGTGAGCCACGTCGGCCTCGACCACCTGATCATCGACATCGGCGGAGTCGGCTACCGGGTCGTCGTCTCCCCGGAACTCATCGGGCGCGTGCGCATCGGCTCCGACGCCAGCCTCTTCATCCATCACCTGGTCCGCGACGATGCCCAGGCCCTGTTCGGGTTCGCCAAGCCGGAGGAGCTGGCCTTCTTCGAGCTGCTGATGACGGTGACCGGGGTGGGGCCGCGCCTGGCGCTGGCCATCACCAGCGCCCATCCGGTGACGCGTCTGCAGATGGCGATCGTGACCGATGACCTTGACGTCCTGACCTCCGTGTCCGGGGTGGGGCGCAAGACCGCCCAGCGCATCGTGCTGGAGCTTCAGGAGAAGATTCACGCCGCCGGGATCGCGGTGGGGCCCGGCGCGTCGGCCGATTCGGACGTGGTGGCCGCCCTGGAGTCGCTGGGCTACACCGCCTCCGAGGCACGGCGCGCAGCGGGCAGCGTGGTCGGGGTCGAGGGCGGGCTGGACGAGCGGATCCGGGCCGCGCTCCAGGAGCTGGCCCGATCCCGGTGACGTTCGCCGATCCGGAGACCATCGAACGCGTTCTGCGCGAGACCCACACCTGGGCCGTGGTGGGCCTGTCCTCGAACCCGCTGCGGCCGAGCCATGGCGTGGCGCGGACCTTGATGGACCACGGCTACCGCATGATCCCGGTCAACCCCCACGAGACCGAGGTCCACGGCCAGACGGTCTACGCCGACCTGTTTTCCGCCCAGGCCGATGCGGTCGCGGCCGGCCACCCGATCGACGTCGTTGACATCTTCCGCAACTCGGCGTTTGCGGGGATCCACGTCGACGAGGCGATCGAGATCGGGGCCAAGGCGGTATGGATGCAGCTGGGGGTCATCGACGAGGCGGCCGCCGAGCGGGCGCACGCTGCGGGGTTGTGGGTCGTGATGGACCGATGCCCGGCGATCGAGCTGCCGCGGCTCAGTCTCGGCGCATGACCAGGTCGATCCGCCCGATCGGCGGCGGCGGATCGGCGTAGGTCTTCACCTTCGGGTCGTCCGGGCTGATGACGCCCGGATCCCAGGTCCGGTTCTGCGCGTCGAAGCTGACCTCCGCCAGCTGGGGCCAGCGTTCGAGCATCCGGCCGCCGATCTCATGGACCAGGTGCTGGATCGACAGGCTCACGAACTGGTGGAAGACCGACGCCGCCAGGTCCGCCACCTGTTCGCCGGCAACGTAGCGTTCCGGGCTGGCCCCCAGGGCGTCGGCGGGGTCGGCATACCGCCAGCCAACATCCATCCACGTGAATAGAGCGCGGTCCGGCCGCTCGGGCAGGGTCGTGTGCTCGTCACGGGCAAAATCGGCAAACGAGGACCCGGTGATCTTGATGAGCTGGAGCTCCTCACGCCCGCAGGCGTGATCGGTCAGGCGCACCTGGCCGTCATCGGTCAGCTCCAGGTCCAGGCGCGCGGTCGATCGGTCGTTGCGATCCCGGGCGAACAGGACCTCGGATGCGACGAAGCCATCGCCGTCGTCGGCCGGGACCAGGGACGCGGGGTAGGGCAGCTCGGTGCCGAGCATGGAGATGCGCTCCATGTGGGGGTAGTGATCGAGGAACGCGCGGCCCACGTGGTCGAGCCAGCCCTCGAGAGTAGCCGCCGGGTTGGAAGCCGAGGTGGCGTGGATGAAGTTCTTCATCGTGTCGGTTGCCACCACGAGCCGGTTGTCGCCTTCGGTATACGACTCGAGGAATTCCTGCCCGTGGACCTGGATCTCGATCTCGGCCGCCATGAGTGTGTTTTCGCGGCCGGTGAACGGCGACTCGGGGATGGGCGTCACCCCGACCAGTGGCGTGCCATACGTGCGGTAGACGCTGACTCCGGCCTTGCCGTAGCCGATCTCGTACTTCATGCGCCCTCCGGTCCGGAGGAGCGGAACCACTGGAGCCGATCGGCGGCGATGGCGAGCGAGTCGTCCAGGGCGCGACGGATCTCGACGTCGCGTTCGCGCTTGAGCGCGGCGCGTAACTCGGGGGGCAGGTCCGCCCGCGGCCGTCCTGCGACGTAGACCAGGTAGCGAAACCCGAACCGCGCTTCGTAAGCGTCGTTCAGGCGAGCCAGCTCCGCGTCCACGCGGTTCGCCTTGGCGCCCTGCTCGCGTCTCGAGGCGGACGAGAGGCTGTCCCGCGAGCCCAGGCGCGGATGCGCGTTGATGAGCTCCACCTTCTCGGCCTCGCTGATGCGATGGGCGATCCGCGCCGCCGCCTCGAGCATCATGGCGTCCGATTTGAATGGTCGCGCACCCGCCAACCAGGCGGCGAAGCGGGGGGCAGGCTCGAACAGGAGCGCGATGGCATCGGCAAAGTCTCGGCTGGGGAGACGGTTCAGGTCGGTCAGTGATGGGAAGCCGGTGGCCTCAGCCGCGTGCAAACCGATACTCCTGGTCGGGCTCGCCGGCGCTCAGCTGCCGCGGTAGACCGTGGCGCCGAAAGGCGCCAGGAGGAGCGGGACGTGGTAGCTGCGACCGGCATCGGTCACCCGGAGGGCCACCGCGATGCCCTGCAGAAAGGCATCGTCTTCGCGGTAGCCGGCCAGGTCGAACAGGAGCTGGTAGTCGCCTGTGGTCAGCTCGCCCCCGACCAGGTCCGCGATCCGGCCATCGACATCGGTCTCGCTTTCATTCAGGGCCTCGAACTCGTCGTCCTCCCCGCGCCGAAAGAGGACCACGCTGATCCCAGGCGCGGGCACTCCCGTCTCGAGGTCCAGCACGTGGGTCGAGATGGTGGGGCGCGGCGGGCGTAACGGGCGGTTGGGGCGATTCGGGCGTCGAGCGGCCACGCTATCCTCCCTGGCGTGGGTGACCTGCAGATCCGGGTCGGCGATCTCCACTTTAGCGCCCGATGGGAGGACGCCGCGCCGCGCACCCGCGAGGCGTTGCGCCCATGGCTGCCCATTCAGTCCCAGCTGATCCACTGCCGCTGGAGCGGGGAGGGGACATGGATCCCGTTCGGCGACCGCCGGCCCGGGGTGGGATACGAGAACCACACCGCGCACCCGGCGCCCGGGCAGCTGCTCATCTATACCGGCGAGCTGTCCGAGTGCGAGATCCTGTTCCCGTACGGGGCGTGCGCGTTCAGCAGCAAGCTGGGCCCGCTGGCGGGGAACCATTTTGCGACCGTGATATCCGGGGCTGAGCGGCTCCCCGAGATGGGGCGGCGGGTTCTCTGGGAGGGCGCCCAGGACATCGAGATCACCGAAGGACCGGATTGACCGATCTGGTCGTCACCGGCGGCACGGTGGTTTCGGCCGACCGGTCGGTACAGGCCGATGTCGGCGTGACCGAAGGGCACATCAGCGCCGTCGGTCCCAATCTCCCGCGCGACCCGGCGACCGAGACGATCGACGCAACCGGGCTTCTCGTCCTACCTGGCTGCGTTGACGTCCACACCCACACCCGGCTGCCTACGGGCGCGGAACCTGACCGGTTCTACCAGGACAGCGTCGCGGCCGCGTTCGGCGGCACGACCACGTTCCTGGCCTTCAACAATCCGGGCACCGGGGTCTCCGACGAGGGGTCGCGCTCGCTCCTCGCCGGCCTCCGTGAGTTTCGTGACCGGACCGAGGGTGAGTCCGCAATCGACTTCGGCCTGAGTGCGGTCATCACCGGCCAGCAGGACGATCCCATCACCGCGCTCCCCGAGCTCATCGCCTCGGGCGTCCCCACGGCCAAGGCCTTCATGGTCTACGACTTCCGGCTGACCGACGAGCGCCTCTTCGCGGCGCTGCAGGCCATGGGCCGCCACGGGGGGATGCTTCAGGTTCACTGCGAGAACGCCACCGTCATCGACGCGCTCACGGCCGAGGCCCTGGCCCACGGGAACGTCGCCTGCCGCCACCACGCCCTCACGCGCCCGACGTACGCCGAGGCGGAGGCGACCCACCGCGCCATCGCCCTGGCTCGGGCCGCGGACGCATCGGTCTACATCGTCCATCTGTCCTGTGCCGATGCGTTGGCCGAGGTCGTCACCGCCAAGGCGCGCGGGTGGCCGGTGTACGCCGAGACGTGCCCCCACTACCTGACCCTGACCGATGACCGATATGCCCCGCCCGACGAGGCAGAGGTCATCAAGTCCGTCATCTCACCGCCCCTCCGCACGGATGCCGATCGTCAGTCGCTGTGGCTGGGCCTGGCCCGCGGGGGGCTGGACGTGGTGGCCACCGATCACGTGCCGGACCGGCTGGCCGTCGAGAAGCGCGTGCCGGCCCCGCCGTTCCCGCAGATCAGCAACGGGGCGCCGGGCATCGAGACCCTGCTCTCGGTCGTCTACTCCGAGGGCGTGGCTCGTGGCCTGATCAGCGTCGAGCGCATGGTCGACCTGCTGGCCACGACTCCCGCCCGGCTGTTCGGCCTACCGACGAAAGGCGCCATCGAGGTCGGCCGCGATGCTGACCTGGTGCTGTTCGACCCGAAGGCCACCCGCAGGATCCGGCAGTCCGAACTCCATCACACCAGCGACTTCACCCCGTACGAAGGTATGGCGGTTGCGGGTGCCGTCGTCCAGACGCTCGTTCGCGGGCGGCGTGCTGGCGAGCGGATCGGCGTGTTCGTGGAACGACGGCTGGCTTGAGCGGCAACGGATGGCCCGAAAGGGCCCTTGCGTCCAGTACGGGGTGACGCGCTAGGGTAGGCACCCATGGCGAGCCCGCGTGACGCCTACAAGGTCCTGCAGATCGATCCCTCGGCATTGCCGGAGGTCGTCGAGGCTGCCTACCGCGCGCTGGCGCGGTTGCGCCACCCGGACCGGAACGACCTGTCCGATGCCAGCGAGGCGATGACCGAGCTGAACTGGGCGTATTCCACCCTGCGCGACCCGGAGCGGCGGATCCAGTACGACGAGACCCGAACGGCTGCTGTCACGGTGAACGCGCCGGAAGGTTCGCTGCGCGACCGGATGGAGGCCGCACGCGGCGGAGGGTCCCAGGGCGTGAACTCTGAGGCCCCCATCGTCCTCGATTTCGGACGGTATTCGGGGATGTCCCTGCTCGAAGTTGCCCGCGTGGACCCCGAGTACCTCGAATGGCTCAAGCGCCGACCGCACGCGGCGCGGTACCGGCAGCAGATCGAAGAGCTGACCGCCAGGCTGCACGCGCGCTAGCGGAGCCGGCCATAGGCGGGGATGGTCAGGAATTCGGTGAAGGTGTCGGATAGGACGAGCTCGTCGAGGAGTGCGGCGGCATCGGTCCAGCGGAAGTCCGGCATGCTGGATTGCAGCCGGCCGAGCTCGTCGTCCCGGATCGTGGTGTAGCGATCGGCCGACATCGGCTCGCCGTCCTCCAGGGCGACCTTGTGGACGCGCCACTGCCACAGCTGTGAGCGGCTGATCTCGGCGGTTGCCGCGTCCTCCATCAGGTCGTTGATGGCGGCCGCCCCGTTGCCAGCCAGCCACGAGGCGAGGTACTGGAGCGCCACGCTGACATTGGTTCGGACGCCGGCCTCGGTCACGCGGCCGCCGGCCACCTCGACGTTCAGCAGCTCTGCAGCGGTCACGATGGCCTCCGGCAGCTTGTCCTTCTGGTGCGGGCGTTCCCCGAGGACCTCGTCGAAGATCTCGCAGGCCACAGGGACCAGATCCGGATGCGCGACCCACGTTCCGTCCGACCCGTCGCCCGATTCGCGTCGCTTGTCGACCCGCACCTGTTCCAGCGCGTTGGCGGTCACCTCCGGCTTGCGCCGGTTGGGGATGAAGGCGCTCATGCCGCCGATCGCGTGGGCGCCCCGTCGGTGGCAGATCTGGACCAGCAGCTGTTGGTACGACCGCATGAACGGCACCGCCATGGTCACCTGAGCGCGATCGGGGAGCACCATGTCCGGCCGCGACCGGAACTTCTTGATCAGGCTGAAGATGTAGTCCCAGCGCCCCGCATTGAGCCCCGCGGCATGCTCACGCAGCTCGTACAGGATCTCCTCCATCTCGAACGCGGCCAGGATGGTCTCGATCAGGACGGTGGCGCGGATACTTCCACGCGGGACGTCTAGGGCGGTCTGGGCGGCCACGAACACGTCATTCCACAGCTGGGCCTCGAGGTGGGACTCCAGCTTGGGGAGATAGAAATACGGCCCGCTGCCGCGGTGGAGCTGCTCGCGCGCGCTGTGGAAGAAGACCATCCCGAAGTCGAACAGGCTGGCCGAGATGGGGGAGCCGTCGACCAGGACGTGCGCCTCGTCCAGGTGCCAGCCACGAGGCCGGATGACCAAGGTGGCGATATGCTCGGCGAGGGCATACGCCTTCTCATCGGTCCGGAAGGTCAGCTGCCGGCGAACGGCCTCGGCCACGGCCCACTGGCCGGTCACGACGTTGTCCCAGGTGGGGGACAGGGCGTCCTCGAAGTCGGCCATGAACACTTGAGCGCCGCTGTTGAGGGCGTTGATCATCATCTTGGGCTCGACTGGGCCGGTGATCTCCACCCGACGGTCCTCCAGGTCAGCCGGAGCGGGCGCGACACGCCAGTCGGGGTTCTCACGGATATGGGCCGTGTTGGGCAGGAAGTCCGGCAGCTCGCCGGTATCGAACCGGGCCTGCCGCTCGGATCGGTCCGCCAGGAGCCGGAGGCGACGGGCATTGAATGACCGATGCAGGCTGGCAACGAAGGTGAGGGCCTCGGGCGTCAGCACCTCATCCGTGTGCAGGATTGAAGGACCGATGACCTCGATGCCGGCCGGGAGTATCGCGTTCTCGCTCACTTCCTGTTCCTCCCGTACGACAGCGGCTTAATGGGGCGCTCGGCGGCGGAGTCCTCGATCAGGCTGGCCATTCTCCGCTCACGGGTCGGCTCCTGCTTGGCGGAGAGGACCCAGAAAGCTGCCTGTCGACGGTAACCGGGCGCCTGCACCTGCCAGTATGCCCAGGCCGCGGGCTCGGCTTTGATCCGGGCTTCGAGCCGGGGAGGGAGCTGCTGCCGGAGCGGGTTATCCCGCATGTACGGCAGGTCCTTGCTTCGGTCCCGCTCTTCAAAGGCTTTGAGGCCGGCGGGATGCATTCGACCGGCCTTGGTCAGCTCGGCGACCGCGGCGATGTTCCTCGCGCTCCAGCTGCTGCCTTTTCGGCGCGGCGTGAAACGGTTGGCGTGGACCTCATCGTCGATGCGGTACCCGATGCCGTCGATCCAGCCATAGCACAGGCCCTCCTCGACCGCCTCGGGATACGTCATGGCGGCCTTGCCGACCCCCTTGCGGTAATAGCCCACCCACAGATCGCTAGCCGAGGCATGGTTCGTTTCCAGCCACGCCCGGAAGGCCCCCTGGGTGAGGAAGATGGCTACCTCGTCACGTGACGCCGGCCTATTCACGCTCTGGCGCGCGCCGTACCATATGCGCGATTCTCGACCAGGAGACGAACGCCAGCATGCCCCTCTATCTTGACACTCATGACCACATTCCCGGTCTGACCGGGGAAGCCGTGGCGCAGGCCCACGCACGCGACCTTGAGGTCGGCCCAAAGTACGCCGTGTCGTACCTGCGTTACTGGTACGACGAGGCGACCGGCAAGGTGTTCTGCCTCGTTGACGCGCCAACCGCTCAGGCGGCGGAGGACGTCCATCGCGAGGCGCACGGACTGCTGGCGGACCGCATCCAGGAGGTCCAGGAGGGGGTCTAGCTCACCCGGCTGGCGTCCGCCAGCACGACCTCCAACGAAAGACGACGGCCGGCCGCTCGCACGCCGGTGAGGGGTCCGCGCCCCAGCTCACCCTCCAACGCCGCCAGAACCTGATCCCGCTCTGCAGCATCCGCCGGAGGCAGCGACGTACCGATCGCCTCACGCTGCGCATCGGCGAAGCCCATGAGCCGCGCCGCCCACTCGGGTTGCGAAGCGGCGGCAACCCGAGCCAACCGGTCGCAGGCGGTGGCCAGCCCACCACGGTCTCCCAGCTGACGTCGCTGCTCGATGCTGGACCGATAGAGCCGCTCCGCCTCGGCCAGATTCCCCTCCACCGCGGCGATGTCGCCCAGGAACATCTCCGTCCGGGCCACGCCCCGGCCGTCACCGAAACGACTGAAGATGTCGAGAGCCTCCGCGTGACGAGCTCGGGCCTCGGCCGTGTCGCCGTCCTGCAGGCTGAAGGTCGCGGCTCGACCGAGCGCCAAAGCGACGCCCATGAAGTCTCCCTCAGCCCGGAAGGTCGCAATGCTCTGGTCGGACAGCTGGCGTGCCTCGTCACCGTCTCCCTGGCGAGCAGCCACGTCGGCCAGGTTCAACAGGCCGAACGCAGCTCCCCGGGTGTCCCGCGTGCCGCGGAGGATCGCAATCGACTCTTCGTATAACTCGCGGGCCCGGCCGTAATCTCCGCGCTCGACGGAGACGTTGGCCAGGTTGCTTCCGGCATACGCGATGCCGTTCTGATTCCCAAGCTGGCGTTGGGTATCCAGGGCGCCCTGATGGGCCTCGATGGCAGCGGGCAGGTCGCCCTGCTGAGCGGCCAGGCTGCCAAGACCGGTCAGCGCGTTGGCTCGCAGCTCCGAGATCTCGCCATCCGTCCGGGCCAGGGCCCGTGCCAGCCAGCTCCGACCTTCGACCAGGTGTCCGCCGATCTCCCAGTAACGCCACAAGTTGCCCGCCAGGCGCAGTTCGGCGCCGGCTCCATCTGGGTCATCGTCGCTCCACTGGAGCGCCGCGCGCAGGTTCTCGTGCTCGATCGCCAGCTGGTCGACCGCCGGTCCGGCGGCCGGTCCGGCGAACAGGGTCGGCGCGATGCGCTCCACCAGCTCGAGCATGAAGGCCTGGTGTCGAGCACGGACCGCCCCGGTGGGGTCGTCCTCAACCAACCGCTCCTGGGCATATTGCCGAACGGTCTCCAGAAGCCGATACCGGGCCTCGGCCGCGCCTTCCTCGGCGACCACCAGCGAGCGGTCGATCAGCCGGCTGAGAAGGTCCAACACGTCGGCGCGCTCGACGATGTCGTTGGCGCATACCGCCTCGGCTGCGTCCAACCCGAAGCTGCCGGCGAACACCGACAGACGCATGAGCAGGGCCCGTTCTGCATCGGTCAGCAGGTCGAAGCTCCAGTCCATGGCTGCTTTGAGCGTGCGATGCCGGGGCAGTGCCATCCGGCTGCCGCCGGTCAGCAGCCGGAATCGATCATCCAGCCGGGCCGCGATCTGTTCTGGCGGCAACGACTTGACGCGCGCCGCGGCCAGTTCGATGGCGAGCGGGATGCCGTCCAGTCGCCGGCAGATCTGAACCACGGCCGCCGCGTTCCGCTCGTTGAGAACGAATGCGGGTTGGACTGCCCGGGCGCGATCCACGAACAGGCGAACCGCCTCTGACTCGGCGAGCATGGCAACCGATGCGTCGCCCGGCTTGGGCAGATCCATGGAGGGAACCGGGTAGAGGCTCTCGCCGCGGATGCCCAGCGCTTCGCGGCTGGTGGCCAACACCCGGAGGTTCCGGCACGCGCGGAGGAGCGCGTCGATGACCTCCGCGGCGGGCTCGAGCACGTGCTCGCAGTCGTCAAAGACGAGGAGCTGGCGGCGAGACTCCAGGTGCTGGGCGAGGGTGGTCAGGATGGAGACGCCCGGCTGTTCCTTGACGCGCAGCGTCGCCGCCACGGTCTCCGGAACCAGCGATCCATCGCCCAGCACGGCCAGTTCGATCACCCAAGCGCCATCCGGGAAGAGGTCCATCGCCTGCGCGGCCACTTCCAGAGCCAGACGGGTCTTCCCGACGCCACCCGGGCCGGTGAGCGTGAGCAGAGGGGTCGTCGTCAGCCGTTGGCTGGCCTCGGCCAGCGATTCGGCGCGGCCGACGAAGCTGGACAACTGACGTGGCAGGTTGTTCGGCCAGTTGTCGAGCGAGCGCAACGGCGGAAACTCGGACGGAAGGTCCGTGGCGCTGGCCTGGAAGACCCGCTCCGGATGGGGCAGGTCCTTGAGCCGATGCTCGCCAAGGTCGCGCAGGAGCGCGCCGCCCGGTGTCTCGCCGCGAAGCAGGTCGTGGGTGGTGAGCGAAAGCAGGATCTGGCCGCCGTGGCCGGCCGCGCAGATGCGCGACGCTCGATGCACGTCGAGGCCGACCAGCATGGCGTCGGAGCTCACCGGTTCCCCAGTGTGGATCCCGATCCGCGCCTCGAGGTTGGCACCGGCGGGCCACGCGTGGTCGCGGAACGATCGCTGGGCGGCGAGAGCGGCCGACACCGCACCCCGCGCCGAGGGGAAGGAGAAAAAGAGCCCGTCACCGGCCGTGTCCACCAGGGCACCCCGTTCAACTTCGGCGGCGGTGCTCATCAGCCGGCGATAGTCGCGCAGCACGGCCCCGTAGTCGTCGCCGAGCTCGGCCAGCATCCGGGTGGAACCGGCGATGTCCACGAACAGCAGGGTGACGGTGGCGCCGCGCGGACTTTCGGTCACCAGCCGCCCTCCTCGCGGATCAGGCGCCGGAGGACGCGTCCCGCCACCAGGCGGCGGTAGTCCGCGGTAGAGCGGACATCGTCGATGGGCTGAATCTCGGCTTCCAGGGCGGCGACCGCGGCGTCGGCCGCGGCGCGCACCGGGCGCTGCCCGTCGAGCGCGGCCTCAGTGGCTCCAGCCCGGACCGGAGTGGCCGCCACGGACCCCAGCGCGACGCGCGTGTCGATCCACGCTCCGTCGTCGCCGGTGAGCCACGACACGGCCATGACGACCTTGCTGATCGCCTGCGCGCGCCGCGTCCCCACCTTCCGGAACCGGACGTGGCGGCGGGGGAGCAGCGGCACACGAACCCGCAGCACCAGCTCGTCGTCGCGCCGGGCGGTCTCCCGATACCCGGTGAAGAAGTCCATCGCTGCCACGGACCGTTCGCCGCCGGCACTCCCGAGCACGACGACCGAGTCCGTGGCCAGCCAGATGGGCAGCGTGTCGCCGGCGGGCGAGGCGTGGACCAGGTTGCCGCCGACCGTGCCGCGGTTCTGGATCTGCGCTGCCCCGATGGTGGCCGACGCTTGCGCCAGCGCCGGCAGCAGCTCCCCCACGAGGGCCGATTGACGCAGCTCGGTGTACGTCGTCAGGGCGCCGATGACCAGCTCGTCGCCATCAAGGTTGATCCCGCGCAGCTCGTCGAGCCCCCAGATATCCAACACGCGATCTGGCGGAGGACCGAGCTCGCCGGTGATTTCGACCAGCAAATCCGTTCCTCCGGCCACCGGCCGCCAGGCAGCCCCGCCATCGGTCAGCAGGCGGTAGGCATCAGCCAGCAAGCGGGGGCTCTGGACCGGAGGCTCCACCGGCATCGGTAAGGCCTAGGCCTCCGTCGTCCCCGTCCGACGGGCATGGGCCAGCAGGATGGCGTCGATAATCTTGGTGTAGCCGGTGCAACGGCACAGGTTGCCGGCGATCGCCTCACGCACGGCCTCCTCGGTGGCCTCTATCCCGCTGGCCAGGAACGCCTCCCCAGCCATGAGCATGCCGGGCGTGCAGATCCCGCACTGGGCGCCGCCGGTCTCCAGAAACGCGGCCTGCAAGAGATTCAGGTCACCGACCGCGGCCAGGCCTTCCACCGTGTCCACTCGCGCACCGTCGACCTGGCATACCGGTACCAGGCACGAGTCCACGACCGCACCGTCGATCAGCACCGAGCACGCTCCGCACTCGCCCTCGCCGCAGCCTTCTTTGGTGCCGGTCAGCCCCAGGTCCTCGCGCAGGACGTCCAGCAGGCGCCGCATGCCCGGCGACTCGACCTGGGTGGCGATCCCGTTCACCGTGAGCCGGTACGTCATGCGGGCTTTACCGCGCTGATGCCAGGTGGCCCCGGGGCGGGCGAGCCCGTCAACGCCGCCAACACGCGCTCGGGAGTGGCGGGCAGGTCGCAGATCCAGGATCCGATCGCGTCGTGGATGGCGGCCACCACCGCGGGTGCCACCACGTCCATGGGCAGTTCGCCCACTCCCTTGGCCCCGTGCGGCGCCCCGCTGTACGGATGCTCGAGCAGGATGGACGTGATGCGCGGCGCATCCATGGCGGTGGGGATGAGATACGTCGTCAGCCGGTCGTTGAGGTAGCGGCCGTCGACCAGCTTAAGCTCCTCGATGGTCGCGTACCCGACCGCCTGCAGCGACCCGCCCTCGACCTGGCCCTCGGCCAGGACCTGGTGGATGACGCGGCCGATCTCGTCCGCGCTCACCACGTCGCGCACCGCCACCTCGCCCGTGTCGAGGTTGACTTCTACCTCGGCCACCGCGCACGCCCAGCCGTAGCATGGGTAGGCATCCCCGGTGTAGGTCGCATCATCGAACTTGACCCCCGGGTAGGGCTGGAACTGCTCATCCACCCGCAGGCTCCCATGATCGGCCGCGAAGGACCGATAGGTGTCGCCGAAGGGTCCTCCGGCAGCCTCCTCGACCTGGGCGCGCATCCGCTGGGCCGCCTTGATCAGCAGGCCTCCCACCACCATCGCCGTCCGGGACGCCACGGTGGGGCCCGAGTCCGGAACGATGGAGGTGTCCTGGGGCGCAATCTCGACCTCGTCCGGGCTGATCTCCAGGGCCTCCGCCACCAGCTGCGGGAAGATCGTCTTGGTGCCCTGGCCCATCTCGGTGGAGGCGGTCAGGATCCGGATCCTCCCGTCCGCCGTCAGCTCCAGCGACGCCACGCTGGCGAGGTGGACCTCGCCCGATCCGGTGAAGCCGGCGCCATGCCAGGCCAGGGCGATGCCGATCCCACGCGCGGTGCGCGCATCCTCGGCTTGCTGGGCGCGAGCCTTTTTCGTATGTGCCGCAACGCCCTCGTACTCGCTGGCCTGCGCCGCCGCCTCCAGCACCTCGAGCCCGGCCACGCTCTCGCGCAGCACCTGCCCGGTGGGCGTGACGCCGCCCTCTCGGTACACCCATTTGCGGCGCAGGGCGAGCGGGGAGAGGTCCAACCGCTCGGCGATCCGGTTGACCTGCGTCTCGGCCGCGAACTCGGTCTGCGGCGCCCCGAAGCCGCGGAACGCCCCGTTGGGCGGCGTGTTGGTGGCCATGGCGCGGCCGCGGATTCGGACGTTGGGGCACTCGTACGGCCCGCCGGCGTGGATCGTGCCGCGGCTGAGCACGGCCGGGGTCAGGGTCACGTACGCGCCGCCGTCCATGACGACCTCGATGTCCTGGGCCACCAGCTCCCCGTCACGGGTCACCCCGGTCCGGTGCCGGACCCATGCCGGATGGCGCTTGGTGGTTGCGCTGATGTCCTCGTGGCGGTCGTAGATCATGCGGACCGGCTTGCCCACCCGCTGGGCCAGCAGGGCGGCGTGGAGGGCGATGATGGAGGGGTATTCCTCCTTGCCGCCGAAACCGCCGCCCGTTTCGGCCTGGATGACCACGGCCCGGGCATCGGTCAGGTTCAAGGCCCGTTTCAGGGCTTCGTGGATGTAGTACGGGCACTGCATCGAGCCGTGGACCTCGATGCCGCCGTCGGGACGGGGGACCGCGATCATGGCCTGGTTTTCGATGTACAGCTGCTCCTGGTGGCCGACCCGGTACTCGCCCTCGACCACGATGTCGGCGGCGGCCAACCCAGCCTCGATGTCGCCCTTGGTCAGCTCGAAATGGGCGAACTCGCGGGTTGAGAGCAGCGGGTCGAAGGTGGCCGGCAGGCGCTCGGTACGGAGCGTGACGTGACGCTTCGCGACGCGCAGCAGACCACGGTCCGGCGCGGCCAGCAGGCACACCGGCTCGGCCTGGTGCTGGATCTCGCTTCCGACCGGGACGAGGACCGGCTGGTCATCCTTGATCAGGGCCACGACGTTCTCGCCGGGGATGTCAGCCGCGGTCACGACCACCACCTTGGACCAGTCGAAGGCCGCGTCGAGGTCTATCCCCAGCAGCCGAGCGTGCGGCTCGGTTGAGCGCACTGTCGCGCCGTACCAGGCCCCGGGAAAGACGAGGTCGTCCGCGTACTTCGCCAGCCCGGTCAGCTTCTCGGGCCCCTCCCGGCGCAAGGGGCGGGAGAGACAACCCGCCCTCACTCACCACCGATTGGAGATCGCACCATGCGCCGAACCATCCCAATCCTGGCCGCGCTCGCCCTCGCGGGCTCGACCGCCCTCCTTCCGGGCGGCCCGCAGGCCGAGGCCGCCGAGGGCGTCGTCGAACTGCCCGTCGCCTTCGCCGTGAAGAACACCAACACCACCGAGGTGCCCTGCCAGTCCGACGGCAAGGACTACACGGTGAAGGGTCACCTGGTGGCGCCCTCCGCCGCCCTCGACTCACCCCAGGCCGCCACCCTCTACCTCCACGCCGTGACCTTCGGCGAGTACTACTGGCGCTTCAAGGGGGTCCCTGGTTACGACTACGCCTCCAACATGGCTGAGCGGGGCCACGTCTCCGTCGCCATCGACCGCATCGGCTACGGCGAGTCCGGCCGCCCCGACGGCAACTCCGGCACCTGCTTCGGCTCCGAGGCTGACGTCGCCCATCAGATCGTCCAGTCG
>JBKJVN010000035.1:0-4656 GCA_046717345.1 Candidatus Limnocylindria bacterium | reverse complement strand
GATCGAACCCGAGATCCGCCAGCGACCAGGACGTGAGCTCCATGCGGCGGGCGGCCATGATCCCCTTCAGGCTGGCGTACCGCGGCTCCCCCACCTGGTCGGTGACGCTGGCCACGACCGGCAACGGAGCCTCCAGCATGTCGAAACCGGTCGGGTTCAGACGGCGGATCTGCGCGGCGCCATCGGTCAGGCGCAGCTCGGAGCCGTAGGCCAACAGCGGCACGCCGCGGATAGCGGCCACCGCACCAGGGACCAGCGAGCCGCGCGCGTCGTCGGAGGCCATCCCCATCAGCGTTACATCCGGTTCCAGGCGGTCCAGCGCGGCGGCCAGGACCCGGGCGGTCACCCACTCGTCGGCGCCGGCCAGCGCAGGGTCGGTGACCAGCACACCCCCGTCGCCCCCCATGGCCAGAGACCGGCGGAGAGCCTCGGACGCCGAATCGGGGCCCATGGACAGGTACACGACCTCGTCCACAACCCCGCCCTCCTTCAGGCGCAGAGCCTGCTCGATGGCGTACTCGTCGAGGGGGTTGATGACCGCCTCGGTCGCCGCGCGGTCCAACCTGAGTTCCGAGGTATAGCGCTTCTCGGCGGTGGTGGCCGGCACCTGCTTGACACAGACCACGATCTTCACGTGCGAAACGTCCCTCGCCTACCGGCCGCGCGATTCGATGCCGGCCCGCGCCAGCAGGCGGCGGGCGATGACCAGGCGCTGGATCTGCTGCGTGCCCTCGTAGAGCTGGGTGATCTTGGCGTCCCGCATCATCCGCTCCACCGGGTACTCGGTGATGTACCCGTACCCGCCGAAGACCTGGACTGCATCGGTGGTGGCCCGCATGGCGGTGTCGCCCGCAATGAGCTTGGCGGCGCTGGTCCAGTAAGCGAGGTTGGGGTCTTCGTCGTCGACGCGGGCGCACGCGGCGTAGGTCAGCTGACGGGCGGCCTCGGTCTGCGACGCCATGTCGGCCAGCATGAACTGGATGGCCTGGAAGTCGACGATCCGCTCCCCGAACTGGCGCCGCTCGGCGGCGTAGGCCAGGGCCGCATCGGTGGCGCCCTGGGCGATCCCCACCGCCTGGGAGGCAATCGCCAGGCGGGATCGGTCCAGGGTCGACATCGCAATCTTGAAGCCGTCGCCTTCCTCGCCCAGCCGGTTGGCGGCCGGAACCCTGACCTCGTCGAAGGTCAATTCGGCGGTGGGCGAGCCACGGATGCCCATCTTGTGCTCCAGGCGCGCCACCGAGAAGCCGGGCGTATCGGTCTCCACGATGAACGCGCTCATCCCCTTTCGGCCGCCGGCGTCCGCATCGGTCAGGGCGAACACGGAGAGCAGGTTGGCCACCGAGCCGTGGGTGATGAAGCGCTTGGTGCCGGTCAGGAGGTAGTCGTCCCCGTCGCGGCTGGCGCGCATCCGGAGAGAGGCCACGTCGCTGCCCGCGCTGTCCTCGGTCAGGGCGAAGGCCGGAAGCCACTCCCCGGACGCCAAGCGCGGGAAGTATCGGTCCTTCTGTTCCTCACTCCCGGCAAGCATGATCGGCAGCGCGCCGAGCTTCTGGATGATCGGGATAAGGCTGGTGGTCGCGTCAGCGCGGGCCACCTCCTCGACCACGATGGCCTGCCCGATCCCGTCCAGGGCGGTTCCCCCGTGACGCTCGGAGAAGCACGTCCCCAGCAGGTCATGCTCGGCCAGCAGCTGCTTGAGGTCCCACGGGAACTCCGCCTTCTCGTCGATCTCCGCTGCCCGGGGCGCAATCCGCTCCTCGGCCAGCCGCCGAACGAGCGCCCGTAGCTCATCGTGCTCACGGCTGAGCCGATACCCGGTCGCCGAGGCCTGACTCTCGGTGGATGTCAGTGGGGCCAAAGTGGCGCGAGTCTAACGCTCAGCCGCTCAGCTCGCGGGCGAAGTCCCGGAACACCTCCACGTGGCGGTCGATGTCCGCATCGGTGTGCGCCACCGACAGGGTCCACTGCTCATCCGGGCCCGGCGGCAGAAGGATGCCGCGATTGGCCAGGAAGAAGTAGAACGCGGTCCACAGCTCCTCGTCGAGGCCGATGAAGTCGCGGTAGTTCGTCACCCGCTTGGAGCTGAACAGGACCGCGCCCTTGGCGCCGACGTTGATCGCGTAGCCGGGCAGATGGTGCTCCTCGAGGACCGCCTGGCACTCGGACCGCAGCCGGTCGCCCAGCCGCTCCAGCTCGGGGTACACGTCCGGGACCAGGACTCGGGTCAAGGTTGCCACGGTGGCCGCCATGGACACCGGATTGCCGTTGTATGTGCCCTGGTGGGCGACGTGGTCGGCGGCACCCAGGGTGGTCGTGCTGGCGCCGCTCTCGACGACCCGCATGACGGCCTCACGACCGGCGATGGCTGCCACCGGGAGCCCGCCGCCGATGCTCTTGGCCAGGCACACCATATCGGGCTGGACCCCGAAGCGTTGGGTGCCGCCGCCGTAGGCGATCACGACCCCGGTCTTCACTTCGTCGAAAATGAGGACCGCCCCGTGGGTGGTGGCCAGCTCGCGGACGCGCTCCAGGAACCCGGGAAGCGGCGGGACGACCCCGATGTTGTACTGGATCGGCTCGACGATGATGGCCGCGATCTCGCCGCGGTGGCGCTCGAGGATGGCCTCCAGCGCGTCGGCATTGTTGAACGGCGCGACCACGGTGTCCTCGAGGCGTGACCGTGGGATGCCGGCCGAGGCGGGCACCGAGTTCGGGGCGTCGACCGGGCCCATGAGCTCGGCCGGGGGCAGGATGCTGATCAGGACGTCATCGTGATGGCCGTGATAGCCGCCCTCGAACTTCACGATCTTGTCGCGGCCGGTGAACCCGCGCGCGATGCGCAGGGCATCCATGGTGACCTCGGTCCCCGAGTTGCCGAAGCGGACAAGGTCCATCCCGAAGCGACGGCGGATCTCCTCCGCGGCCACCGCCCCTTCCTCGGACGGGAAGGTGAAGATCGTGCCCCGGCCGACGCGCTCGCGGACGGCCTCCACGACTTCGGGGTGGCTGTGGCCGGCGGCGAGGACCCCAAAGGCCATGTCGAAGTCGATGTACTCGTTGCCATCCGCGTCCCAGATGCGTGACCCGCGGGCCTCGCTCATGAACGTCGGATACGGGTCGTAGACCTGGAACGAGCTGGCCACCCCCATCGGGAGCGACTGCTTGGCCCGTTCCAGCAGGGCCCGGCTCTTCGCGGTCCGCTCGCGGTAGGACGCCTGCTCGCGCGCGGCCAGCTGGGCCAGGCGCTGGCGGTTGATGCGGCTCGTCTGGGTCAGTGCCATGCGGTTCGTTTCTCGTGCGGTCGGCGCGAGAATACCCTGCCGCTCAGGTCAGGCGGGCGGCTTCGGCCGTGGCAGCCGCGTCACGGATCCAGACCCCGGTGGCATCCGCCAGCAGCTCGGCCACGTCTCGGACCGGCACGTCCTCGCGCCCGAGGTCGTTCGTCCCGTCGCGGAGCATCACGAGGCAGAACGGGCACGCGGTGGCGATGGCCGCCGCCCCGGTGCCGAGTGCCTGCTCCGTGCGGACGTGGTTGATGCGCCGACCCTCGTGCTCCTCCATCCACATCCGGGCCCCGCCCGCACCGCAGCACATCCCGCGCCGATGGTGGAGGTCCATTTCGACCACCTCGTTGCCGGGCACGCCCTCGACCACCCGCCGGCCTGGCTCGTACACGTCGTTGTAACGGCCCAGATAGCACGCATCGTGGTACGCGATCGCCCGGTGGCTGACACCGAACACGGGCTTGAGCCGCCCGTCGCCGAGCAGGGTTTCGAGGAGCTGCGTGTGGTGGATGACCTCGATCCCGCTCAGCCCGAACTGCGGGTATTCGTTGCGAATGGTGTTGAAACAATGCGGGCAGGACGCGACCACGGTCCGAATCCCATGCTCGTTGTGGGCCCGGGTGAGGGTCGCCACGTTCTCCTCGGCCAGGATCTGGAACAGGTACTCGTTGCCCGCCCGACGGGCGGGATCCCCGCTGCACGTCTCCCCTGATCCGAGCACCGAGAACGGGATGCCGGCCTGCCGCAGCAGGGCGGCCATGGCGCGCACGACCTTGCGGTTCCGTTCGTCGAACGCCCCGGCACAGCCGACCCAGTACAGGATTCCCTCGGGTGCCGATGCCGGATTGGCTGGCGCCTCTCCATCGGTCTGTCCATCGGGCCCCACCGTGGCCTGGCCGTTCGTCTGACCCAGGACCGATACGTCCAGGCCCTTGGCCCAGTCCAGCCGCGCCGAGCGCGGCTGGCCCCACGGGTTGCCGGCGGTCTCCATGTTCCGGAACGCGGCCTGCAGCTCGCGCGGGAAGCGGCTCTCCTCCAAAACCAGGTTGCGGCGGATCTCGACGATGGTGTCGACGTGCTCAATGAGGACCGGACACCCCTCCACGCACCAGCCGCAGGTCGTGCACTGCCACACCGCCTCCTCGGGGATCGCGTTGTCGACCAGTGGCAGGCTCAGCGCGTCGAGCGCACGCTGGCGGGCCAGGGACAGCGAGTGGTCCGATGCCTCCGGTCCCCCGTTGGCGCCGCCCTTGGCCGCCCGCTGAGCTCCGGCCGCGGCACCGAGCGCGGTCTCGGCGGCCACGATCTGGTCGCGCAGGCCCTCCATGAGGTGCTTGGGCGACAGCGTCTTGCCGCTCATGGAGGCGGG
>JBKJVN010000034.1:0-5866 GCA_046717345.1 Candidatus Limnocylindria bacterium | reverse complement strand
AGACGGTGACGATATCGTTGACGAGGGCCTGGATGTGGGCCCACGGCAGGTTGCCGAGGCGGTTCACGCGCAGACCGTCCGCGATCGTCTGGTGCGTGCGCTCGGTCGGCCAGGCGCGGACCTCGCCGGCGGCCAGGGAATCGCGGGCATCGGCTGCATCTTCGGGCTCGACGCCGATGATCCTGGCCTTCGGGGCCAGGCCCTTCACTGCGGCCGCGATGCCGCTGATCAGGCCGCCGCCGCTGACCGGCACCAGGACATCTCCGACGTCAGGCAGGTCTTCGACGATCTCCAGGCCGCACGTCCCCTGGCCGGCGATGATCTCGGGGTCGTCGTACGGCGGCACCAGAGTCAGGCCGCGCTCGGCAGCCAGGTTCTCGGCCAGTGCTCGCCGGGCATCGTTGCCGGGAGCGGCGAGGATCAGCTCTGCACCGTCGGCACGCACCCGATCGACCTTGAGGGCCGGCGCATCTTCGGGCATCACGATCACGGCGTGGATGCCCAGCAGCCGCGCCGCGCGCGCCACCGCCTGCGCGTGGTTGCCCGAGGAGTACGTGATCACCCCGGCCGACCGTTCATCATCGGTCAGCGTGGACAGGCGGAAGTAGGCGCCCCGCATCTTGAACGCGCCCACCGGCTGCAGGCTCTCCGGCTTGAGCCACACGCCATCCTCCCAGGGCAGAAGCGGGGTGCGAACCGCCACGCCCCGGATGCGCTCAGCGGCGTATCGGATACGGTCCAGAGAGACGAGTTCCGATTGAGTGACGGACATCGATTTGCCGGAGCCTCGCGCGTATGCTGCAAGCCATTCTCACCCACCGCCGGGACGGAGGACGCCAGAACCGATGCCGGCCCAGCGATCTTCGTCCCTCAATGGCCTGAAGCGATGATGGCCAAATCCGAGCCGGCCCGCCGTTCGCGAGGGGTAGCCATGGTCGCCCTTGCGCTGCTCGGAGTCGCGGCTTGCACTCTCGGCTCGCCGACCCCAAGCCTGGGGCCGACGCAGACGCCTGCCCCGACACCAACCGCAGCGTCGCTGGACTGCGGCGAGTCGAACCTGCTAAGTCCGCAGGGCAATCGGGTCGACCTGACCGGCACGTGGACGGGTGGCTCGACCCTGTTCTACGTTCGCCAGGTCGGCCAATGCGTGTGGTGGATCGGGCTCAGCAACTGGCCGGGACAGTCACCAGGAGATTTCTTTTCGAACACCTTCGCAGGGCGGCTGGGCGTCGAAGGCCCCGATTACGTCCTTCGCGGCGAGTGGGCAAGCATCATCCGGCCCAGCTCTGGGATAGGGTACAGCCCCCCATACGAGCGTTTGATCGCATTCGAGGTCGTGTTTGAGACGGTCGGGGGGGCGGAAACCATCGTTCTGCGGGGCATGCGAATGTCGGAGCTGGCACCCACCGACTGGTACGCCCGGGACCTAACGAGAACCGGCCCCCTCCCCGATACGCAGACGCCCTGACTAGCGCCGGAGCGAAGGCCCTGAATTAGAGGTTGCCCCGCTTCGCCTGCTCGAGCTCGATGGCCTCGAACAGGGCCTTGAAGTTGCCCAGCCCGAACCCGCGTGAGCCGTGGCGCTCGATAACCTCGAAGAAGAACGTGGGCCGATCCTGGATGGGCTTGGTGAAGATCTGGAGCAGGTAGCCCTCTTCGTCGCGGTCGGCTTCGACTCCCAGCTCCTCGAGCGTTTCGATCGGGATGCCAACATCGCCCACCCGATCTGGCAGCGCGGCGAAGTACTCGTGGGGTAGGCCCAGGAACTCGACGCCGCGGCCGCGCAGGGTCCGCACCGTGCCCACGATGTCGGTCGTCAGGAGCGCAATGTGCTGAGTGCCGGCGTCGAGGTAGTAGTCGATGAACTCCTGGATCTGGCTCTTCCGTTTGCCCTCGGCCGGCTCGTTGATTGGGAACTTGATCCGCCCATCCCCGTTCTGCATGACCTTGCTCATCAGGGCGCTGTACTCGGTGTGGATGACCTTGTCGTCGAAATGGACGAGCTGGCTGAACCCCAGCACTTCTCGGTAGAAGTCGACGAACTTGTTCATGTCGCCCAGCGCCACGTTGCCCACGCAATGGTCGATGCTGAGCAGGGTCTGCCCCGTTCCCGGCGCGCCGGGGTCCTTGATTCGGTGATAGCCGGGTGCATAGGTTCCCGCGTAGTCGTGCCGATCGACGAAGGTGTGAATCACCTCGCCATAGGTGTGGATGGCGGCGGTACGCAGGACGCCCTTGTCGCCCGGCGTTTCCGTCGGCGGCTGGGCTGAGCGGGCGCCGCGGGTGGTCGTCTCGCGCCACGCCGACTCCGCGTCATCCACCGCAAACGCAATGTCATGCACTCCGTCGCCGTGTTTGCGGACGTGCTCGGCGACCTCGCCATCGGGGCTGATGGGCGCCGTGAATACGAATCGGATGTCGTCTTGGACCAGGACGTACGACGCGCGATCGCGGATCCCGGTCTCCAGACCGGCGTACGCCACCGGGGTGAAGCCCCACAGCGTGCGGAAATAGTGGGCCGCCTGCTTGGCGTTGCCGACCCAGAACTCGATGTGGTCGATGCCCTTGAGGGGCAAGAAATCGGTGGCCGATGTGGTGGGCGCCGCCTGGGTGGTGGTCACGGGTCCGATGGTACGCCTGCCGGTCGAATCGCGCCGTATCCTCAGTCGATCATGCGGTCAGCTGATTGGCTCGCGGCGGCCGGCTTCGTTGCCTTGCTAGCCGGCTGCGCTTCGACGCCGACGCCATCGAGTATCGGTCCCATTCCGACCGGTGGATCCGGGGCCAACGTTTGCGTTGGCGTCGACCTACGAGGCCCCGACGGCACCACCGTGAATCTCACCGGGACCTGGGAAGGGCTGAACAATCTGTGGTTCGTGACGCAATCGGGCAGCTGTGTGACGATCGAAGGCCTCAGCCGATACGGGGGAGAATCCATTGGAGAAAGTCACCGCTTCGTGTTCAGCGGCGACCTGCGCCCCGATTTCTCTGTGGTCGGGCGCTGGACCTGGACCTGGGTCCTGGATGCCCCCGGCCGTCCGCTGCGAGGGGCAACTACGGACCTCGTGCTTCAGGTGGAGTTCGCGGAGGATGGTGAGACGACGATCGAGGTCCCGTCCGGGGTAATGGGCTTCGACCCTTCGGACCCTTCGAATACGGTTCCGTTGGAGCGGACCAGCCTTCGTACCGAGTTCCCCCCGCCCTAGGCCCTGCCGTATCCTCGATCGCGATGTCCGTCCGAACGCCCTGGCTGCTTGCCCTCATCGGCGCCGCGTGCGTGATCGCCGCGTGTACCCCCACCCCCGCGCCTGCGACGTCCGTGCCACCGACCGAGAGTCCCGCTGCGGCGGTCGGCTAACTCCCCCCGGGCTGTGAGGCGATCGACCTGCGGTCGCCCGCCGGGGAAGCCGTCGATCTCAACGGGATCTGGATCCAGGATGAGAAAGGGGGCGGTCGACCAGCGAAATGGTGGATCCGGACCCTCGGGGATTGCGTCTGGGGCACCGGCATCTTCGATGACTACACCGAAGACGAATTCTCTGCCCGCGCGGATTCCGTCCAGGGACTCCAGGGGAGGGTGGGCAACGACTTCGTGATAGACAGCACGATCGTCCTCCTCGGTCCATACCCCACCTGGGCAGTCTTGCAACTCCTCGCCGAGGTCCGGCTGCTCATCGAGTTCGACGCCGATGGCCAGATCATCCTGCGCGAGGACCGGGTCCCTGGGGTTGAGGGCCCGCGGTGCCCGGATGCGGTCAGCTTCTGCCCGGAGCCTCTCATCCTCCGACCGAGCGGCTGACATCCGCTGCGGTGCCGGGCAAGTGCTCGCCCAGCTCGGGCGCGCGGGACCGCTGGTACGCCGTCAGTCGAGTGACGTTCCACGACCGCTCTGGACTGGCCTATGCTCGATCGCATGGCCACTCAAACGCCGTGGCTGCGCCGAGCCCTCATCGGCGCGGCGATTGTGGTCGCGGCCTGCACGCCCAGCCCCGCGCCTCCAACCGCCACGCCTCCGACCGAGAGCTTGCCAGCGGAGGTCGGCAATCTGCCCCCAGGCTGCGACCCGATCGACCTGCGCACTCCGTCGGGGCAAACCGTGGACCTCACTGGGATCTGGATCCAGGATGAGAAAGAAGGCCGTCAACCATCGAAATGGTGGATCCGGACCCTCGGGGATTGCATCTGGGGCACCGGCACCTACGATGACTACACCGAAGACGCGTTCCTGACCCGCGCGGATTCCGTCCAAGTATTCCAGGGCAGGATGGGCAACGACTTCGTGATCGACGGCACGATTGTCCTTCTCGGCTCACCACCCTTCTTCGCAGTGGTGCAATTCTTTGCCGAGGTCCGGATCATCATCGACTTCGACGATGATGGCCAGATCATGCTTCGCGAGGACCGGGCCCCTGGGGTTCAGGGCCCCAGCTGCCCGGACCCGGTCTACTATTGCCCGCTGCCGCTCCTACTCCGACCGGCCGGCTGACATCCGCCGCCCTGCCCTATTCTCGATCGTGATGTCCGTTCGAGCGCTCGGGCTGCGGATCATGATCGGATTCCGCGTTGGTGGGCAGCGGGTGCATTAGCAGCACGGAACCTCCAACGACGCCGGGACCCTCGGAGGGTCTCGCCGAGGCAGGCGGCGGTCTGCCCCCGGGATGCGGACTTATCGACCTGCGAACGCCCAGCGGAGAGCGCGTGGAACTGGGTGGGACTTGGACTCAAGTTGACACCCCGGGAGGCCCGGCGACGACGTGGTGGATCCGTGCGCTCGGTGACTGCGTGTGGGGCGTGGGCAAGGTCGACGAGTTTCCGGAGGAGCCACTGCCGGCTACCGTCCAGCACCTCAGGGGGCAGATCAGGAATGATTTCGTCATCGAGGGCGAGATCGTCCTTGTGGGTCCGGCCGTGGTCGTCCCCAGCACAACGAGCTATGCGCGCGTTGAACTCATCATCGAGTTCGACGACGCCGGCCAGATCAGCCTGCGTGAGGACCGCGAGCACGGCGTTCAGGGCCCACGCTGTCCGAGTCCACCCTTTTATTGCCCGCGGCCCCTGGTACTCAGGCGCAGCGGGTCAGGGAACTAGGCGAAGTCGGCGGCCATGGCCACGTCGATCATGCGCTCGACCGCCGCGTTCAGCTCCTCTGTGGAGAGGTAGGTGTGCTCTTGGTTCAGGTCGCCGGTGTCGACGTCGACCACCACGCCCAGGCACGCGGCCTGGACTCCGCGCGAGGCCGCGAGATAGAACAGGGCGCTGGCCTCCATCTCGACCGACAAGGCCCCGGCCTCCCGCCAGGGACGGACGAAGTTCGGGTCCGGGTGGTAGTGCGAGAAGACGTCGATGGTCGCGATCGGGCCGACATGGAACGGCACGCCCAATCCTTCCGCGGCGTGAACGAGCGCGTGTGTCAGCCCGAAGTCGGCTGCCGGGGCGTAGGGCCTGCCGCCCATGAGGGTCGCCGTGGTGCCATCCGTCGGCGTCGACGCGGTCGCGATGATGAGCTCGCCGAGTTTGATATGGGCCTGAAGCGCCCCGGTCGTTCCGAGCCGCACCAGCTTCTGAGCGCCCAGGCGCAGCAGCTCTTCGGCGACGATGGCGATGGACGGAGCCCCGATCCCAGACGTCTGGACGCTGATCGGTCGGCCCTCGATCGTGCCGGTGTACCCGAGCAGCCCGCGGTTGTCGTTCACCAGGCGGGCGCCCTCCACCCCGCCGTCGAAGCGGGAGGCGATGGTGGTGGCCCGGTTCGGATCGCCGGGCAGCAGGACCAGCGGGGCGTAGTCGCCCGGCTCGGCGTGAAGGTGGAGCTGCGGCATGGGCGTAGCCTAGCCGGTCGGCGCCTCGGCTAGCATGCCGGGGTGAA
>JBKJVN010000033.1:0-4770 GCA_046717345.1 Candidatus Limnocylindria bacterium | reverse complement strand
GCCAGACCTCGTAGTTGGTGACCGGGCTGCCGCCGTCAGAGGCGGGTGGGGTCCAGGCCAGGGCCACGCTCGCGTTGCCGCCGGTCGCGCTGGTCAGGTTCGGGGCGCCGGGCACGACCGGGACCGGCGCCTGCGGCGTGGCGGACTGCTCGTTAGAGCGCGGGCCGGGGCCGACGCTGTTGACCGCAGCCACCTGGTAGAAGTAGGTCGTGCCGTTGCTGACGGTCGTATCGGTGAAGCTCGTCACGTTGCCGACCGTGGTCAGCAGCACCTCGCCGCCGCTGGTCGGCCCGCGCCAGACCTCGTAGTTGGTGACCAGGCTGCCGCCGTCCGAGGCGGGTGGGCTCCAGGCCAGGGCCACGCTCGCGTTGCCCCCGGTCGCGCTGGTCAGGGTCGGGGCTCCCGGCACGACCGGGACCGGCGCCTGCGGCGTGGCCGACTGCTCGTTCGAGCGCGGGCCGGGCCCGACGCTGTTGACCGCGGCCACCTGGTAGTAGTAGGTCGTGCCGTTGGTGACGGTCGTATCGGTGAAGCTCGTCACGTTGCCGAGGGTGGTCAGCAGCACCTCGGCCCCGCTGGACGGTCCGCGCCAGACCTCGTAGTTGGTGACCGGGCTGCCGCCATCAGACGCGGGTGGGGTCCAGGCCAGGGCCACGCTCGCGTTGCCGCCGGTCGCGCTGGTCAGGTTCGGGGCGCCCGGCACGACCGGGGCCGGTGGTCCGCCACCGACCGCCTGCGCGGCACGGAGGGCGTTGACCATCGGTTCGGGGATCCCATCCGGGTCGTCGGTCCACGTGCCCTGCCCGCTGCAGGAGGCATCGGCGCCCGACACGGAACCGTTGGGGCATTCGCCGGACTGGCGGAGGAGAGTGAGGACGGCGGCGGGACCCGGTGTCGGCGACAGCGCCACCATCAGCGCAGCCACTCCGCTGACGTGCGGCGTGGCCATGCTCGTCCCGCTCTTGGTGGAGTACCCGCCGCCCGCGTACGTCGAATAGACGCTGACTCCGGGGGCCATGACGTCGACCGACGGGCCGAAGTTGCTGAAGAACGCGAAGGTGTCGTCGCATTCGAACGAGCCCAGGTCGGGAACCAAGCCGCATCCAGCCAGGCCACCGGGCGCGGCATCGAAGTCCGCTAGCGCGGAAACGCCGATGACCTCGCTGAACGCGGCCGGGACGAAGCTGCCCGCGTCGACCGCGGAGTTGCCGGCGCCGGCCACCATCGTGATCCCCGCCGCGTAGGCGTTGCAGACGGCGGTGTGGAGCGCGTCCGTCACGCAGTCGCCCCACGATCGCTGCTCGCCAAAGCTCATGTTGAGGACGTCGACGTCGTTTGACGGGTCCCCATCCGCGGTCAGTGACAGGACGTGCTCGAATCCACACAGGACCAGCGACTCGCTCGAGTTGCCCGCGTCGTCGAAGACCTTGACGGCCACCAGGCGAGCCTCGGGCGCCACGCCCACCACGCCGACCCCGTTGAGCGGCGCCGCGGCCGTCCCGGCCACGTGGGTCCCGTGCCCGTGCCCGTCATTCGGGGGCAGCGCGGGTGCCACGCAGTTCTTGCCCAGACCCTGGTCGATGGAGTTGACCAGGTCGGGGTGATCGAGGTCGATGCCCGTGTCCATGATGGCGATCCGCGCGCCGTTGCCCCGGAAACCCTGGTGGAAGGCGCTGGCCGATGGCGTGTCGTTGTCGTAGGCCGAGATGCGCTCGATCCCGTTCGGCAGCGACTCTGTCAGGAACACGGCATGGTCTGGGGTGACCGATGCCACGTGCGGGTTGTTCCGCAGCGCCTCGGCGGCCTTTGCCGAGCCGCGGAACTGGAAGCCGTGGAACGCATAGTGGAAGACATGGCCCACCTGCCCGCCAGCACCCCGGGCCAGTGCGTTGGCGTGACCGGCCGGGCTCCAACCCGGGTCCAGGGTCACGATCCACGAATCATGAGACGCGCCGCCGCCCGCGGCATGCGGAGCATCGCCGGGCCGGGAGCCGGCCACGGCAAGCGGCACCAGGGGACCGGCCAGCAAGGCTAGCCCCACCAGCGCGACGAAAGAAGTCCTGATGAATCTGCGCATGAGTGGAGTGAGCCATTCTGCGACCCGTGCAGCCGAAAGAGAAGGGGGAGGTGCTGCAAGGCACCAGAACATCGGAGCAGCGCCGGTAGTTCTTTCGGCCGCGGCCCAACGGCGGGGCGGCCGCCCCCGAGCTATGCGGAGGCCGGGCGAGTGACGTACCGGACGGCGACGGTGGAGACCGCGATGCTGAGCGCGACACCGGCCAGGATGGCGGTGTACAGGATGGGGTCGATGACCCCGGCGGCCAGCCCGACCGAGGCCAGCACGAAGCTGAACTCGCCAATCTGGCCCAGGCCGATGGCAAGCTGACTCGGGTGCGCATCGAGGCGCAGCACGCGGGCCAGGCCGTAGATCACCGCCATCTTGCCGAAGACCAGCAGGCCCAGGACGGCGGCCAGCCAGGGTAGGGCCTCCGGGAGCCGGGCTGGGTCGATCAGGCTGCCGACCGCCACGAAGAACAGGATGGCAAACAGGTCGCGGAACGGGAGGATCCGCCGCCGCGCCTCGGCCGCCTCATGGCTCTCGCTGATGGCCAGCCCGGCGATGAACGCGGCCAGGGCCATGGGGATCTGGAAGACCAAACCACCCAGTCCCGCGATCGCCAGTCCCGCCCCAATCGTCACCACCAGGAACAGGTCCTTGTCGGAATGGACGGCGCGCAGGACCTGTGGCAGAACCCAGGCTGCCACGACCGCAAGACCGATGAACGCCGCCAGGCCAATGAGCGCCACGTACCAGGGTCGGCTGTCGGCTCCGATGGCCGCCACCAGGATCCCGGTCAGGATGACCCCCGTCACGTCCTGGAGGATGGTCCATCCGACCAGGGCCAGCTCAGTGGGCGGATCGGTCGTCCGACGACGGCTGCGCGTGATGTTGATGACGACCACGCTCGACGAGAAGGCGACCGCCAGCCCCAGGACCGCGCCGGCCACCAGGCCGATCCCGGTCACGAGCCCGATCCCGATCCCGGCCAGGGCGGTGATCCCCATCTGGAGGGGGGCCGCCCACACGAGCGCCCGCTGCTCGCGGCGCAGGGTGAAGACGTCGATCTCGATCCCGACCTCGAACAGGAGCAGGATGACCCCGATGTCGGCGAGCAGGTACAGCTGTCCGGGGTCGGCCACGAATCCCGGCGTGAAGGGCGACACGGCCAGGCCGACCGCCAGGTAGCCGACGACCGCAGGCAGATGGACCCGTCGCGCCGCCCAACCGGCCGCGGCAGCGGCCAGCAGGAGCGCGCCGATCTCCAGGATGGTGGGGGCGGTGAGCTCCACGCGGCCGCCCCGCCGCTACCGCTTGCGGGCCAGCGTCAGGCCGTCGGCGATCGGCACCATGGACAGGCTGACACGCTCGTCGGACGCGAGCGCGCGATTCAGCTCCCGGATGCCGCGCACCGATTCGTTGTCGACCTCTGGCTGGGCAACTTCGCCACCCCAGAACACGTTGTCGATGGCCATCAGCCCGCCGCGCCGGAGCAGGGTCAGGAGGCGGTCCGCATAGGCGGGGTAGTTGTCCTTGTCCGCATCCAGGAATGCGAAGTCGAATGTGCCGGCCAGCCCCTCGGCCACCATCCCGTCCAGGGTGTCCAGGGCGGGGCCCAGCCGCAGCTCGATCTTGTCCGCCACGCCCGCCTGCGCCCAGTAGCGGCGGGCAACATCGGTCCATTCGCGACTGAGGTCGCAGCACACCAGCCGGCCGTCAGCCGGCATGGCCAGGGCCACGCTGAGTGACGAATAGCCGGTGAAGGTGCCCACCTCCAGGCAACGGCGTGCGCCGGTGAGCTCCACCAGGAGCGCCATGAGCGCGCCCTGCTCGGGCGCAATCTGCATGTCGTGCTCCGGCATGGCGGCCGTCTCCGCGCGAAGCTGGCGGAGGAGATCCGGTTCTCGCACGCCGACGTCGAGCAGATAGGCGTGGAGCTCGTCGGGGAGGCCGAGGGTGGCGTTCGACACGGTCGGTGCTCAGCCCCCGGTGAGGGGCTCGGTGGGCGCGGCGACCTGCGCTCCCCACGACGGGGCAGCGGGTGGATGTCGCCGCTGCCAGGCCTCGGTCGCCGCCACAGTCATGGCCCCCAGGCCCAGGACGATGACGCACAGCTTGACGATGCCCCCGATCTCGGGCAGCGAGGTCGCTGCCACCACGATCAGCGCCCCAACGACCAGGAGGAAAAGCTCCTGCCATCGGCTCTGCGCCCAGCCGCGCGCCACCAGCTGGGCCAGGGCCAGGCCGACCACCGCATCCACGACGAACGAGGCGGCGACCACCAGGGCGAGGGTGCTGATCATCAGGTCCACGATCCCGGCCCAGATGGCGATCCCGGCCAGCCCCTCCAGCGTGACCGATCCCAGAGCGACCGCGACCAGGATCATGAGCAGGATGACGGCGATGACCTGGATGATGTAGCCGACCAGGATGCCGATGCCCATCCCGACCGACGCCAGCGGACGTCGGCGCAGGGCGCTTTCCGAGGCACGGAGTGCGCCGGGGATGAGCCACAGCCCCACGGCGCCGAACAGGACCACCGTGAGCAGCTGGCGGAGGGCGTCGCCCGCGATTCGGACCGGTTCTGACTGCGCCGGTTCAGACGGCTCGAACCCACTGTCGAGGGTCACGTTCTCGCTGCCAACCACCGCTCCGTTCCGAGACGAATAGGTCGTTGCGCTCCCGTACACGCTCCCGGCGACGGCGCCGCT
>JBKJVN010000032.1:0-12183 GCA_046717345.1 Candidatus Limnocylindria bacterium | reverse complement strand
CCTGCCTCACCTGCTGCTCCCCCCGGTTAGGGGGGGCGGGGTCGGCTACGCATTCGACACCCCGGCCCTCTAAACCCGGGCCGCCTTCGCGGGGGCGGCCGCCGCGGTGGTCTTCCTCGGGATCCTGACCCTCATCATTCGGGGCGGGATGGCGCTCGGGGACCTGTACCTGGCCGTGCCCATCGGCCTGACCCTTGGCTGGCCGCTGGTGTGGAGCGGCCTGTTCACCGGGGCACTGCTGGCCGCGGCGGTCAGTCTGTTCCTGGTCGTGACCGGTCGAGTCGGCCTGCGTTCGTACATCGCATTCGGTCCGTACCTCGTGGCCGGCTACGTCCTGACTCTGCTTCGCGAGGCCTCTTTGCTGGCCCCATCGGCCGCGGCCGCCCTGCCATTCTGAGCAGATCGGCCTATTCGACCGATCTCACAACGGCTGGTACCCTGTCGCCCGATGCATCCGGCTATGCAGCGGCGGCGTCGGCAGTTGCTGACCCGCCGAGGCGCTCGGCGTGGGTCTCAACACCGAGGGCTGCTCCTGGCTTTCCTCGTCGTCTTCGGGCTCTTCGGAGTCCTGATCGGCGGATCCGTGCTTGGCGCCGGCGCCGGGGCCCTGTTCGCCTACAACTATTTCGCGACCGGGCTGCCGGATCCGCGGATCCTGGACGAGGTGCCGCTGCCGCAGTCGAGCCTCGTGTACGACCGCACTGGCTCGGTCCTACTGGCTCGATTCGAGTGTCAGAACCGCGAATCGGTGCGGTTCGACGAGATTCCCGGCGTCATCGTGGACGCCACGGTGGCGAGCGAGGACCAGACGTTCTGGACCAACAACGGGGTGGACATTCAGGCAATCGCCCGCGCCGCGTACGCCAACCTGCGGGCCGGGTCGATCGTCCAGGGCGCCTCAACCATCACCCAGCAGGTGATCAAGTACGCCGGTTCCATCGTGCTGGCCCAGGAGCAGGTGGGGGACGCCATCGCCCTGCCCAGCCTCGCGCCCCTCGGCGACATCGCGGGCGGCGACGGCAATATCCAAGACGATGTCTGCCCTCCGCCGCAGCTGACCTTCCTCGAGGGCCGCGGGTTCGAGGACAAGATCCGCGAGCAGATCATGTCCATGCAGGTCACCGCGGCGTACCCGGGCCGCGAGGGCAAGGAGCTCATCCTGGCGACCTACCTGAACCTGATCTTCTACGGGAATGGCTCGTACGGGATCAAGGCCGCGGCCGCCAACTACTTCGGGGTCACCGATCTGTCCCAGATGACGCTGGCCCAGGCCGCCTTCCTGTCGGCCCTCCCGCAGCGTCCCAGCGCACTGGACCCCTACCAGAACGGAGGCGGCCCCCCGGGCTCCCCCGAAGCGGCCGCGGATGCCATGCGGGAGCGCGACGGCGTGTTGTTCAACATGCTGGGCGAGGGCTATATCACGCTGGATGAGTACGAGGCCGCCACCGCCACCACCTGGGAGGAGATGAATCCCAGCCGGGTCGTGCACCCGCTACTCGAGCCGCATTTCACGTTCCGCGTCCAGCGCGAGATGGTGAATATCCTGGCCTCGCTCGGCGTGCCTGACCCGGAGCAGGCGGTCCGCACCGGCGGATACCACGTCATCACAACCCTGGACTACCCGCTCCAGCAGGTCGCCCGGTCGGAGGTCGTGCGCTGGGTCGCGGCATTGGGCGACAAGAACGTGCACAACGGGGCGCTGGTGGCGATCGACTCGGCCACCGGCGAGATCGTCGCCTACATCGGCAGCGTGGACTACTACAACCAGGAGGATCCGCGCGTGCAGGGCCAGTTCGACGTGGCCGGTCTGGCCCGCCGGCAGCCGGGATCGGCCTGGAAGCCGATCGTCTACACCTCCGCCTTCCAGTCCCGGCAGGCGACCGTGTCGACCATGTTCGTGGACGCGCTGACCAACTTCGGGAACGAGCAATTCCCGTATCTGCCGACCAACGCCGACATCCAGGAGCACGGCCCGCTCTTGGCCATGGACGCCCTGCGCTATTCCCTGAACGTCCCCTCGGTCCAGATGCAGGGCCTGGTCGGGCCCGATCTGACGGCGCGCTTCGCCGAGACGCTGGGCATCGCCAGCTACGACTACATCATGGCCCAGGATCCGGGTCTGTCCCTGGGCCTGGGGACCGTGCCGGTCAACCTCACGACCTTCACCCAGGGCTACAGCGTGTTCGCCCAGCAGGGTCGTCTCCACCCGGCCACGGCCATCATCGAGATTCGTGATCGCGATGGCCAGGTGGTCTACACGCGCGCGGCCAACGGGCCTCCCGAGACCACCCCGTTGTCTCCAGCTGAGGCGTACCTGACCCACTTGATCATCGAGGGCAACACGAACCCGGCCACCAACCTGCTGTGGGGTCCTCGCGCCCGCATCACCGATCCCAGCGGCGTCCGGCGCAGCGCCGGCTTCAAGACCGGGACCACGGACGACTTCAAGGACGTGTCCGGCCTCGGCTATATCCCCGGCAGCCTGACGGTCGGGGTCTGGATGGGCAACAACAACCAGGAGCCCATGTCCAACGCGCTCGGGCAGGGACTGTTCTCCGCGGACGGCCCGTTGTACCTGTGGCACGACTTCATGGAACTGGCCGTCAATCAGCCATGGGACTGGAACGGGCACCAACCCGTCCCCAACGTGGCCTTCGCGCAACCCCCGGGTGTGCAGATGGCCGCGGTGTGCAGGTTCAGCGGGATGAGCCCGGGTGGCGGGTGTGGACAAACGATCCAGATCCCGTTCCTGGAGGGCACCCTCCCGCCGGTCGACAACGTCCACCACACGGACCAGTGGCATCCCGACGGGTGCTTCGACATCGTCCAGTACGTCCAGCAGGCTGGACGGCCGCGCCTGTGGGTGGCCGCGGCGGCGGCCTGGGCCGACAAGCTGAACAATGGCCGGCAGGCCACGTCCGGGAGCCAATATGCGATCGCCCCCCTGCACGGCACCGGCGGGTTCGGCGGCCCCATCTGCGGCGAGCTCAAGGCCACCCCGACGCCGAGCCCGTCGCCGCCCGGCTGCCGCGGAAACCAGAGCTGCCCGCCGCCGCCGACCTGCCCGCCGCAACCGTTGCCGTGCGTGACCCCGGCAGGGGCGGTCGACTCGCCTCTCGCATCCGGAGGGCCGGTCTCGGCCGGGTTCCTGGTGCCGATCTTCGCGCTCCCACTCATCCTGGGCGCTGTGCCCTACCTGGTGCGCCTGGTCCGGCGCCGCCGCTGATCGACGCCGCACGGCGTGGCTCGATCCGTCCTGACCCTGATCCTGGCCGGCGGTGAGGGGGAGCGCCTCTCGATCCTGTCCCAGGTCCGAGCCAAGCCCGGCGTCCCATTCGGGGGGAAGTATCGGATCATCGACTTCACCCTTTCGAACGTCGTGAATTCGGGCCTGACCGATGTCGGGATCCTGACCCAATACGCGCCCCGCTCGCTCATCGACCACATCGGGGTGGGGCGGCCGTGGGACCTCGACCGCAGCCATGGCGGGGTGACCCTCCTCCAGCCGTTCCTGGGCCGGGGTCGAAACCGCGACTGGTACCGGGGCACCGCCGACGCCGTGCTCCAGAACCTGGACTTCATCGCGGACCGAGACCCGGAGCTGGTGCTGGTCCTGGCCGGCGACCACGTCTACAAGATGGACTACCGGCCGTTCGTGGCGCTTCACCGCGCCCGCGAGGCCGACCTGACGGTGGCGGTCCGAACCGTGCCCATGGCAGAGGCGAATCGGTTCGGCATCCTCGAGCTCGGAGATGCCGGACGAGTCACCCGCTTCGTGGAGAAGCCGGCCCGGCCCACGTCCAACCTGGTCAGCATGGGTGTGTACGCATTCAGCTGGCCACTCCTGCGCGAAGTACTGTCAGCGGAGCGGCTGGACTTCGGCCGCGACGTCCTGCCCGCCATGGTCGCGTCGGGCCGAGTCGTGCACGGCTACGAGTACCGCGGCTACTGGCAGGATATCGGCACCGTGGACGCGTACTGGCAGGCGAGCATGGATCTGTTGGCTGACAATCCCCCGATCGACCTGTACGAGACTGGCTGGCTGATCTACACCAAGAGCGAGGAACGGGCACCGGCCCGCATCGGCTCCCAGGCCTCCGTGTCGCGCAGCATGATCAGCCACGGCTGCGTGGTGGAAGGCACGGTCGACCACAGCATCCTGTCTCCGGGCGTTCGCGTAGGCCCCGGCGCGGTGGTCCGCGACTCGATCGTGATGTTCGACTCCGAGATCGGCGAGGGAGCCGTCATCGACCGCGCCATCCTCGACAAGGAATGCGTGGTTGGGGCGCACGCGCGAGTCGGGGAAGGCCGGGTGCTGCGACCCAATCGGAGCGAGCCGGAGCGCCTGTTCAGCGGCCTGACCCTGGTCGGCAAGAAGGCCCGCGTGCCGGCCCGGACCCGGATCGGCCGCAACTGCCGGATCGATCCGTACGTCATCGAATCTGACTTCCCGCGGAGCCGGGTGGCGTCCGGGGACACGGTGGTGCACGCTGGCTGACACGCCCGGGCCCGAGGCGAGCACCGCGGAGCCTGTGCCGCCCATCGATACCTGGCTGGAGGAGCTCGGGCTGGCGGTGGTCGGCCGCGGCGCCGCGCCACTCGGGCTCGCATTGAGCCGTGACGTCATCCTCGACGGGGAGCGGCGATTCGACCTGCGGGTCACGATCGCGTGGGCCGCCGGCATGGGGCTGCACCTGTGGGCCTACTACGGGCCCGACGCCATGGAGCTCCCGCGCCGGACGCTGCTCCGCCTGTTGGGCGCCAATGCCGAGTACCCGTTCGTGAAGTTCGCCGTGACCGAGGAGGACCGCCCGATGCTCATCGCCGAGCTGCCACCCGGCGCGGTGGACCGCGACGAGCTGGGCCGTGCGCTGGCGCGCATGACGGTGGTCGCCGATCGGCTGCTCGAGGAGACCGCGCCGGCGATCGCGGACCGGGGCCGGCTCCCGGACTGGGGCGGACGCACCGGTCGCAACGCTGAGCTGCTGGAACGATTCCGGGCGGAGGTCGAGTCGGCGATGCCGGACTGGCAGGCACCTCCGGCCCCGTCCCGATGAGGCCTCGCGCGTCCCGTCGGCTGACGGTCGCCGGCATGGTGGCCGCGGTGGTGGCCGCCGGCATGGCCGGCATTTCGCTCCCCGTCGGGCCGGCGGTGGCCGCCGACTACGCGATGACCACCCAGGCCGCGTACCGCGTCGACCCGGAGGCGGGGACGATCAGCGTGACGGTGGAGATCGAATTCACCAACACGTTTCCGGCGCCGGCGGGTCAGGTCAGTGTGTACCAGGACCTCCGGTTGGCGATCCACGACCACGCGGCGGCGGTCAGCGCCCACGACGGGACGGGAGGGCTGACCGTCTCGGCCGCCGTCAGTGGCGGTGTCAACGTGGCCACCGTTACGTTCCGGTCTCCGGTGGAGTACCAGCAGACGGCCCAGCTGGCCGTGGAGTACGAGTTGCGGGACGGGGACGATCCGGCGATCCGGGTGGGGCCGCACCTGGTCACCTTCCCGGCCTGGGGGTTCGGGACCGCCAGCGCGGTCACGGTCGACCTGCCGGCCGACTTCGAGGTCCGTGTCGACGGCGACCCCCTGCAGGCAACGGTCGAGGCGGACCGCGCAATCCTCGACAGCGGGCCCATCGCCGATCCGAGCCGCTGGCTGGCCCAGATCGGCGCGACCCGGGATCCGGTATACGCGACGCTGCAACGGGCGGTGGCCCTGGTGGGCGGCACAGCTGACCTGCAGGTCCGCCATTGGGCTGACGACCCCGAATGGGGCGCTGCCACCATGGACCTGCTGGTCGAGGCGCTTCCGCGGCTGGAGGCCGTTTTCGGGCTTCCGTACCCGGGCCAGGGTCCGCTGGTGGTGACCGAGTCGGTGACCGGAGGCGGGCTGGACTCCGAGCCGGTCGACGGCGAGGTGGCGGTCGGGTTCACGGAGCCGCCGTTCACCCTGCTTCACCAGGCGGCCCACGTGTGGGCCAACGATGCGCTGGCGAACGATCGATGGATCCTGGAAGGGCTGGCGTCATGGGCGGCGGGACGGGTTTCCACCGAGCTCGAGCTCGAGCTGCCCTACGACCCGGTCGCGGTGGCTGCGGACCTCGCGGACGAGGCGTTCCCACTCGCTGAGTGGAGTGCCGAAGATCGCTCGGCCGAGCGCGACAGGTGGGGGTACGCGATGGCCTGGTCAATGACCGATGACGCGGCGGAGATGATAGGCGAGGACGACTTCCGATTGGCGCTGAGCCGGATGGCCTCGGGGCTGGATGGTTACGATCCGGTGACCGCCGAAGCAGCGGGTTCGCCGGCGGTGGACGCGGTCGCGGTGGCGGTGGACTCTCGCGGCTACCTCGACCACCTCGATGCGGTCACCGACGAGCCCGTGGTCGCCGCGCTGGCCGCAGCCGTCCTGGGCGCCGGTGCCGAAGCCGAGTTGACCGCCCGCGAAGCGGCCCGCACCGCCTTCGACGCCCTGGTGCAAGCCGCGGCGGACTGGGGGGACCCCGATCCGGTGCGGGAAGCGATGGTCGAATGGCGCTTCGCCGACGCGCAGGCCGAGATCGCGGCGGCCGGGGAGTGGCTCGTCGAGCGCAACCGGCTACTGGCCGAGATCGAGGACGCGGACCTGGCCGCCCCGGACCGGCTCGCCGCCGCGTATCGGACGCATGGGGGCGGAACCCTGGCCTGGGCCGAGATCGATGCCGAGCGGGCCATCGTGACCGCGCATGCACAGGCAGCATTGCGGATCACAGAGGGCCTGGACCCCTTCGCGCGCGCCGGCATGCTGATCGGCCCCGGCCCCGAGGAACGCCTGGCCGCCGCCGCCACCGCGTTCGCCGCCGGCGACCTCCGGGCGGCGGCGGATCGGCTGGCCAGCCTGAACCAGGACCTCAACACCGCCACTGCCGCCGGCCTGGTCCGGATCCTGGGCCTGATCGTCGCCGCCGGTTCGGCGGCGGTCGTGCTGTCGGTCGCCTTCCGTCGACGCCGGGTAGCCACCGACTACACTCCCGACCCATGACCGGCGAGGACGCGGTCCAGCGGTTCCAGGCGGCGGATGACGTGTTGACTGGACAGACCGCCGACGTCTATTTCGAGCGGGCCCGCGCCATCCTCCGCGCCGAGCATCTCGACCCGGTGGTGGTCATGGAGGTCTTCGCGCGGGACGGGGGGATCCTATGTGGCGCCGCCGAGGTCCATGCTTTCCTCCGTCGCGTGCTGGGGCCCGGCAACGGCCACGACCCGGTTCCGGTGCTCGAGTCCCTGTCGGACGGCGATCGGTTCGAGCCCAAGGAGGTCGTCATGCGGATCGAGGCCCGCTACTCGGCCTACGGCCTGTATGAGACGGCGGTGCTGGGCACCCTGGCCCAATCCTCCGGCTGGGCGACCGCGGCCCGCGTGGTCGTGGAGGCGGCGGCCCCGATCCCGGTCGTCGGATTCGGGGCGCGCCACGTCCATCCCAGCGTGGCCGACCAGATGGACTACGCCAGCGTGGTCGGCGGCTGCATCGGTGCTTCCACGCCGGCTGGCGCGCGACTGGCGGGCCTGTCACCGACCGGCACCATGCCCCACGCCCTGGTCCTCATCTTCGGAGACACGGTTCGGGCCGCGGAAGCCTTCGACCGCCACATCGATCCGGAGGTCCCGCGCATCGTCCTGGTCGACACCTTCAAGGACGAAGCCGAGGAGTCGCTCCGCGTGGCCGAGGCCCTTGGGGAGCGGCTGTGGGGCGTCCGGCTCGACACGCCCTCCGAGCGCGGCCGCGTCACGCCGGACCTCGTCAAGGAGGTCCGGGCCCGCCTCGACCTGGCCGGCCACCAGCACGTCAAGATCGTGGTGTCGGGCGGGCTGGACGCCGAGCGCATCGGTCAGTTCAAGGCAGCCGAGGCGCCGGTCGACTCCTTCGCGGTTGGCTCCGCCATCGCTGACGCCAGCCCCATCGACTTCACCGGCGACCTCAAGGAGATCGACGGCCGGCCGATTGCCAAGCGCGGCCGGATCCCGGGCCGGACGGCCAACCCCCGCCTGCAGCGCCTCGACCTCGCCGGTTAGCCCCGCCCCTGCCGCCGCGCCAGCCAGTAGATCCCGACCAGCGACTTCGCATCGTTAATCGTTCCGTCGGCGACGGCGGCCAGCCCCTGATCAAGGGTCAGCCACACGAGCTCGAGCGATTCGTCCTCCGGTCCGGCGACGCTGACCGGGTGCAGGTCGGTGGCCAGCCACAGGGTCAGGAACTCGGTGCAGAAGCCGGGGGCCGTCCAGAACCCGGGCCCCGGCTCCCAGGTCGCCGCCGCCAGGCCGCATTCCTCGGCCAGCTCCCGCTCGGCGGTGCGCCGCGGAGCTTCGTCCGGGTCCCGCGTGCCGGCGGGGAGCTCGAGGGTCAGGCGCCCCGCCGCCTGCCGCCATTGCCGGACAGCGGCCAGCCGTTCGCCATCCCAGGCCACGATGGCCACCGCCCCTGGATGCTCGATGATCTCGCGCTGCGCGGGCCTGCCATCGGCCATGGCCACGTCGTCGACCCGCACCTTCAGCAGGCGGCCCTCGAAGACTCGCCGCGTGCGCAGGGTCCGCTCCTCCATGGGCCGATCTTGCCACGCCGGCCCGGCGAAAAGGCCGCTTCCGGACCACCGGCCGCGCCCTGCTAGCATCGGTCCGGTGATTACCGTTGAAGGCCTGGAGCGACGATTCGGGGTCGTCACCGCGCTGCGGGACGTGTCCTTCACGGTGCCCGCGGGCCAGATCTACGGGCTGCTGGGCCCCAATGGCGCGGGCAAGACGACCACGGTCCGGATCCTGGCCGGGCTGATCGCGCCCAGCGCCGGCAGGGTGCGCGTGGTGGACCTCGAGCTCGGGCGCGACAACCCGCAGATCCGCTCCCTGACCGGGATCCTGACCGAGAGCCCCGGCCTCCACGACCGGCTGACCGCGCGCCAGAACCTGACGTACTACGCGCGCCTGTACGGCTTGACCGATGCCGCCCTGCGCGTGGCGGTGGACCGCTACCTGGCCGTGGTCGGCTTGACCGATGCCGCCGACCGGCGGGTCGGCGGCTACTCCAAGGGCATGCGCCAACGGGTGGCGATCGCCCGGGCCCTCCTCCACGAGCCCCGGGTGATCTACCTCGACGAACCGACCAGCGCGCTGGACCCCGAGGCGGCCAAGTCGATTCGCGAACTGGTCGTCTCCCTGCGCGACGAGGGTCGCTCGATCGTCCTGTGCACCCACAACCTGGACGAGGCGGAGCGCGTGTGTGATCGGATCGGGATCTTGAACGGGCGGTTGCTGGCGGAGGGGACGCCCGCGGAGCTGCGCCGCCGCGGCCGGGCCGCGGCCACCCGGGTCGCGCTGGACGGAGGCTCCGTCGACGTCTCGGTCCTGGCGGCTGCGCTCGGTCCGCTGCCCTTCGTGCGCAACGCGCGGAGCGAGGGAGGCGACCTGTGGGTGGAGCTCGCCGAACCCCGCCGCGACACACCGGAGCTGGTGCGTGAGCTGGTGACCCGCGGCGCTCGGGTCATGGCGGTCGCCGAGGACGTCGCCAGCCTGGAGCAGGTCTATCTCGAGCTGGTCGGCGAGCGGGGCGAACGCGACCCGGAGGGCGCTCGTGCGGCTTAGCCTGGTGGCCACCGTCTTCGGCAAGGAGTGGCGCGAGATCGGGTCCAACCGGCTGCTGCTGGCTGCCGTCGCCGCCCCGGCCGTCATCTTCGCCGCCATTCCGATCGCCATCGTTGGATTCATCGAGGTCAACGACCTGGATGTGAACCAGCTGGGCCAGATCGGGCTCATGCTCGCCGCCTTCCCCGACCTGCCGCCCAGGCTGGCGGCCCAGGGCTTCATCGTCACCAACTTCATGGCCTACTTCCTGCTCATCCCGGCCATGGTGCCCATCGCGATTGCCTCGCAATCGGTCATCGGTGAGCGGCAGGCGCGATCCCTGGAGCCGCAGCTCGCCACCCCGATCGAGGTCTCCGAGCTGCTCGCCGGCAAGACCATCGCGGCAGCCTTGCCGGCCGTCCTCGCAACCTGGGCGGTGTGGGTTGCCTACGGCCTCATCAACGGGGCGATTGCCGACCCGCGCCTGCTGCGGATGGTGTTCAGTCCGCAGTGGATGGTGGCCATGGCCACCCTCGTCCCGCTCATCTGCGTGCTGTCGGTCCTGCTGGGCGTCATCGTCAGCTCGCGGGTCGGCGACCCCCGGACCGCCCAGCAGTTCGGCGCCTTCGTGGTGCTGCCGATCATCGCCATCGCGGTGGCCCAGTTCCTGGGCGGGCAGGCGACGTTCACCCTGAGCCAGGTCCTCGTCGGCGACCTGGTGGTCATGGGCATGATCGGCGTCCTGCTGATCATCGGCTCGTGGGCCTTTGACCGGGAGGAGATCCTCACCCGCCTCGGCTGACCCGGCGTCCACGCTCGGGCGTTTTCAAACGGACTTTCAAAAACCCCTATCCGCGGGGGCCGCGGCTGCCTAGTATGTCGCCGGCGACCCGCGCGCGAGGTGGGTTCCACTTCGGACCGTGGGTCAGGGCACACCGGAGGAGAGTCCGATGTCTTCAGCCTCGCCCGGTCTGGAGCGGAACGCGGTCGGCCTGGCTGGCACCCTGTTCCAGTCCATCACCCATATGGCGCCCGCAGTGGCCACGGCCCTGTCGATCGGCGCCGCCACCACGTTCGCGGGTGGCCTCACGCCGCTGGCGGTCGTGTTCGCCATGATCGCCTGCCTGTTCACGGCCTATTCGATCGGCGAGATGGCCAAGCACCTGCCGTCGGCGGGCGGGATGTACACCTACGTTGGTCGCGGCCTGGGGTCGTTCGCCGGCTGGCTGATGGCCTGGGCTTTCACCCTGGCCCAGCCCCTGGTGGCGCCGCTCCTGTTCGGCGGCTTTGGGTTCTTCGGCGGCATCTTCGTGGCCGCCTATCTAAACGTGGACTTCACCTATGCGTGGGCCGTCCTGGCCGTCGTCTGCGGCCTGATCACGTGGTGGCTGCTGTACACCGGGATCTCCTTCTCGACTCGGGTGGGTGTTGCCCTTGGCACCATCGAGATCGCGATCTTCCTGTTCGTATCGGCCTTGCTGATCATCAACGCCGGATCCAACAACACGATCCAGGTCTTCGTGCCCGGCGCGGATGGCGTGCTGCCGGCACTCCAGGGCATGGTCTTCTGCCTGCTCGCGTTCATCGGATTCGAGGCGGCGGCACCCCTCGGCGAGGAGGCCCAGGACCCCAAGCGGACCATCCGCAGGGCGGTGATCTGGTCGACGATCCTGATCGGGGCCTTCTACGTCTTCAATTACTACGCGGCCACCGTGTTCTTCGGGCCGGACCGCATGGCGGCCGAGTTCTATACCTTCAACGGTGGCGACCCGTGGGGCTTCATGGCCGAGGAGGTGCTGCCCGGAATCGGCGGCCTGCTGGTCATCTTCGCCATCCTGAACAGCGCGCTGGCCAACGCCAGCGCGGGCGCCACGGCGGCCACCCGCTCGGTGTTCAACATGGGCCGCGGGGGATTGCTGCCGCAGTTCTTTGCGGCCGTCCATCCCACCCGGAAGACCCCGGTCAACGCGGTGCATGCCCAGATGGTGCTGGGTATCGTGCTGGTGGTCGTCCTGGGACTCCTGCTGACCGAAGACCCCTATCCCCGTGGGCTGAACGTGTACGTCTTCCTGGGCTATACGTTGGGACTGCTGTTCGCAGGGATGTACATCGCCGTCAACGTGGCGGTGATCGGGTTCTACCTCGGGGAGCGGCGTGACGATTTCAACGTCATCAAGCACCTCGTGGTGCCAATCCTGGGAGTGGTGGCCATGATTCCCGCCTTCCTCTCGGTCGTCGGTGGACTGACGATTCCCATTCTCAATATCGAGCTTGGGTCCTTGACGGGCGACCTGATCTGGGTGGCTCCCCTCGTCGGGGTCTGGATGCTGATCGGCATCGTCCTGTACTTCGTCCTCCGCGCCCGCAGCCCGGAAGCGGTGGCCAACCTGGGCGCCGTGTACGGCGAAGGCGAAGCCTGAGCATCGGCACGCTTGGTTCTTGAACCGATGGGGCCGGCGCGACGCGCCGGCCCCGTTGTCAATCGAAGATTCCTAAAGGGCAATGGGCGGTGACGACGAAGTTCGGGATGTCGACCACCTCGCTGAGGCGGAGGTCCACGGCCACGCTGCACAACAGGTAGGCCTGGAC